>DATDNK010000442.1:0-3067 GCA_036518275.1 Candidatus Acidiferrum sp.
CAACTCGTCAACGCTTTCGCACGTCCTCATCCGCTCCACGGCCATTCGCTGAAATTTCCGGGAGTATCTCTTTCTCTTCACGGTGCTTCCTTTCCCGGAAACTGTGCCCAATCTTGTGTGTCACTTCAAGGGTTCACTCCATTCGGTCCCCAACGCAAACACGTCGCAAACAGTGCAACTGAAAAATGGTAGGCCCGGGAGGACTCGAACCTCTGACCTCTTCCGTGTCAAGGAAGCGCTCTAACCAACTGAGCTACGGGCCTGTCGCTTTCTAACTCTAACATAGTTGGATGGGGGAACCGCAGACCTAACCGACATAGGTCGGCCGCTCTAACTAATGGCGTGTATGCGCCTTCAGCGCAACACAACTGCCGCCGATTAAGGTTCGGAAGGGGCAAGGGCGCACAAAGCGCGTGCCGGAATGGGACGTGTTATGACCGATTTGGGCATATTCCCTGCGGTGAGATCAAACGCTCCCGTCGGTAAGATCTTAAAAATCAACGTATTTTGATTTGACAAGTCTTCAGTTTGATGCTGCTCTAATTGCAGTTTGGCCATTGCTGGTATGGCCCGTGAACTGCCCTGACGGTCACTTAGCCGCGGAAAACGCGGGCCAGGCCAACAGAGCCTCGAGCAGATAGTGGGGAAAGACAAACAGCCAGCGCGATCAAGAGTGGGCGCGAGTGTTTGTGAAACCACGTGCTTTTGTGATCGGCATCACTGAATGTGACGTAGCGGGCTGTCAGCATTTAGTGGAATAAAAAGCTTGACGTTAAGAAATCATGTTGAATTTGCTGCGGCCAAAGAAGTTGATACAGGAGGAGAAATGCACACGAAAATCTCTAGCGCATCGAAAAGCCATCTCCTCATATCTCTCACGACTCTTGGACTACTAGCAATCACAGCTTCGGCCGTCGCGGCAGATAAGGGCAAACCCGCGGACCAGGAGAAAAAATATGTGCGCTCGACAGACGCTTCCCAGTACGTGGGTTCAGAAACGTGCAAGACGTGTCACGAAGACATGCCCTCCAAAGGCTTCTACAAAAGCTTTGAGGATTCGCCCCACTTTGTAACTACCCTGGATACGAAGAAAGGCCCTGAGTGGCACGGATGTGAGGCGTGTCATGGGCCTGGCAAAGCTCACGTGGACGGTGGCGGTGACAAGACCAAGATTTTTGCGTTCAAGGGAGCTTCTGCGGCGGAAATCAGCTCGCGCTGCCTGGACTGCCACCAGTATGGCGAGGAGCACAGCAATTATGCGCGTTCAGTGCACCTCCAGAATGGAGTGAGCTGCATTGACTGCCACGATCCCCACCACCCCAAAGAGAGCCAGTTTTTGATGAAGCAAAACCAGCCGACCCTCTGCTACGGCTGTCACCAGGACAAGAAGCAACAGTTCAATCGACCCTTCCATCACCGGGTCAACGAAGGCTTGGTGAAGTGCACCGATTGCCATAACCCACATGGCGGTTTTCTGGCGCGGCAGCTGCGAGCCACGGTGTCGCAAGACATGGTTTGCTTCAAGTGCCATTCGGATAAAGCCGGTCCTTTTGTATACGAGCACGAGGCGGTAAAGGTGGAAGGGTGCGTCGCTTGCCACACGCCGCACGGATCTTCCAATCCCCGGATGCTGAAGCGCAGCCAGGTCAACTTGTTGTGCCTGGAATGCCATGCCTTCACTGTAGATCCGGGAGCACCACCCATCCCTTCTTTCCACAATCAGGCGCAGAAATATCAGGCTTGCACGATGTGCCACGTCTCGATTCACGGGTCGAACACCGACCAATTCTTCTTCAAGCCATAAGGGAGGCGGCGATGCGCGAAATCAGAAACGCAGGGGATTTCGATATGCGCGGACGGTTGGTATGGAAGTGTCTCCTCGCTGCGAGCCTTCTTCTTGCTTTTTTGCCCATTGCCAGAGGGCAGCAGGAGGAAGAGCAAAAGGGCATCGAGCAGGGGAATTACAATATTAAGCAGTCCATCGAATTCGGCGGGCGCTTCACGAATCTCTCGGGCGATTTTCAGGCGTACAACAGCTTTGTCAATTTGCAACAAGGCCCTCGGTTGCTGGGGTTTACCATGGAAATGCGTTCGCTGGATCATCATGCAACACTTTTCGATCGATTCTACTTCAGCAATTTTGGTTACGGCGGCGACCCCAACGACGTTTCGCGGCTGCGCATAGGCAAGAACAAGTGGTACAACTTCGATGCGTTGTTCCGGAGGGACGAGAATTTCTGGGATTACTCGCTATTGGCCAATCCTTTGAATCCTACGACAGCGTTTACCAACGGTCCCACAGGGTTCGGACCGCCTGCATGCACGAGTTGCGTTCTAGAGCGGTCCCCTCATCTCTTCAATACGCGCCGTAAACTAGGCGACTACAGCCTGTTGCTGCTGCCGGAGTCACGCATAAGAATCCGCGCAGGTTATTCGAGGAACATCGTGGAAGGACCGGTGTTCTCCACCATTCACCAGGGCACGGAGCAGGCGCTCTTCGAAAACTACAAGACCACGGTCAATACCTATCGGGTGGGTGTGGACTTCCGGCTTCTGCCTAAGACGAACATCAGTTACGACCAACTCTGGACGTATTACAAGGGCGATACAGGCACGACCGACCCCAATCAAAATCCGCTGTTCATCGTTGCAGGCTCAGCAACGGCTCCCAATCCCGTGGGCCCGACCCCGGTGGACCTCGGAGTGTCGCTCAATGCAGGAGCGAATCAACCATGCGGGGCCACATTTCAGATTGCCGGAGCGGGCTTGACTGTGCCCGCTGGAACAACCATCGTGAACCCTGCGTGCAGCGCGTATTTCAGTTACTTCAATCACGGCAGAACGCGGACAAATACGCCGACCGAACAGCTCACCATGCAGTCGAACTATTGGAAAGACCTGGATCTTTCGGCGCGTGTCACTTACTCCGCGGGTGATACAAATGTCTTCGGCTACAACGAATCTCTGTTTGGCCGCGAATCCAGAACCAACTTGCGGAATCAATTGACCACTGGGCCGGTTGCCGGCCGGCGCGTGGCGGCTGGCGCCGATTTCGGCGCAACATGGC
>DATDNK010000443.1:0-6039 GCA_036518275.1 Candidatus Acidiferrum sp.
GACAGTTCCAGCGAGTGAGAAGCGGAATGCAGCTTCCAGGACTGGAACGATCATCAGCGCGAAGTACTGACTGCGTTCGTGATTGGTGGCGGCTGCGACCAATGTCATGACGGAATTGACACCGATTGAGGCGATCGTTACAAACAACACCATTTTCGCGGAGACGGTCGTGGGTGGTCGTGCCTGAATCCAGGTCAGCACCCCAGAATGGAACAAGAACCCCGCCCCCAGCACCACGAACAACGTTGGAGACAGGCGTCCCCAGTATGGGGCCAACAAGACGTGCGCCAACAAAAGCGTGGCGATTACGAAAAGGTTCAAAATACCGAAAATAGTGGCCTGCTGCCGGAAAGAGGTTATCGTCGATTCGAGTCTCGCTTCGTCGGTGCTCATCGTTAGTCTTCGTCGTGATTGGTGCCGCGCCTGACCTTGGCTGACATTCTACGTTCTCTGTTCGGCGTCTGCCAGGAGTTACGCTGTCTCGCCTCAATGGCTCACCGCAGGCCAAGCGGAAATTGCCCTCGACAAGAAGTCTGTCAATCAGCTGCAATTCTTTGCGGAGTTTCAGGCTCGAACGCGTTTTCGAAATTCAGCTTAATTAGTACTCCTCCGCCTTGCGCATCTTGGAGATGATAGATCTCGCAGCAATTCCCACAGAGCCAAAAATGCTTAACCGAGTGCGTGTTCGCTGGTTGCCCGTCGTCCAAAGGGCGCCTGTGAAAACGATAGAAGCGGCCTTGGCGATAATCGAACTCCGTTCCACAAGATGGATTAGCACACTTGGAAAACATGCGGCACCCCCAGCCCCTCTTTAAGTTGCGGCCACAACTTTGACTCCATCATTTGTCTTGAAGCTCTTACTTAGAGCCGACGTCACCACTCGGTTCAATTCGTCACTTCTCAGCGGTAGAGATAGGTAGTCAAACGCGCCTATGCGCAAGGCTTCAAGGTATTCATGCCACTCCCCGGTCCGGGACACGGCGATCACTGGAACAGGCCTTTGTCGCTTCCCTACTTCGGCAACTACGTTCTTAAGACACCCATCGGACAGGCAGTCATCACAAAACAGGATGCCAATATCGTCGCTTTCTATAAATTTGCGCGCATCGGTCATCGAGCTACATAGTGCCGGCACAAAACCATCGGCCGCGAGGGCTTCTGATAGAGCTGCGCGGTTCTCCTCGGAAGCGGAAATCACCAAGGCCTTTGTTAAGTCATTTCCAGCCATTCCATCATTGGCAGCCATCGTCTCGTCCCCAAAGAGTAGCGAACGCTTCTCATTCCGATCACACAGGGAAGCAACTTTTTACAGGCACCTTCCGTGCCAGTTCTCGACAAAGATTAAGTCGTTGAACAAGAGCTGATTGGATGCAGGGGGCTATGTGACGGCGGACGCGTATTGTCAAAAAGTTAGAACGCAGAAGCTATCTGTGTTCAAAGCCTTGACAGACTGCGAATGGGTGCAGTCCAGACCGCAACAGGAAGTAATAGCGCCAATTTTTGTACCGTCGCACGAACATCCAGAAGTCGCATCTTTAAGCCAAGCGTATTCAACGCGAAACTGTCGTTCGACGCATTCCGGCTGTTTTGTGAATGTACCGATACCAAACTACTTCGCGGCTCAGACCAAGAAGCGAGTTGCATTGCTTCAAGGAACACCAATTGCACTTGCTGCCCTGGGTACGCGATCAGCGGGCACTCGCTCCCGTTCTGGCGTGCTAAGTCCCGGTACCTAGCAGGGACTTCGCCCGCACAGTCCAGGTAGCGCCCGAATACAAGAGCAGCTCCAAGAGAACCTGGACAAGCTCCTGGAAGGAGAAGGATATGAAACAAATCGGAAGAAATATCCTGGCATCTTTTGCCCTAGTTGCGCTGGCCTCCGTTGGATACGTAGACCAGGCATTCGCACAGCAAAAGACCGTGGAACATAAACAGACCGGACCAGACAAAATCACGGTGGACACTCGGCACACAACCGTGGCGTACATTGAAGGAGACCACCTCGTGGTCCGACTGGCGGATGGTTCGCTTGAGGCCATCCGGATTCCGCCCGAGGAGCGCTTCAATATCGAAGGGCAAAAGCTGATTCTCCACGAGTTGAAACCAGGCATGACACTGACTGATGAAGTTTTTACGACGGAACGACCGATGATGGTCAAGACTGTGGAGATCACAGAAGGAAAAGTCTTTCACGCCAGCTCGCACCGCCTGATCATTCACACGAAAGAAGGCGAGGTGGTGGATTACAACATACCCGAGTGGGCCACCATTAAAATCAACGGACAAGAGAGGTCGCTGCATGAATTGAAGCGGGGTCAAACGATCACCGCGACGATCACGACAGAGGAGCCAATGACCGTCGTCGATCGAGAAAAGCGATCACACGGGCACCCGCTGGTGACTGAGTCTAAGGAGAACACAGTAGTTCCACTCCCGACCAAAACGGAAGTAACCCACGCAAAGCTGCTGGCAGAGCCGCAGCCAACAACCTCAACACCGAAGGTTGAGGATGAGCTGCCGGCAACAGCGAGCAATGTACCGCTGATCGGCTTGGCGGGACTTCTGTCCTTGGCGATCGCAGCAGCACTGAAAGCCTTTCAGAAAGGCTGATCGCCAACTACCCACGCTGGGCTCGAAGAGACGGACGACTTTTGGACAAAGCTTTCGGGCCCAGGTGGACCCCTGGAGCTAAGCCGGCCCTGGAAACTGATGCCCCGCCGTCCCAATCCAGCGGAGGTCGTTTATGAATATCGCAAACCACGTTCTGGTCAGGCGTCGGACAGTAGCGCAGTCTTGCCTTCATTGGGCATTCTTCATTTTTCTTGCTGTAGGACTACTCGCAGTTGGTTATGCGGGTTACATCATTGCGGACGCCCAAGCCTATCAAGCGATTCAATTGCGCAAATTTGCTCATGATGTCCCCATCGTCGAGCCGCACTTACCTGCAATTGGCGAGCGAGTTGGTGAGATTGAGATACCGCGGCTAGCATTCAAAGCTGTCATTCTTCAAGGCGATTCTTCTCAAGTCCTGCGCCGAGGGGTTGGCCATCTTCCCGGAACACCCATGCCGGGCGAGAGGGGCAATGTAGGCCTAGCAGGCCACCGCGACAGCTTCTTCCGGCCCCTTCGTCAGATTCGCCCCGGTGACATCATCGCTCTCCGCACTATCAAAGGAGAATTTCAGTACAGAGTGGAATCGACGCGAGTCGTCTCGCCGGCCAACATTGAAGTCTTAGCGGCTACGGATAAGCGTGAGCTAACCCTGGTCACTTGTTTTCCCTTCAATTACGTAGGTGCGGCCCCCTATCGTTTTGTCGTGCGGGCAGCACAAGTTTCAGGCCGATGAGCAGGGCGGAACTTGAGACCGGGGCGTGGCTCGGAGGCTAAAGCGCCGCACGCAAGGTGGTCGGTTGAAGCCCTTCGGAAGCGAAAGGCTCAACCAGAAAAATCAGTGGAAGGAGGAAGCCTATGAAAGTGAAAGAAGTAATGACTGCAACGCCGTATTACTGTCAACCGGAAACGAATCTCGTTTCAGCAACGGAGCTGATGTGGAATGCGAATTGTGGATTTCTTCCGGTGGAGGGGGCGGATGGAAAGACCGTTGGTGTAGTGACTGACCGTGACATTTGCGTAGCACTCGGAACGCGCAATCGGCTTCATCACGGCTGAACCGATGCCCGATTCCCAGAGAATCGGGATGAGGCTAGCCAGGACGGCGGTAACCGTCATCAGTTTCGATCGCAACCGCTGGACGGCCCCTTCGATTGTGGCTGCTTCAATGTCTTCGTGCTTCACAGGCTCACCGGATGCGAGACGCTTGTCGGGCGGCTCGTGTAGATACACGACCATCACTACCCCAGTTTCGACCGCTATTCCAAACAAGGCGATATAGCCCACCCAAACGGCTACGCTGAAGTTGTAACCCAACAGCCATTGCAAGAGCAGTCCGCCCGTCATCGCATATAACGTCGGGAAGATGAGGACCGCCACCTCTGTTACGGAGTCGAACCCTTGTGGTACATGCGGTAAAGATCGGCATCGTGGTCCGCTTCTTTAGGCTTCACGAAACCGGAGTAGATAGCCTGGTCGTCACGTGCGAAAGTGTGTTTGCGAATTAGGCGTTGCTCCTGCTTCGTGAGAGTGAGGACTTGGCGCGATTCCTTCTTCAGGGGGCTTGTACCTCGTTGCTCGATGAGGCCCTGTTCCCTCAGACTCCGCAGATCGCTCTCCGTGCAGGAGCGGTCGCCAGCGTAAGCAAACTTAGCGACATCCTTGACGTCAACGACACGGAACTTTCCCACTTCTGTGACCGTATCAATTTCCGATCTGCACAGCCGATGAAGCTTGCGGGTTTAATCGAGACCAGCACAAAGCGTTGTAAGGGAACACAATTCAGGTTAGGTGGCTGACCGAATTGGGACGGCTCCACCAGGCCCCAAGGAGAATCGACGACAATTTCCCCCTACTTACTCAGAGGCCCGGAAAATGAAAAATGTGAGGAAAAATCTTGGTACCAGAACGTTTTTTTCAAACAGGAGAATACGCCACAGGGAGGAAAGAGAACTCCGCCAAGTATAAGAGCGTGCACAAGGGATTTACCAATGTCTAGTTTTAAAGTAGTGATCTAGCGTTCTCGCCTATCGCCACTAACATAGTCACGCTCTTGCCGTGGGCGGGAGGGGAAAAGAACTGGATCACGTCATCGTCGTAAAACGTCAAACCCGTGGCACTTAGGCGTTGGGCGTAAGCGGCAAGATACAGCTTGCCGCTCAAAATACCAGCCTCAAGCTGCACGGCGCGATAGCCGCGATTGCCAAAGCGCTTCAAAATCAATTCTAAGTCTGCCAGGAAGAAGATATCCGCAGCGGCCTCGGCTGGCAACTCCTGGTCCAGTCCCAGATGACCAGCCTGAGCGCGGAAGTTTCCTGCCTTCAGGTATTCGAGCGCATGGCGGTCGCGGTGGTATACGTAGGCCCCGGGGTCGAGACCTTCGACTGCATTCACAATTAGGTAGACCTCGTTCAGCTGAGTTCCCTGGGGATCTAGGAAGTCCGCTGGGACACCACGCGTAGCCCGGTCCAGCATGGTCGAGAGCTGGCGCAGCTCGATCGGTACTTGAGCAAACTTGCGTGCGGAGCCCCGTCGCAGGATGACTTGTTCGATCGGATCCCGAGGCATTTCGGTATCCGAATAAGGTTGAAGTTGCATTACCGGTCCCATTGGCGGCGACAGTTCAGTCAGCGGCAGGTTACCACACCAGGTCGCAACCTCCTCGGCTGAATTGAGCGAAGAAGCAGCGTGAACTTCGCGCATGGCTGGGTAGTCAGTCTCATTTCGAGAAAGCGGAACAGTTTCCAAATGGAGAGCAGAGAGATTGGAAGGTGGTTGCTCCGCCAAAGCTGCGGCATGGCCGATGGTGACGAGAGAAAAGGCGACCTCACGTTCAGGATCGACATCAAGTAATCGGTTCACCTCCGCGTCGACAAATCCGCAGATCACTTTGGCAGGCATTCCAAGAGCCGTGGCAACGGCCAGCAGATTGGCTAGGAGAGTGCCATTATCCCAGCCAAAGTGTCGATAGGTACGGGCCTGATATTTCCACGCATTGCGCCAGTAAGTGCAGGTACAAATGATGGTGAGCGGGGCATGGACAATTGCTGTTTCGCTCGCGGTAGCCTCACTCAGGACGCTGCGATAGTCTCCAACTCGCAGTCTGCGCAGGGCAAACTCTGCAGGCGAAAAGTGATACACGCCTGCCTCCAAATCAACAAGATTCCCGCAAACGACGTAGAGCTCGACTTCGTAGAGTGCTCCTGTGCAGGCTGCGGCGCGAAAATAGATATCGCCGCCAGGATGCTTCCGATGCCGAGTGATCCCCGCACTTAGATACAACAATTCGGCGAGCGCCTCTAGGTCTGGTGCACTACTACGGTCCGAGCGAATGCTCTCAGCTATAGCAGAAAGGGCAGCGACGCCCGTTTGGCGTACCTCTCGGGGCAATGGCAATGGGTCGAGCGCAGTATAGACCTTGAATGGCAA
>DATDNK010000444.1:0-2871 GCA_036518275.1 Candidatus Acidiferrum sp.
CCCGTGGGCTCGCTGACGCAGATGGGCACGATCCGCCTGGGCAAGCGCACCGAGGGGCGTTCGCCGCTGATTAAGAAATTCGTTCCGCTGGCGGACACGAAAGACCTCGTTTTTGGCGGATGGGACATTTTCAAGGACAATGCGTACCAAGCCGCAGCAAAAGCCGGCGTACTCAACCACGAGCATCTCGCGCAGGTGAAGACGTTTCTTTCCGGAATCAAGCCCATGAAGGCGGCGTTCGACCGCGAGTACGTGAAGCGTCTGGAAGGCTCGCACGTCAAGAAAGCGAAAAACAAATACGATCTGGCGCTGCAAATCAAAGAAGACATCGCGAATTTCAAGAAGGAGAAGAGAGTTTCGCGGCTGGTGATGTGCTGGTGCGGGTCGACGGAAGTGTTCATCAAACCCGAAGAGGTGCATTCCACGCCGGAGAAGTTCGTCGAGGCGATGAAGAACGATCATCCAGCAATTGCGCCTTCGATGCTGTACGCGTGGGCTTCGGTGACGAGTGGAGTGCCTTTCGCGAACGGCGCGCCCAACCTGACTGTGGACATTCCGGCGATTCAAGAACTTGCGCACGACAACAATGTGGCCATCTGCGGAAAAGACTTCAAAACCGGGCAGACGCTGATGAAGACGATTCTTGCGCCCGGATTCAAGGCGAGGATGCTGGGTTTGCTGGGCTGGTATTCGACGAACATTCTCGGCAACCGCGATGGCGAAGTGCTGGACGATCCCGGCTCCTTTAAAACCAAGGAAGAGTCAAAGCTCGGCGCGCTCGAATACATTTTACAGCCGCAGCTTTATCCCACGCTCTACGGGAAGATTCATCACAAAGTGCGCATCAACTACTATCCGCCACGCGGCGACAACAAAGAAGGCTGGGACAACATTGATATTTTCGGCTGGCTCGGCTATCCCATGCAGATCAAAGTGGACTTCCTCTGCCGCGACTCGATTCTTGCGGCGCCAATCGTTTTGGACTTGGTGCTTTTCCTGGATTTAGCGCAGCGCGCGGGAATGCGCGGCATTCAGGAATGGCTCAGCTTCTACTTCAAGTCGCCTATGACTGCGGCGGGACTGTATCCCGAGCATGATTTGTTTATCCAGTCGATGAAGCTGAAGAACACACTGCGCTGGATGATGGGCGAGGATTTGATTACGCACCTCGGGCAGGAATATTACGACTGAGGGTTTTCGGTTCTCAGTGCCCAGTTGCCGCTGTTCGCATCAGGCTCGACGAGGTTGTGAACCAGCCAAGATTCCTCTTCGCCTTTGGCTCTTCAGAGTGACACAAAAGTGGGCGTTAGGCACTTAGCCGTCCGGGGAGCCCTGCTGAAGCCTGCCTGCGCAGCTTGCCTGCTACAAGCAGGGCAGGGACGGCGCCACATGAAAGCCTTAGCCGTCAGTCGTTGGCGGAGGCTTGGGCGCCAGACTTTGCGGCGACGGCGTCGAGCACGCGGCTGGAGTAAATCAGCGCGGCCCCCGCGTTCATGCTGACGGCGACTCCAAGAGCCTCGGAGATTTCTTCCCGCGTGGCGCCGGCCTTCAACGCCGCATCCGTGTGAAATACGATGCAGCCGTCGCAGCGCGTGGTGACGGCAACAGCCAGCGAAATAAGCTGGCGCGTTTTCTCACCAAGCCTGGATGTTTCTGAGTTGGCCTGATTTAGAGTCAGGTATCCCTTGAGAGTGTCGGGGGAAAGTTTGCCGAGTTCGCCGACGCGAGCGCCAATTTCCTTGTGATACAGATTCCAATCCATGACCATGTTTTTTCTCCTGTGCCTGCAATTGGGACGGATATTGGGCTTGGATTATACTCGGCTGTGGCCGAATGTGATATCTTCTCCAGTTCACCCTGGCCTGCCTCAGATCAGGGTAAGTTGCAGAGCGGCGCAGCCCTTTCCTTTCATGCCCGCAAGAAGTTGACCTTGGGTAAGGAGTCGTTTCCATGAAGAGTTCGTATAACGGGAATCCCATCCCAGCCGATGGAAAAGCGATTGGCTACAGCGGGGGCGAGCTGCAAGTGCCGGACACGCCCATCATCCCTTTTATCGAAGGCGATGGCACGGGGCGGGATATCTGGAAGGCGTCGCGGCGCGTGTTTGACGGGGCGGTGGAGCAAGCCTACGGCGAAAAACGGCGCGTGGCATGGTTTGAAGTTTTTGCGGGCGAGAAAGCGTTCAACACGTTCAAGGAATGGCTGCCAAATGATACCGTGGACGCGATTCGAGATTTTCGTATTGCGATCAAAGGGCCGTTGACGACACCGGTGGGCGGAGGAATCCGCTCGTTGAACGTTGCTTTGCGACAAATTCTGGATTTGTACTCCTGCGAGCGGCCGGTGAAGTATTTTCCAGGAGTTCCCTCCCCGGTGCGCGCGCCGGAGAAAATGGACGTGTTCATCTTCCGCGAGAACACCGAAGACGTGTACATCGGGATTGAGTGGAAGTCTGGATCGTCGGAAGTGAAGAAACTGCTGGAGTTTTTGAACAACGAAATGCTGAAAGACGGGAAGAAGCAGATTCGGTGGGATTCCGGCGTGGGCATCAAGCCGATTTCGCCGACGGGAACGAAGCGGCTGGTGCGGCGGGCGATCAAGTACGCGCTCGCACATGGGCGAAAGAGTGTGACGCTTGTGCATAAGGGGAACATTCAGAAATTCACGGAAGGCGCGTTTCGCGATTGGGGTTACGAATTGGCGCGCGAGGAGTTTCGCGCGCAGACAGTGACAGAGCGCGAAAGCTGGATTATCGATAACAAGGACAAGAATCCGGCGCTGACGGTCGAGCAAAACGCGGCGATGATTGAGCCGGGACTCGAGCATGCCACGGACGCTTTCAAGAAAACCATATATGACGAAGTGAAGAAG
>DATDNK010000445.1:0-19939 GCA_036518275.1 Candidatus Acidiferrum sp.
GACGTCCGGCTGGCCTTGGACGGCGAAATCCCCGTTGAGTTTTACAGCCGCGTAGGCGGCAATGTGCCTTCTGTAGAAGAAGTGCAAAAAGTGCTGGCCGCGCGCCCGGCCGTAATCGCTTGAATTGAGGACGAACATGGCCGAAGAAAATAAACTCAGCCTTCTGGATTCGGAACCTCGCGCTGAGGACTACGAAATCGCGCAAGTCAAGTCGCCGGTCTTTTATGACCTCTACGAGCGCAAGTCCGACTTGAAACACCAAACGCACTACTGCCCCGGCTGCGGCCACGGTGTGGTTCACAAGCTGATTGCCGAAGCCCTTGAGGATTTGGGTTTGCAGGACAAGACCATCCTGGTCAGTCCGGTGGGCTGTTCGGTCTTCGCTTATTATTACTTTGATGTCGGCAATGTTCAGGTTGCGCACGGCCGCGCGCCTGCGGCAGCCACGGGAATCAAGCGAGCCTGTCCCGACAAAATCGTCATCTCGTACCAGGGCGATGGCGACCTGGCGGCGATCGGTACGGCGGAAATCGTGCATGCCGCCAATCGCGGCGAAAAAATCACCGTCTTCTTCGTGAACAACGCCATTTACGGGATGACCGGCGGCCAAATGGCGCCGACGACTCTAGTTGGCCAGAAAACCACGACGTCTCCTTGGGGCCGCCGGCCTTCCAATGAAGGCAACCCGGTGCACATGGCTGAATTGCTCTCCGCTCTTCAAGCCCCTGCTTACATTGAGCGCGTGGCTCTCTCGGACAACAAGAACATCATGAAAGCGCGGCGAGCGATTCGGAAAGCGCTGGAGATCCAACGGGACGGCATCGGTTTCTCTTTTGTCGAAATTCTTTCGCCTTGTCCCACGATTTGGGGAATGGATCCTGTGCCGGCGCGCAAATGGGTGGCCGAACAGATGATTCCGGTCTTCCCGTTGCAGGTCTTCCGCGATCGCAAACCCGAAGCCGTAGTGGAAGCCGCTCCGCCGCAACGGCTAGTAGAGGAAGTTGTTGGCTTGCCAACGGAGAAGTCCGACGAATCTGCCGCAGCCCCCTCCTACAAGCATGATTTTCAAAGACTGACCATCAAGATTGCAGGTTTTGGTGGACAGGGAGTCTTGCTGCTCGGGCAACTACTCGCCGAAGCGGGCATGCGCGAAGGCCTGGAAGTAAGCTGGCTGCCCTCGTATGGACCGGAAATGCGTTCTGGCAGCGCGCACTGTCATGTCTGTCTTTCCAAAGAACGCATCGGGTCGCCGCTGATTTCGCATCCTGACGTCTTGATTGCCATGAACGAGATCTCTCTGCGCAAATTCGCCGGCACGGTGCCGTCGGGCGGCCTGATCCTCTACAACGGCAGCAATGTTCCTGCCGAGCTCGGTTTTCTGCCTTGCGAAATGATTTGTGTTCCGGCGTCTGAAATTGCCGACACACTAGGCTCCGCGAAAGTGGCCAACATGGTTTTGCTTGGAGCGCTCTTGGAAAATGCCGGTTGTTTGGATCCGTCGACGGCTCTGGCCGTTCTTCAAACCAAGACGAACAAAACCGCATTGTTGGAAGCGAACCGGAAAGCTTTGCAAGAAGGCCAAAAATTTGTCGCCGTGGAGTGGGCAGTTTGAAAAGCATTATCGACCAGTACCTGAGCTGAACGCTGTCGGGTCGGAAGCTGTTCCGTAAAGGTTGCTATGGAAAAGGTTGGTGCCCGAGAGAGGACTCGAACCTCCACGACCTTGCGATCACTAGCTCCTGAAGCTAGCGCGTCTGCCAGTTCCGCCACTCGGGCACGAGTGAAAAGAGTCGGCTCCTAGGGGAGCCAACTGCAGCGAGGCTTTTTTGATTCTGCCCGCGGGTTTGTTCTTTGTCAACGTGAGCTGAAATCCGCTTGCGAGTAAATGGGTCGGAAAACAAGGAGAGGCGGCACCGGCTTATGTGAGTCTAGGGTGATTGAGCCTGCATCACTTTCGGTGATAGTTAACCCTGGAAATTTCTATTTGCGGTGCTATACTCCCCGGCTAGAAACACGCAATACCCCTTGCCGACTGCAGTCCGGGCCGGCAGTGTGGGCCGGTTCCATCGGGAGGTCGCCATGGAAAATACGCTTACACCCCCTGTTTTTTATCTCTTGATTGCCTGGGGTGTCGTTACCGCTGTCTTCATTGTCCTGCTCATCTGGCGTGGCGTCTTGTCCAGCCACGAAGACGATCAGATTTTTCTGGACGCGGCGGAAGAACATATGGCCAGGGAGCAGCGCGAGTTGGTCGCCAAAATCAGTACGCTGGCTCGTCCTTTACTCATCACTGGAATCCTCTCGGGCGTGCTTCTGCTGCTTGCGGGCGGGCTGTGGATCTACGAGGGCCTCAAGCAGAATTTCTAAAGCGCAGAGTTGTCCACTCCCAGCCACCCACGTGGCCTGTTAGAGCCCGTTTGGCTTTGCAGGTGTTTGCTGTGGCGTGGTGGTGTTTGCAGGGGAGGGTTGTTGCGACCCCGGCGACAACGAAGTGTGATTGTGCACGATAACCCACTGATTGTTGCGTTTCTCCAGCACAACCGTGGTCTGACCTTGCGATTGCACCGGCCGACCGTCCACATCGGCTGAAAAGTCCCATTGGTAGCAAGCCCAGCCGGTATTGCCATTCACCTTAATATAAGTATTGGAACGATCCATGCGCACGCGCTGCATGCGCGCCCGCTGCTGCTGGTAAATGGCCAAGTAATTTGCCCAGCCGATAACGGGGGGTGCCCAGGCAGCATTCACCAGGGAAACGTCGTCGGCATACATGGAGTGCAGCTTCTCGATGTCGCCCACCTGCCAGGCCCCCAACATCTCCGAGAGCCGGTAATCAATCTGTTGCTCGTCGCTCAGCAGGACTGTCTTTGAGTTGTCCGCCGTTTTGGCTTCGTCCTTTTTCTTTTTCTTGTCTTTCTGTGCCGCCGCAGAAGAAATGTTTGCCAGCAGCAAGGAGGCAGCCACCAGGAACATGATGGCCTTCCGAAATTTCCCGCTGCGGTGATCGATTCCGAACTCTTTGTTCATGCTTGTTTGGCCCCTCTGGAGCAAAAGAATAGCACGCCAAATTGCGCGCGGCGCCGATGTGTTCCGTTAATTACTTCGGATTACTTTGCACGCGAAGCGCTGAGCAGGTTGACAAACAGACGATACGCGCCGGGGACTCCGTCGGGCAATTGCCGGAAGAATGCCAGCCCGGTGTAAATATACGTGCCTTTGCCATAGTGCGCGTACACCAGGCCTCCATTTAGGTCCGGTTCGCCTGGATCGTGCATCGCCAGCAGCGGGGTGTATTTCGGATCGAATTGTGTCCAGAAATAGAGCCCGCGTTCCTGGACCCAGCCCTTGAAATCGTCCTGCGTGATTTTGTTTGGCGTGTTGAGCAGGGGATCATTCGGCTTCAGAAATTTCACTGGTGAATTCTCATCGGTGATGCGCGGGAGCGGCGGCCGCGGCGCCGGTGCAGCGCCTTCCTTCGCGGGCGGGAGCGGCGGCGAGATCAGTGCAGGATAGGGAGCGGGTCCCAGTTTGTCCCAGATGAAATCGCGGTTGTACTGCACGACGAGCGTGCCACCGTTCGCGACGTAATCGAGCAGCCGCTGATTCGCTCCGGGAAGCTCGGGGCGTAATTCATATGCCCGTACTCCCACGACGATCGCCCGGAAGCGCGACAAATCCCCAAAAGCCAAATCCTTCGCGTCCACCATGTCGACCTGAATGCCCAAGCGCCGCAGCGCATCCGGTATGGGCTCGCCCTCGGCGGTCACGTAACCCACGTGAAGGTTTTGCGGCACGGAGACGCTGAAGGCGTGTACCAGGCATTGCGCAGGCTCGCTCCAAAACTGTGTCGGCAAGGTCACCAAGGGCTCCAGCGAGACAGTGAACCTCTCTGCTTTCGCGCCTCGTGCGCGGTCTGCGGCCCGTTCCACGTAAGCCGTGACTTTGTAATGTCCGGCCGCAAGTTTCAGTGGTGGCGTAACCGTCAGGCGAGCGAAGCGGTCACCGGTTCCTGTGAATTTCAACGCAACCGGAGCGCTGGCCTTCCATCCTCGGGGAACGATTAGTCCAGCGCTTACCTGGCCCGGTTCCGTGGCATAGGAGTGTACGCGAAGCAGCACGTCAAATGGTTTTCTGGGCTTGGACAGATTCTCCAGGTCTTGTTTTGGCTCCACCGCCAGAGTGTAGGGGGGAACCACCAAGGGACTCACGCGGTCCACGCGCGAGGAGGTCGCTCTCACGCTGATCGCCGGAGAAACGACGGTGAACGAATAACCGTCAATCACGGCTTCCTGGCTCGCCGTCATAAGCGGCGGCGGTTCCGGCAAAATCGCCACCGCCGGCCCGTCGGCGAGACGTCGCGGCTTTGGACTGGTTTGAACGGTATAGCGAATCACGTTCGCGGATTCCGGTTCTTCCTTCGAAACGCTCCATTCCTGCGGAAGCCTTAGCGCCGGTTTCTTGAACTCTCCGGAAACGCCCTCGCGATGCCGTGATTCCACGCGCACTGTGAAGGTCTCGCCGGGAACAATTTCACTGCGGTCCGCGGTGGCCTCGAGCCGCACCCCGGCCACGAACGCCAAGGCGGTTTCCACTTTTTCCCGTTTGCGTTCCGTGCTTCGCGCTAGCGACAGGAGCGGCTCCGGGTTATTGGCCGAAGGGTTCGGCTTGGGTACGTCGTTCAATTTCCTGCCGGCCTCCACTAAAGAGCTTGCCGCTGCTTTCCAGTCCAAGCGCAACGCCTGGTCGCGCGCTTGCACCAAAGCGGCGTCGACGGCTCGCATGAGCGGATCGACGCCCATGTTTCCCTCTTCGTAGTCCTCATCCAGCGGACCGAGTGGTTGGGCAAGTAATGCGGGATTTAGCTCTTGTCCGTCCTCACGCTTCAGCGCTATAGGGCGTCGCAAGAAAGCCGACCCGAGGAAGCCGGCAATACCTTGCGAGCGATGATTCGCGAAGGCATCGAGGCCGATTTCGCGGTACGTTTTGCCGTAAAGAGAGGATGTCTCATCGACAGGGAGGAGGTAGCCCTGTGGTTTTTCGCTGCGGTCCATGTCGACCACTACCACCGGCTTTCGGTCGCCCCACGGCAGAAGGTCTTTTTTCTCGGATGCCGGCCCGTGCAACTGGAAAGAAGGATCCGCCGCCAACTGCACAGCTTTGGGCGTGAGCAGACCTGCAGCCTGATGGTGCCCATGGCCGCCGTGCACGCCGCCCCACCCGTTGATGACCACGTTGGGGCGGAAGGTGCGAATGACTCTGACCATGTCTTCGATGACCTGGTCGCCCCAGACTTTTTCGGTTTCTTCCGGCGTCTTCGAAAAGCCAAAATCTTTGGCGCGCGTGAAGTACAGTTTCACGCCGTAGCCGCGTGTCGCAGCCAAAAGTTCCTGCGTGCGGATCAACCCCAGTTGCGGCGCCTGCTCGGGGCCAAGATCGTTCTGGCCACCCTCGCCGCGTGTCAAAGTCAGCAACGCCACGTCCGCATGCAGGCCCCGAGCCAGATACGTCAGCACTGCGCTCGATTCATCGTCAGGATGCGCCGTCACGTAGAGGATTCGTGTGGTGACGCGAGCGCGCTCGATGGCTTCGACTGTCTCCGGCAAACCTGGGCCGGTTCCCGGCGCTGGCGGGAATTGTCCATAACTTAGTGTGCCGAGCAGACATACGAGTCCAGCTACCGCGCCGAGCCTACTTCCTAGCACGAAGTTCAATGGGAAACGCATTTTGCTCCTTACGAGGGATCTCTGCCTTTCCATCTGACGATTTTGGCCCTTTGCCAGTTACGAATCAGCAGTGTCTGCCTTGGCAAAGGGCCACTGTTTTCTATCCCAGGTCCAGACCAGAAATGCCACGATTCCGAGTGCGATTTGCAGCAGTCCCCATTTTCGCACCGACCCCGTTCTCCAAAAAAGCCATAACCAACCGATCAACGACAGCACGGCGGGTACGGGATAGAGCCACATCTTGAACGGAAAGCGTTCCGGAGCCCATTTCCGACGAAGCAACATCACTCCCACGGCTTGGCCGATAAACTGGACGATCAACCTCACTGCCAGGATCCCTACGATTGCCGCCTGCAATTTCAACGTCACGCTGAATAGAAACGCCAATCCTCCAAGAACCAAAAGTGAAATATGCGGGAAGTGCTTCGTGGGGTGCAGCCGGGCAAAGATGGGAAAGAAGTTGTCGTCCAAAGCAGCCGAATACGGGACCCGCGAGGCTCCCAGCAAAACAGAAAAAACCGAGGCAAGCGCCACCCACAAAATCATGCCCGTGGCAACTTTGGCCGCTGTGGCGCCGTAAAGCCTCTCAATAAACAGACTGGCCAGGAACTTTGAGTCCTGTGCCTCGCGCCACGGCACTACACCCAGGATGCTGGTTTGCATGGCTAGGTACAGCACCGCAATTCCCAGCACCGAAAGAAAAATTCCGCGTGGGATATTCTTCTCCGGATCTTTGATTTCTCCGCCGAGATGGCAAATGTTGTAGTAGCCCCAGTAGCTGTAAATCGTGTTTACCATGGCCGACCCGAGCGCCGCGAACCACAAGGACGAAAAACTAAATGCTCCGGGCGGAAAATCGAAGGCCAGCTTGGGATCGAAGTGGCGCACTCCGCCCCAAATCAGCCAGAGCATCACTCCGATGACTCCGGCCCAGAGCAGCACCGAGATTTTTCCGATGGTTCCGATCCGCCGGTACAACAGAATCAACAGAATAAGGACGAGCCCGCCTGAAATTGCCTTATGTTCGACCGTTGTCAGGGGATGAAGATATTCCGCGTAATTCGCAAATCCGATCGACGCGGACGCGATAGACAGTGGCACGTGCAAGAATGTTTGCCACACAAATAGAAAAGACATGAGCCGTCCCCAGCGCTGCGGCCCGTAGGCTTCCCGCAAAAACACGTAGGTGCCCCCTGCCTTGGGCATTGCGGCGCCCAACTCCGACCATACGAAGGCATCCAGAGTAGCCAGCGCCGCACCCACAAGCCACGCAATCACCGCCTGAGGCCCTCCCATGGCGCGGATGACTAGGGAACTAACGACGAACGGGCCGATGCCCACGATCTCGATCATGTTCAGCGCGACCGCCTCTTTCAGGCCCAGGCCGCGCTCGAGCCCGTGGCTCGTTGCCTTATTCGCCGCTTTGTCGTTTGTCGTCATCAGTCCGCCGAGGATAGCAAAAGCGCTCCGTACCGCCTAACGCTGATTCCGGGGAGGCCGGGTTCGAAACCATTTCGGTTTGCAACTCTCGTGGAACAGCTTAAACTCGTCGAGCGCAAAGCCTGACCTTGTGCGACACTTTTTTGAATGAAAGTCACTGCTACTTTGGCCGTTCTTCACCGTGCCGGCACCGCTTGTCTGTTTTTTTGGGCGTGCGCGCTCAGCCCAGTTCGCGCTGCGCAGCTCGCTTTACCTCCGGAAGCCCCAGCCATCCTTGAGAAGATCCATGCTTTCGATCTGGAAGGTGCTCAGGAAGGCGCGAAACAGCTGCAACGGGAGCGCCCTGACCACCCGCTTGGCTATCTATTGGAATCGGACGCGCTTTGGTGGCGCCTCTGGTGCACCGCGGCGGAGTTCAAGTACGGAATGAGCGATGCTCGCCGCCGCGCGAAGCTTCCGGGCGATCAGTATTACCTCGAATTGACAAACACCGCTGCCTCGCGCGCTTCCGCGCAGCTCAAGCAGCAGGAAACCGCGGAAATGCACTTTTACGCCGGCATGGCCGACGCCAGCGCAGCGCGCCTTTACTCTTTACGGGGAGAGAATCGCAATATTGCCCGGTTCGGCGTCCGGGCTCGCGAACATTTTCTTCGTGCCAAGGCTCTCGATCCTCGTCTTGCCGACGCTGATTTTGGCCTCGGCCTCTATAACTATTACGTGGACACTCTCAGCGCCATTGCAAGAATCCTGCGGTTCTTCATGGGCATTCCAGGGGGCTCGAAGCAGGAGGGAATTCGTTTGCTCGAGCACGCTATCAGCGACGGAGTTCTCACTTCCGATGTAGCCCGCTTTTACCTAGCCATGAATTTGCATCGTTACGATCAGCAGTATGAGCGAGCCCTCAACACCATCAGCCCTTTGGCGGAGAAGTATCCTTCCAATCCGCTTTTTCAATTGGTGCGCGGCGATCTCTACGCCAAGCTCGGCCGCAAACCACAAGCGCTACAATGTTACCGTGCG
Organism: Candidatus Acidiferrum sp.; assembly: GCA_036518275.1. Classification (GTDB taxonomy): domain Bacteria; phylum Acidobacteriota; class Terriglobia; order Acidiferrales; family UBA7541; genus Acidiferrum. The sequence continues at coordinate 8,184 of DATDNK010000445.1, forward strand.
GCCGCTGCTTTACCGGTCCACGACGCGGAGTGCCAGGCCCGCATCCAACTGTTGGTTCATTCTTCCATCGCCGCCCTTGGTTTACAAGCGGAGTCCGCAGCTCCTTAATTCTTCTGTATGGATTGGATCGACCATTCTCGGCTTTTTCGGACTTCTAACCACTCCGGTTTCCACGTTGACCTGCCATACATCTAGATGGTAAGCATGTAGGGTTACATAAGTGCTGTTTTTTGGTGCAGAGCGTCGTCTTGCAAAGAGTGCCCGGGTCCCAACGACATTCTTCCTGGCCAAGCTCGGACTTGGTCAACGCTTTGCCGGGATTCAGCATCACACCGTCTAACGCTCGCTGGCATTCGGCCCGCACGCCGTCTGCAGGGATAAACTGGCGCTTGGGATGTTCGGGGTGGCAGGTCTACAAAAAGGAGTGGCAATGAAGCGGTTTTGGACAGCAATGGCTGTCGCAACTTTGGCAATTCTCGTTGTAGCCGGCTGCAATGACTATGGCAACACCTTCCAGAACCCTACCGGCGCCTTTCTTAGTTTCCTGTCTCCTTCACAAGTGAGCGCGGGCAGCGGACAATTCACATTGACGGTGAATGGAAGCGGCTTCGTTAAGGGAACCGTAGTTCAATGGAACGGCAAGACCTGCCCCACAAGTGCGACTACCGGGGCCGCGTGCACCACGACCGTCACGCTGGACGTCAACAACAACGTGACATCGGTCACTGCAACTATCTCTGCCTCGTTGATTGCGAAGGCCGGCATCGCTACCATCAACACTAATAATCCGGGCTCCAGCTATGGCTCGGGTGCTGGTTACAACGGCCTCTCCAATACAATCACCTTCATCATCAACAATCCTCCCAATCCAGTTCCTATGGTCACTTCCGTTTCGCCAACTTGCGGCACCATAGGAACCGACCTCGCCCTGACCGTCACGGGCACGAATTTCCTCAACACAGTTAACACCACTGACCCAAACCAAAACAATTTTTCAACCCTGAACTGGACCCTCGGTTCAACCCAATTCCGATTCACGCCCATCAGTAAACCTTCTCCCACTACCATCACAGCCACCCAGATCACGGTAACTATTCCCGCGGCGGATCTCGGTACCATTCCGGGCAGCGCCGCTCTTAGCGTTTACAACCCCCCCTCGCTGCCGGTTCCGAACGTTCCGGGTAGCACGAGCAGTGGCGGTGGCACCAGCACTCCTGCAGTGACCGTCCCCATCCAGTCTTCTTGCCCTGTGGCCGCCAAAGCCTCGGCAAATTCCAATTTAGCAGCGGCTGCCGTCGCCGAAGAAACCCCCGCCGTCAGTCTCGACGGGCGCTACGTGGCTTACACCGCGGTGCGGGACGAACACTCGCAAATCTTTTTGCGCGATACTTGTGAAGGCGCTGCGACCGGCTGCCAGCCGCATACTTCTTTGCTTTCTGTCACGGCCGATGGCGAGCCCACCGCCGGCGATAGCCACACGCCTTCCATGAGTTCCGATGGGCGCTACGTTGCTTTTAGTTCGGACGCCGCTAATCTCGTCCAGAATGCTCCACCGGGCCGTCAGATCTATTTGCGTGACACGTGCATCGGCGCTGATGCCTCTTGCAAGGGGTCCACGATTCTTGTCTCCACCGATTCCGGCGGCGCGCTCGTCGGTGCAGAAAGTATTCTGCCGTCGATCAGTTCTTCAGGCCGCTTCGTTGCGTTCATCGCCATCACGCCGAGCCACGCCCCGAATCATTCTGCAAGGGAAGCGAGGTCTTCCGCGTACGCAGCCAACAGCGGCTACCGCCAGGTTTTTGTTCGCGACACTTGTCTCGGCTTCCGCTCGCCCCTGGTCGGCCCTGGGGTGCGTCTGTTCGTATTAGACGGAACTCAGGGCAGCACCAGCATGAGCTGCACGCCGAAGACAACCCGCATTTCTCTTCAACCCGGCGATGGAACCGCAAGCGATACAGCGCCCGCCGGTCCCGCGCTAAGCGGCAAAGGCAGACACGTGGCCACAACCGGCGCGAAAACTTCCACGCTCTTCACGCGCTCCGTCCCCGTGGACGATAGCGTTTTCCTGGCCATCACCAGCGACCAGCGCTAATTCTTCAGAGCTCTAATGAACGTTGTCAGGATCTCAACCTACCCGCTTTGCGAAAAGTATTGAGCGAAGGATTTTCGTTGCTCAAGCGAACCGCACCTTAATGTCCGGCCTCTTCTCCAGGTGCACGGAATCGATGAACCGCACCTGCCGGTCATCGTACGTCAGGATCATCGAACTCGTGCGCACGCCTTCCCCGAAAAAGCGTACGCCCTTCAACAGATTGCCGTCCGTCACTCCCGTACACGCGAACACCATCTTTCTTCCCGGTGCCAAATCCTCTGTGTCGTAAACGCGCTTTGGATCCTTCACTCCCATTTTCGTCAAGCGTTCAGCGTCTTCCGGCTTGCTAATTACTAGCCGTGCCAGAATCTGCCCGTTCAAACAGCGCAGTGCCGCCGCTGTCAGCACACCTTCTGGTGCACCGCCCGTCCCCATCACCGCATGCACTCCCGTGCCCACCACTGCTGCGGAAATGCCCGCCGACAAATCGCCGTCGCCGATCAGCCGGATTCGCGCTCCCGCCGCGCGAATTTCGTCAATCAATTTCTCGTGCCGCACGCGGTCCAGCACCACCACCACGAGATCCTCCACGTCGCGTTCCAGCCGCTTGGCGATCGATTTCAAATTGTCCTCTACCGGCGCATCCAAATCGATTGCGCCCTTGCACGCTGGCCCCACCACAATTTTCTCCATGTATAAGTCCGGGGCGTGCAGCAGCCCGCCGCGCTCGCTCGCCGCGAGCACAGCGATGGCATTGGGCGCGCCCGTGGCGCACAAGTTCGTGCCCTCCAGCGGATCCACTGCGATGTCCACTTGCGGAAACAGCGCCTTTGGTGCATGCGTCGCCAGCCCGACTTTTTCGCCGATGTAAAGCATCGGCGCCTCGTCGCGCTCGCCTTCGCCGATCACCACCGTCCCATCAATCTCTACGGAGTCCATCGTCTTGCGCATAGCTTCGACGGCCACTTCATCGGCTTTGTGGCGGTCGCCGAATCCCATCGTGCGCGCCGCTGCGATCGCGGCGTTCTCCACCACGCGCAAAAAATCCAGGCTGAGTTGCTCTTCCATGAGTTCTCTCTCCGTCTTGCCCTTAAAGGGCTTTATCACTTCAGGGGAGGCCCTGAACTCCTTCAGGGCTTCCCCAGCATACTCAGGGCGGCGCTAATCATAGGCCAAAGTACAGTTTCGAGTCGACAGCTTCACCCGTCCGAAAACACTCTCCGAAGTTAAATGCCGCGTCTTCGCCCCTGACGCGCGGTATTACATGGGATGATGCGGCATCAAAACATCCCAGGCCCGCCAGAAAGCCTCCATATCCTCGGAGAGACCGAGCGATACGCGAATGTGTTTCTCAAAACCAGGGTAGCCGGTGCCGACCACCACGCCCTTGTTGCGGAGCATCTCCGCTGCTTCTTTTCCGGATGAGCCGGTTCTCATCAAGACAAAATTTGTTTGCGAATCCAGACAGCGCAGCATGCGGGCGTTCACTTGGTTGAAGAATTCTTGACGATCATTTGCGTTGGCCGTCGCGATTTTTTTGGTGTAAGTCGTATCGGACAGCGTTGCAAGCGCCACACGCGCGGCAACACCGCTCACACCCATGGGCAAGCGCCGCGCAGCCAGCCGCTTGGCGGTTTCTGCTGAAGATATGGCGTAACCCACCCGAAGCCCCGCAAGGCCGTATATCTTGGAGAATGTTCGCGTGACAATCAGTTGCGAATTGGTGGCCGCGCGCGTGACCCACGAAGCATAGGCGCTCGTGGGCGCCACATAGTCGTGATAGGCCTCGTCCATTAGCACCGCAACTCCAGAAGGCACTTTTCCCAGGAAAGTTTCCAGCTCAGACTTTGGAGTGAGCGTGCCAGTGGGATTGTTGGGGTTGCAGATGTAGATCAGGCCTGTAGTAGCGTCCGTCCGCGCCAGCATGCCTTCGAGGTCATGTGAATAATCGCGTGTGAGCGGTACGCTGCGCACCTCCGCTCCAACGAGCCGCGCGGCCTGTGCAATAGACTCAAATGTAGGCGAAGCCGTGACGAGAGTCTTGCCGCGGCTGAAATAAGTTTCCGCGGCCATGCGCATAATCTCGGTCGAGCCGCAGCCAAGAGTGACATTGTCCGGTGCAACTCCATGCGCCGCAGCTACAGCAGCACGAAGGTTTTCAACCTCCTCGCCAGGAAAGCGGTTCACCCCATTGACCGCTTGCTCGAACGCCCCCTTAGCTTTTTCGGAAGGGCCGTAGGCGCTTTCATTTCGATTCAAACGGACCAGTGGCGCGGTAGAATCTCCAGTGGCTGACGCTGATTCCATTACCCTTGGAAACAAAGCCGTCGCGGCTGCGGCTGTTCCCAACTGCCGCAGCAACTCCCTTCGATGAATGCGCATGGTCCCATCCTCTTTCGTGCAGAAGCTTTGTGGCGCACGAATGTTTTTGGATTGGTACGGGGACGCCCCGAAGGGAGCCGTCCCGCACCGTCGGAGAATCACCAGGAGATGAAGGTTACTGCACAACAAGCGTCAAGGGTATCGAATGGACCAGGTTGCCGTACGTACCCGTAATCGTTAGGTTGTAAGTGCCGCTTCGCGCCGGCTTGTTTGCGCGGATGGTCAGCACAGAAGAACCAGAGCCCGTCACTGTGGACGGATTCCAGGACGCGGACGTTCGGGCAGGCAAGCCGCTAACGCTGAGAGAAACTGTGCCGGTGAAGCCTGAGACCGCTGTGACGGTAACTGTATCCGAACCCGTCCCGCCTCGCGAAATCTGCAATGTCGTTGGTGAGGCCGAGAGAGTAAAGTCTCCCGCCGAGTTTACGCTCAACGTTACACTGACCGAATGACTAAGCGTCGCCGTGGCACCCGTAATGCTCAATGGGTAGCTCCCAACCGGCGTAGTGGACGAAGTTGTGACGGACAGAGTCGAAGAACCTGAGCCTGTCACAGAAGTCGGCTGGAAAGAGGCAGAAGCGCCAGAAGGCAAGCCGCTTACAGAAAAGTTGACTGTGTCCGTGAATCCATTCAACGCGCTGACGGAGACTGTGTATGCTGCACCATTCCCCTGCGCTGCAGATTGCGACGACGGCGATGCGGAAATGGAGAAATCTGGCCCAGGATTAACAGTAATCGTTCGCGTCGGCGGATTGGGGTCGGTCAAGTTGGCGTTGTCCGTAACCGTGAGCGTCGCCGTAAAAGATCCCGCCGCGGAGTAGGTCACAGGGCCAGGCGTTGGGAGCGCGCTGGTGCTGGGAGTCCCTCCGGGAAAAGTCCACGAATACGCGGTAATAGTTCCGTCAGGATCGCTGCTCGCAGAGCCGTCGAAAGAGACCGAGTCTCCCGCGGTAATCGTCACGTTGGTCGAAGGGCTCGAAATAACGCCGGTGGGAGGCACATCCGCAGGTGCGGGAGTCAACTGAACAAATTGCGCCACCGACGGTACGCCGGAGGTGTTCAACAGGAAGAGCATGTAGTATCCCTGAGGGGCGATATTGCCGTTGGGCGGTGCCGTTACATTAAGCACGCCGCTTCCCGCCGTGAACGACAGCCCCACCAGGCGCTGCTCCATATCAAAGGCATGCGTTGGGGCGCCGGCGCGCATCAGCACCGCAGAAGAAATGTTCGCAGCGTCAGGCGTCTGCACTTGAAAGACAGAGCCGTAGCCAATGCCGGTCGCAGGCACTCCGGTGATCGAGGGCCGCGTGGCAGCCGAGCCATTTGCGTTGAACAAATAAGCGGGACTGTAAATCTCAATATGCTGCTCGTAGGTCCCGCGAGCGGGATTCCCGCCGATGAAAAGCACCGTTGCATCGGGAAGCAAGAGCGAATTCGAGTGATACAGGCGGGCAAAAGCGTTCTGTCCCGCGGAGCTGAACGTGTTGGTAGCCGGGTCATAGAGGTCCGCATTCAGACTCGCGGTGGTCGTGTCTTCGTCGTTCAAGGAACCCCCCAGCGCGATTACCTTGCCATTCGGCAGGATCGTCGCGTTCATCTCGATGCGCGGCTGCGACATATTCGGCCCAAAAACCCATTTCGGTGATGCCACCGACAGGTCAATCAGCTCCGTAGTGTTCGTGGCGGGATTTCCGCCGCCCATGATCATGACCACTGGCTTGTAATTGTGGGCGGGAGTTAGTGGCAACAGTACTGATGTTCCGTAAGTACGCGTCCCGCTGAAATTCGTTGTGGCAACAACGCCGGACCAGGTGTGCGCCACAGGATCAAAATAGCGCGAGCTGGTCGTCGAGCCAGAGTAAAAAACCTTGCCGCTGGGAAGCAGATGCATGCGTGGGTACAGCGGCGGAGTAAAGGGGGAGCCGAACGGAGTGCTCCAGCCCGAGCCAACCGTGTAGATCTCCACCGTGGAATTGGTGCTTCCGTTTTCGTCCAGGCCGGAAAACGTCATGATCGTGCCGTCGGAGAGACTGGTGACCGTGGGATACCAGCGGCCGTGCGCCATCATCTGCGCGTCGGTGAACTGCCCGGTCGCCGGATCGTACACCGCGCTGCGCAACTGGCCGTGGAATGGGTCGTATTGCAGCGTGCCTCCGTCCACAAAGGCGCGGCCATCGGCCAGAACCACCATCCCGTTGCAGAACATGTCCCAAGCCACCGGCTGGGTCGTCACCGTTCCCGTCGCGGGGTCGAAAACGCCCGCTTGGAAGTTGGTGTTCCCAGCAACGTTGCCCGAACCGGAGACAATCAGCACTTTGCCGTTGTGCAGGAGCGCCGAGTGCACCGGATTGATGGGCATCAGATTCGGCAACGTCTGCCACTGACCTTGAACGCTGGCTTGCGCGGTAGCAGATGGGGCATGCGTGAGCAAAAGCGCACTCACTAGGCCCAGGACCATTAAAGATCTCGCACAGTGTATGGATTTGTAGCGAAAGTCAAAGCGAAGACCGAGTTTGGCCATGGAAACCCTCCTTCAAAATGGCGCAGCGAATAGCATTTTGAATCGTCAGAGCGAGGTAGTCCCCGACTCCTCAAGCCATGATCCAGCTGAGCAGACACAACCCAAGCTAGGGATTCTCAGAGTCTTGGTAACGCAGGGCACTCAGGAGGCCAATACCTACAATCTGCTAAGTCCTTTGTTTCTATCAGTTTCGCCCCTCGAAGCCCGTAAATACAGGGAAAGTAACTTCCGAAACCTGAAAAACACTTGGACTAAGCCAAAAAGCGGGGAGAGGTGAGTCTTGCGCGGCTATTTGATTCTGCGGTTTGCCGGAGTCCTGTCTTTCGTAAGAGTTACATTGGCGGAGTTTGCAGAACAGTACAAAATCGGGTCTGGTGCTTAGGTCTAAGATACACTAGCCAACGTTGCTAAATCGAATCCAGAGGGTATGAGGAATGTCATCCCAAATGAAGCCAGACAGCTTGATAGTCATCACCGGTGCCGGAGGTTTTATCGGCGGCCATCTGGTGAAGTATTTCTTCGACAAAGGCTTCAAACGCATTCGCGCCGTGGATAAGAAGCCGCTTGATCAGTGGTATCAGTTTCATCCTGCTGCCGAGAATCTTTGCTTGGATTGCAGTTTAGAAGATACTTGCAGGAAACTTTGCGAGGGAGCGACGGAACTCTATAACTTGGCTGCCGATATGGGCGGCATGGGCTTCATCGAGCGGTTTCGCGTCGAATGCCTGCGAAGCATTCTTATTAACACACATATGATTGAAGCCGCTTACCAGGTCGGCGTCGAGCGTTATTTCTATGCTTCATCTGCCTGCGTTTACAATACGCAACTCCAGCAGGATCCAAACGTCCTCGCGTTAAAAGAGTCCGATGCTTATCCTGCCATGGCTGAGCGGGGTTACGGTTGGGAAAAACTTATCTCCGAGATGTTTTGCCAGGAGTACCACGCTGAACGAGGGATGAAGACGTTTATTGCCCGCTTTCACAATGTGTACGGCCCGTGCGGTACCTGGGATGGTGGGCGCGAAAAGGCCCCGGCAGCGATCTGCCGCAAGGTTGTTGAGGCTGTGGATACAAACAGCGGGGCGATAGAGATCTGGGGCGATGGACATCAATCCCGCAGCTTCATGTATATCACCGACTGTGTGAAAGGTATCGACATGATCATGCACTGCGATGAATTGATCGCTACGCCTGTAAATCTTGGTTCAAGCGAACTCGTCACCATCAACGAACTCGTGGACAAAGTGGAACGGATCGCGGGAGTGAAGCTGCGTCGAAGCTACAAGCTGGACGCCCCTCGTGGCGTCGCCGGCCGCAATAGTGACAACACGTTTATCCAGCAGATTCTTCATTGGGAGCCCAAGACGAGCCTCGATGCAGGCCTTCAGGAAACGTACGACTGGATCCGGGAACAGCATCACAAACGCAAGAAAGGGCTGAGCGTGGTGGCATGACTCGGTGGCCGGGAAACCTGAACCTTGCTTGGTGACAAGCCAATGACACAATGATGAGGGACATGGGTCTGTCCCGCTTGCAGATGAGGAGTGGAGTGGTGGGCCCGGATGGACTCGAACCATCAACCAACAGATTATGAGTCTGCTGCTCTAACCGATTGAGCTACGGGCCCGCTGACCCTCCATACCATAGTTTGTTCATACCATAGTTTGTGATCAAGTTCTTGTCGAGCTTCTTCCACGTGGCTGTTTTGTTTGAATTTGACACCTCCGCTTCCCTGTAGATTCACCCTTTTGCGCTCCGGAAGCGGGGACTTGTTGGTGCCGGCGTTCACTCTTTCGACAATCGTGCGACTGCCCGAAAAAGCAGCAAAACGCGTCCGAATTGGCTGTGTGATTTAACTCACTTTCTTGAGGAGGAAGGCCCAATCTGAACCAGTGAGACAAGAAGTGTCGCAATTCCCAACAGTTTGTTGCGAAATACAACACCTTGCGGTTCATAGACATAGAGGCAATCCCACGGGCCATCGTAGCTCGCACCAATACGGGCCATGTCCTGCTTAGAAACATAGTGGGTCGCCATGACGCTCCTCCCTCTAAAGCGGCGCAATCGGCTGGGGTGTATGCCCTGGTTACTAGCGACGGTGACAAGCCTCACGCTGCTCTGTGGCGCCGTGGCACTTGCGGATGTTCATCCCGTTCCCTTGGACAAGAACACAGATTCCGCAAAATGTGCCGCATGCCACGAAAGCAAAGCCAAAGGGAAGTTCGTGCATTCTGCGGTTCCTCTCGGATGCAATGTTTGCCACGAAGTTCGCGTCAACAAGGACGTAACCCGGGTCAAGCTGATCACGACCTCTCCCGCAAGCCTCTGTCTCACGTGCCACGCTGACAAAAGCGCTGCGGAAACCAAAGGAACCGTTCACAGTCCTGCGGTTCGCGACTGCCTGAAATGCCATGACCCACACGCTTCCGATAACAAATATCAGTTGCTAAAGCCTGCCTCCGGCGATGAGAAAAGCAATCTCTGCCTGACGTGCCACCGGATTGGGATCGATGTGCCGGAAAAAGGCAGCCGTCATCTGGCGCTCGACACCGGCTGCGATACCTGCCACGTCAATCACAAAACGGGAGCAAGCCCGGAGCGCGAGTTTCAATTTCACCTGACAAAAGCTTCACCGGCGCTTTGCCTGGACTGCCACGACGCGAAAGACAGCTCGCTGACCAAGGCACATCAGAACCAGCCGTTCGAAAAAGCGGATTGCCTAGCCTGCCATGATCCGCACCAGTCAGACCGGCCGAAGCTGATGCAAAGATTCGTGCACATGCCGTTCGGGGAGAAACAGTGCGAAGTTTGCCATCAGCCTGCCAAGGACGGAAAAGTGGTCTTGACGCACGCGAGCGCGAAAGAATTGTGCGCAACCTGCCACGCAGAGCAGGCGCAGAAGATCGCGTCAGCAAAAGTGCAACATCCCGGTGCGATGGGAGATTGCACGGATTGCCATAGCCCCCACGCCGGCAAATCGCCGGGATTCCCGAAGCCCGATGCGGTAAGCGTTTGCTTGAACTGCCACGCTGACCGCGCCGAGGAAGCCAAGAAGCATGTTCTGCACCAACCCGCATTCCGGCAGGGCTGCGCAACGTGTCACGACCCGCATGGCGGCGACCGGCCGAAGCTTTTGCGAGCCGGGGGCAACGCTCTCTGCCTAGAGTGCCACGGACCGGACTCGCAACCGCAGAAGTTGGAGGCCGAGCGTGTGTTCACGATTTTTAACGGAACAGTGAAGCTGCCAGACGACTACTTCAAGAAAAACAGAGTCCCGGTTCTGCCGTTGCGATTTGGATTTGGTCATCCAGTGGACGGCCACCCGGTTTCGGACGGGGCTGACCCAAAGGACGTCACGAAGGTTCGGTTTGCCATTAACTGCCTGACGTGCCATCAGCCGCATGCTTCGTTGAAGGCTGGGCTGCTGGTGAAGGACCAGGAAAACAACATGGCTTTTTGCGACACCTGCCACAAGAACCGGATCGAGATGAGCAAGTGACGCGGAGCGATGCCATGCAGAAAACGTCGACAATTTCGATTCGCAAAAACCGGGCAGTGGGGATACTGGCGATGCTGCTGGCCTTGATGTTGGCAGTGCCCTCTTTCGCGGACGGCGACAAGAAGAAGAAAAAAAAGGCCGATGCCAGCGCGCAGCAGAAACCTGCGCCGAAGTTTGAAATTGACACCTCGAAGCTCGTCTGGCCGAGTCCGCCGTCGATCGCCCGTGTTCGTTATCTCAATTACTTTGCGGGCACGAAAATCGATTACACGGCTCAGCCCAAAAAGAAAAAGCAGGGATGGATGGACCGTCTCGCTGGTGCAAAACCGGAAAGCGAAATGTTCAACCCCAAGGACTTTCCGTTCCAGCTGCTGGGGCCTTACGGAATCGCGATTGATTCCAAGGCCCTGGTCTACGTCGCCGACCAAAAAGTGGGCGCCATCTTCGTTTTCAATACCGCGACACGCGACGTTCAGTTGATCCGCAACGGGTACGAGGCCCACTTTGGCCTGATCAACGGACTGGCTATTGATGACGACGACCGGCTTTTCGTCTCCGACGGAAAGTTGCACCGCGTCTTGATCCTCGATTCTAAACATGAAGTGGTTGGCCAGATTAATGAAGGCTTGGTGGATCCGGTCGGCCTCGCAATTGATACGCAGAATCGCTTCCTCTATGTCGTGGATACGCAACAAGACCAAGTGATCGTTTTTGACGCCGACAGCTTGAAGCTGCTTCGCCGGATGGGAACCGGCGGCAAGAATCACTGGCTGACTACTCCGGGAGATTTCGGCGCGCCGTCGAACGTGGCGCTGGACAAGGAAGGCAATGTCTACGTTACGGACACTATGAATAATCGCGTGGAGATTTTTGATCCGGACGGCAACTTCATCAGCCAATTCGGCAAGCACGGAGACGGCCCTGGGTATCTGGCGCGGCCGAAAGGTATTGCCATTGATTGTGACGGACACATCTGGATTGCAGATTCCTTCCAGGACCGTGTGCAGGTTTTCAATCGCGAAGGCCAGCTACTGACCTACCTGGGCGGCCACGGACATTTTCCGGGCCAGTTTGAAGCCCTGATTGGCATCGCGATCGACAAAGAAAACCGCGTATTCACAACGGAGCAGTATCCGGGCCGCATGCAGATGTTTCGTTACGTAACGGATGCCGAGGCCGCAGCAGAGAAATCCCGCCGCGAGGCGGAGCAGGAAAGGACGACGCCGAAGACTGGGGATTCGCCGTCGCAGAAAGGTGGTGGA
>DATDNK010000446.1:0-4165 GCA_036518275.1 Candidatus Acidiferrum sp.
GAATCAAAAAGCGGAGCTGCGGCCGAGTCCTGCGTGACGGTTTCCAGCCCGGTCCTTTCGTCGCGGGCGATGCGAAACGTTCCTTGCGACCAACCTAGAATGCGCAGGGGCTCTCCTTCGCGGCCCCAGAGGAACAGGTAGATTTCCTCTCCCGCATGGAAAACCGGCACTTCTTCGACGCGGGAATGGAAGTGGCCGAGCGTGCCGCCGAGATTGCGCACCAGTACGGTCGCAGGCAGTGCTCCTTTTGCCTGTTCAACAACTTCGAACTGCGTGTCTGTCCAAATCTCGCCGTTGTGCCAGAAGATTTGTGTGCTCAGGCAACGCAGGCGCGCCACGGCAGTGGCTTGCTGGGCGAGTTCTTCGAAGCGCATGCGCGCGAGCGTTGTCGCGTTGGCTGCAATGGCAAGCAAGGTCAACGCCACCAAGAAAAGAATCCAGAGAAATCTTCGCCGCTCGACGTAACTCATTTCAACGCACCTCCAGCGCGCCGCTTGCCGCGGTCTTGTCCAGATTTGTGGTTTGTATGAAGAGCGTTCGCGCGCCCGGCGCGGCGGTTGCGGGAATCTGCAGGGTCAGATGGATGATGCCGAGCCCTGCGGGCTGCTTCGATATCACCGCGATGTCGCCGGGCCCGCTCACGGTGTAGGCCATGCTGGTGTCGAACCCGCTCTGCGAAAAAAGGCAGATATCTGCGGATGCTGTTCCGCTAGTGGGCCGTTGCAACGGAACCGGGTTGCCTCCCAAGGCGCAAGAGTTGGTCGCGGTTGAAAACGCCCCCAGCGCGGCTACGTTGAGATCCAAATCGTTGCCCAGTGAAGAGATGCCAGCGGTGGTCGGATCCACGACAACAATGTCCCTGCCCGTGGCGGCCGGCGACGAACTCGCTAGCGCAATGACTTCGTCGGATGGATTTGGAGTGACAACCATCAGCGTGACGGCAGCCGATGCCGCACCGTTTGCGTTCTGGACCTGCACTGAGACGTTCCCCGCAACCGCGACGTCCGCCGCGGTTACGGGCGCCGTGCACTCCTGCGCCGACACGCACGTCGTGGTCCTCGCCGTTCCGGCGATGAGCAATGTCGAGCCGGGCCCGGGGCTCGATGCAGCAAAGCCGCTTCCGTCCACGCGCAGGGTGAATCCCTGCGCCGCGCCCCCGTATACGCTCGAAGGATGAAGGGTGAGGATGTTCGGGCCGCCGGAGATCGTTACACTGGCCGCGCCCGATTGAGTTGTGTCGTCCGCACTGATGGCTACCACTTGAATCGCGTTTGGCGAGGGAGGGGAAGCGGGCGCCGTGAAAATTCCATTGGCGTTGACGGTTCCACAAACGCCTCCGGTCGAGCAGGCCACACCCTGCACTTGCCAAATCACGTTTTGATTCGTAGTTCCCAGGACCGAAGCCTGGAATGCCTGAACGGCCAGCGGCGGCAGCGCGACGTTCGCGGGTTGCACCGAGACCAAAACATGATTGATGACGGTGATTTGTGCGCTGGCACTTTTTGTGGGGTCCGTGGCACTCACCGCGGTGGCGCTCACAGGATTCGGCGAAGGAATGCTGCCGGGCGCGAGATAATCCACAGTGGACGCGGTCGTGGTTGTTGTCACCTGGCAGGGGTTCGAGTCGGCCACGCAGATCTGGCCAAGGATCGAGTTTCCTCCGGGGATTCCGTTCATGTTCCAATTCACAGTGGTGTTGGAAGTGCCATTGACCTGGACTGCCAACGTGACGCGATGGTTTGCGGCGAGCGTGTCCGTCGCGGGCGAAATGCTCACGCTGATCCCTGGTTGAATAGTGATGGTGGCCTGGACTTTTTTCGATGGATCGGCTTGCGGTGTGACCGTGACCGTCACGCTGTTTGGACTGGGAGCCGTGGCGGGCGCGGTGTAAGTTGCGGAATCGGCAATCGAACTTCCGCCAGTAGATTGCGTGGTCGTGACACTGAGTACTCCGCAGGAGGACCCGCTACAGCCTGCTCCGCTAAGCGACCAGGCGAGCACTGTGCTGGGATTGGAATTAGGCAGAGGTGTGAGCGTAGCCATAATCGTTGCGCTGGCCCCCGCCGGAACGCTCGATGGCGCGGAGAGTTGCAGCGCGAAATTGCTGGTGATGGTCACGGCGGCGGAGATTTGTTTCGAGGGATCCGCTACGCTTTGCGCCGTGATGGTGACACTCGCGGGAGAGGGCAGAATCCCCGGGGCGGTGAACGTGCCGCTGGAGTCCAGCGTCCCGCATGTGCTTGGGCATGCCGCGCCCGACAAACTCCAGCGAACGGTGGTATCGGGATGACCGCTGCTGGTCACAGCGGCTCGGAATGCTTGCGTCGCGCCCAGTTCCACGCTTGACGGGTTCGGCGTTAACGACAGCGAGATGTCACTTGTGACCGTTACGTTGGCAGTGTCGGACTTTGTGGGATCCGCCTGACTCGTCGCTGTGATTTGCACCGTGGCGGGAGAAGGTAAATCGGCAGGCGCGGTATAAACGCCTGCGGACGAGATGGTTCCAACCGTTGAGTTTCCTCCAGCGATGCCGTTCACGCTCCAACTCACAGCCGTGTCCGTGGTATTGGTCACGTTGGCGGTAAATGCGACCTGGTTGCCGAGCACGACAGAACCGCTCGGCGGCGCCACGCTCACGGTAATAGAAGGAGGAGGTGGTGGCGGCGGGGCAATTGCGCCTCCTGCACCGCAGCCCAGTGTCCATGCGCCCGCCGCGAGAAGAGCCAGGAAGCCGACTCGCGTCTTTCCAGAATTCTTAGCGATGCTTTGCGGAAGGGGCCGCATGCCCTGCGCAAAGCAGGCGAAGGGCCAGCGAAGGGATTGCACTTTTGGGTGGAAACCTAGGGACTAGGTGCACGCTCGTTCTCGCAGAAAAGGCTTTTGAAATAAGCGGCTTAGAGTCTTGCAGGAGATCTGGCGGGTCACGCTGCCTTGCTTGAAGCAAGCTGCGGTAACTCTTGTTTGAATACAAGGCTCGTTCTGATTTGGCACTTGGACGTGCAGGGTCTGTTTCATTTTGGCATCACTTTCGGCGCGTTCTTGGTTGCCTCCTGCGTTGACTTCCCACATTCTCCCGCGAATAATCCTCCGCATGGCTCGCCCGGATGCCGTTCGCCGCGTCAAGACCTACTCCGCCGCCGACGGCTTCGTGTATCAGTATTACTTCTTTGAGGGGAACCGCGCGCAGCGTGGCGGGAGCGCGGGGGGCGAGTTTACCTACGTCGTCTCCATCGACCGGCAATCTGCTTTCCCCTTTAAGATTTTTGTCCACCAATCCGCGCTTGACAGCTGGGCCGCACAAAACGGCCGTTCGCTTTCGAGCTCCGAAGAATATGCCGTCGCCAAGATGCGCCTCTTCCACGCGTTTGACGAAGGCGCGGTCAAGGCCGGCCCCCAGGGAGAGCCGCCCCGCGAGGTCATCGTCAACGAAGCCAATCTCGAAGAGCTTTTAGGCCAATTGGGTATTTAGAGCGCCTTGTTGTACCAAGCGATCTCACAGTGAACCAAACCCGCCACCACGGCGTCTGGTAGTTGTACGGGGATGAGGCCCGTAGCTTCCTCCGGGCCGCCGGTGTGGCGAGCGTTGAGAAGGGATCCTATGCAGGAGCTGGTTCTGAACCAACCAGTCAGCACGGCAAGGAGCGAGTTGGTGCGCGAGGCAGCTCAGGCGGATGCCCGGCGGGAATTCGAAGAGCGCCTTGCCGAATGCGGCCCGCTGGCCTTTCGCGTTGCGCGTGGAGTTTTGCGCAACACTGCGGATGCGGAAGACGTTGCCCAGGAAGCGCTGCTCCGGGCGTACAGGAATTTCGAGCGGCTCCGCGACCGCAACCGTTTTCGCGGATGGCTGGTACGCATTTCGTTTCGGCTCGCGCTGGACCGTTTGCGCTCCGCGAAGCGCCGCGAGAGGCGGAATCAACTTTGGTCGCAGCCGGCGCAACTTCCGCCGGTGGCTAGCGCGGAAGAGATTGCCGCTTCGAACCAATTTCAGGGGCACCTGGACCGCGCCCTGGAGGAATTACCGGAGAAATTCCGGCTGGTGCTTTTGCTCTCGGCGATGGACGGCTACACGATTGAAGAAATCTCTTCGATGATGGGCGTCCCGCTCGGAACAGTGAAGTCGCGGATTTTTATCGCCAGAAAGAAACTAGCGGAGAAGTTGCGATGC
>DATDNK010000447.1:0-5851 GCA_036518275.1 Candidatus Acidiferrum sp.
CTTCACTTCGGGGCCAAAGCCGGCGCCGCGTGTTTTGCGGTACATGGCGAGCAGGGAATCGTCCGAGATGCGAAGGCCGTAGCGGACGCCGTCGTAGCGAGCGAGGTTGGAGCTGGCTTCGGCGGTGGCGATGATGTAGTAGGTCGCGATGGCAAAGTCGGTATGGGGCATGCGAATGTCGACGAGTTCGCACCCGAGTTTGCGGAAAAGCGCGATGCCTGCCTCGATTTTTTGGCGGACGCCGGAGTCCATGCCTTCGGCGAAATATTCTTTGGGGATGCCGAGGCGCGGGCGCTTGAGAGGTTTTGCCAGTTCGGCGAGGTAGTCAGGAACCGGCGCGGTGGTCGAAGTGGAATCGTGGGGGTCACGCCCGGCGATGGTTTGCAGGATGGCGGCCACGTCGCGGACTTTGGCGGCGAAGGGGCCGATGCGGTCGAGCGAAGAGGCGAAAGCGATCAGGCCGTAGCGGGAGACGCGGCCGTAGCTGCCCATCATCGCGGGAATTCCGCAGAAAGAGCCGGGCTGGCGGATGGAGCCGCCGGTGTCGGTGCCGAGAGAGGCGACCGCGAGACCTGCAGCAACCACGGCAGCTGAGCCGCCGCTGGAGCCTCCGGGGACGCGGTCGGGCGCGACTGGATTTTTGACGGGGCCGTAGGCGGAGTTTTCGTTGGAGCTGCCCATGGCGAATTCGTCGCAATTCGTTTTACCGAGGATGACGGCGCCTGCGGCTTCGAGGCGTTCGACGGCGGTGGCGTCGTAGGGAGGGACGTAGCTCTGTAGGATCTTTGAACCGCATGTCGTCGGGATACCACGTGTGCTGATCACGTCCTTGATGGCTATCGGGACGCCTGCTAATGGTGGCAAAGGCTTTCCCTCCGCCACAAGAGCGTCAATTTTGTCCGCTTGCCTTCGCGCCCGTTCGGGCGACGTCTTCAGATAGGCATTCAGCTCTGGATTCTTTTCGTCAATCCTCTTGTTGAACTCCCATGCCAATTCCCGCGCAGAAATCTTCTTCGCTATCAGCGCGGCTTTCACTGAGTCGATGGTCCAGGTTGGGGAAGTCATAAGTTCTAAGTTTTAAGTTTCAAGAAAAAAGAAAAACCAAAAATGCCTTTTTGGACGGTTGCACGAACTTTTCGCTTCTTTCACTCCCCATAGCCCAAGTTGTAGCCACTTGCAAAAGCGCGCCCTTGGTTGCTAGTTCAAGAAAAAGCACCGGTCTGAAGACCGGCCACTACAAAAGCAAGACTAACGCTCGATCACCTTGGGCACGCGGAAATAGGGCGGCTCGGGATCGGGCGCGTGGGCGAGAACGTCCTCGGCTACGGCGCAGGGCACGATCAAGTCCTCGCGCAGCGTGGCATCGGCCTCCTGGTCGGTGGTCAGCACCTGGGCCATGGGTTCGACTTTCGAGGTGTCCAGTTCGTTGAGCTTGCTGATGTACTCGAGAATCTCATCGATTTGTGCGCGGTAGGTTTCCAGCTCGGCCTCACTTAAATCCAAGTAGGCCAACTCTGCCACGCGCAACACATCTTCGCGGCTAATCTTCATTTGCGCCTTCCCGGGTTCTGCTGGCTCAAGTCAGCGAATTCAAAATTCTAGCACGGGCTCGTAGTTCTTCCATGGCGACTGGGTTCAGCGGCCTGCTTTGGAGGCTACGTTGGGTTCAAATTGCACCTCGGAATGGTGCATGTTGGCCATGCGCCAGCGTCCCTCGGTCTTCTTGCACATGGCCACGCCGCGGCCATGCAACCGTCCGCGCGTCGAGTCGATGGTGAATTCGTATTCGTACCAGATGGCTTGTCCGATGGGATGGAAGGCGCTCTCGCGAATTTCCAGCCGCGTGGCCGGCTTCAGGTGAAAATAGCGCCCGCGGAAATAGCCGAGAACCTGTTCGCGCCCATAGAATTCAGCATCGGCGCTGAACAGCACGATCTTGGGGTCCAGGCAATCGCCGAACGTCTCTTCATCGGATTCGTTGAAGGCCTGCACACAGCGCTGCATGTCACGCTGCATGGCCTTCACGAGTTCCGCGCCGTCCGCTTCATCGGCAGTGACGACATGGAGGGTATGCTGCTTCAGGTCGATGCTCGCACCAAGCTTGTTCAGTAGATCGACCCCGAGAATGCCATCGATTTTTCTGCCGCAGGCTTTACCAATGGCGGAAAGGTCGATGGCGGGGAGCGTTAGCTTGGCCACTTTGGTCCGACCGACTTCCAAGCCGTCAATGGTGACTTCTTTTGCGCTGGTTGCCAGCGTGCCGGTCCATGATGTGACGCGGATGTCGCGCGACGAGCCTTCGCTAAAAGACTGCAGGTTCAGCATGGAGGTGGCGGCGGTGTCGATGAGGAACCAACGCGAGTGCGCGGCGACCTTCACTTCGATCAATAGCAGGGCATCGCAATGCTCGAGCGGAATTTCCTGTGCGCGGGCGTCGCAGGGAGTCATGGACAGGAGGAAAAGCAGCGAAGGAAGTGCGAACCAAGCTGAGAAGGAGCGAGTTCCCATGGCCCACCTTGGAAGAGACCGGGGAAGCATACCATACAAACGAACGTTCGTGCTATTTATTTCCATATGCTATAGTGCTGCCGTGCTCAAAACCGTTCCTGCCACCGCTCGCAAGAAAGCTGCTCCTCGCCGCCAGCCCCGGGGATTACGCACGCGGGAGGCTATCCTTGCGCGCGCCGTGGATATCGCTTCGGTTCAGGGGCTGGAAGGGCTCACTGTCGGCTCGCTTGCGGAGCAACTGCGCATGAGTAAGAGCGGGCTTTTCGCGCATTTTGGCTCCAAAGAAGAGCTGCAACTGGCGACGGTCGAAAAGGCACGGCAGATGTTCATCGAGCAGGTCACGCGGCCAGCGATTGCGGCGCGCAAAGGCATGCCGCGGCTTTGGAAGATCATCGACTTGTGGCTGGCGCTGGTGGAGAGAAACGTCTTTAAGGGCGGATGCTTTTTCAGCGCCGCGTCGTTTGAGTTCGATAGCCGGCGCGGCATGGTGCGCGACCGCATCGCTGCGATCATGCACGAATGGATTGGCGTGATTACGCGGGCGGTGTACGAAGCGCAAAAGGCGGGCCATGTGGATCCGAAAGTCGATCCGGCGCGCTTGGCGTTTGAAGTGCATGCCATCGCCATGGGCGGGCATTGGGCGTACCAATTGCTGGATGACCGGCAGGCGTATTCCCGCGCGCGGACGACGCTGCTGGAGAAATTGCGCGCCGTGGCCACGCCGCATTCGCCACGAGTACCCTAAGAGAGTGCTCTTAATGGAGATAGGAAGCATGAAAAGCGCAACAAGCAAGCCGACTCATGTGACGCGCGGGAGTGTTCTGGACGATCTTGGCTTTTCAGCGGAACAGACCACTGCGCTGAAGCTCAAGGCCGATTTGTACCAAGCCATCTTGAAGGTCGCCAAGAAGTATTCGCAGAAGGAACTCCAAATCATCCTCGGCGAACCGCAGCCGCGTGTAAGCGAGTTGCTTAACGGCAAGATCTCCAACAAGAGTGTGGATAAACTGCTTTCTTACGCTGGACGGCTTGGCATCGAGGCCAAGGCTAAATTCGCGCAGACCCACAAAGAAGTGCTGGAGAAAGAGCTCGCGCTTGCGGAGTGATGCTGCAAGCCCCACGGCCTTGCCACGTCTTGGTTCGACGGCGCGAGTTCACTGTTCCAGTGCTTGACGAAGGTCCACTGAAATCAATCTCAGTTCTCGACGCAAAGCGTCGGGAGTGAGATCACGGGGCAGGCCTTTGATCCCGCGGAAGGGCACACCCTGCAGCGCGGATTTCAAATAGGCTATTAATTCGAGAGCTGAGTTCTCCAACGCGTCGTCCAGAGAAATCTGGCTCCGAACATGTTTCAATTGCGAGTTATGTTCCTCGGTCCAAACTTCGGCCTCAGCAACGCCCTGCGCGAGCACTAGGACAGACTTGAGTGCTTCTGGATAGTCTCTCACGATATATGCACTAAAAATGGGAGGCCCTGGCCAGTGGCGCAACAACAATTTTCTCGCTAGCGTACTCAGAGCCACTCCCAAAATCAGCCCCGCCGTCAAGCTCAACAGCCAGGATAGCTTAAACATGAAGACTAAACTTGCTGAACATACAAGGAGAATCGTCAAGCATCCAATCCCTTGGAACCACCCAAAACGGTGTCTCACGGCTATCAGTTGGTGGCAGTAGGGACACCCAAACGGGCGCCAGAAAATAATGGTTTCTGGAGAGATCTGTTGCTGACAATAAGCGCAATTGGACGGTGAGTCTTGCATCGTTTACCAGCGACTCAAGCCGAGACTTGCGCGGTTTTGCGGGGATACTTCTTGGCGATGTAGTTGTCGACGAGGGACTGGAAGGCGGCGGCGAGTTCGTCGTAAGTGCCTTCGAGGGTGACGTCTTTTTTGCCGTCGATATAGACGGGGCAGCGTGGGGCTTCGCCTGTACCTGGGAGGCTGATGCCGATGTTGGCGGCTTTGGATTCGCCGGGGCCGTTGACGATGCAGCCCATCACCGCGAGGGTCATGCTTTCGACGCCTTCGTATTGCGTTTTCCAAACGGGCATGTTGTCGCGGATGTAGCCCTGAATCGCTTCCGCTAATTCCTGAAACGTGGTGCTAGTGGTGCGGCCGCAACCGGGGCAGGCGGTCACGCTGGGTGCGAAGGAGCGCAGGCCCAGCGCCTGAAGCAATTCGCAGGCGGCGTAAACTTCTTCGCGACGGTCGCCGCCGGGACGCGGCGTGAGCGAAATGCGAATCGTGTCGCCAATGCCTTCGTAGAGCAGAACGCCCAGCGACGCCGCAGACCAGATCTGGCCCTTCATGCCCATTCCCGCTTCAGTGAGGCCGAGATGGAGAGGCTGCTCGGTTTTAGCGGAGAGATCGCGGTAGACGGTGATGAGGTCGCGCGGGCGGGAAGTCTTGCAGGAAATGATGATTTGGTCGTGACGGAGGCCGGACTCTAGGGCGAGTTCCGTGGATTCCAACGCCGAAATCACCATGCACTCGTTGATGATTTCTTCGGACTCTTTGCCGAGATTTTTGTCGGTGTTTTCCTGCATCTTGCGCATGACCAGCTCTTGATTGAGCGAGCCGCCGTTCACGCCGATGCGGACGGGTTTTCCGTTGTCGCGGGCGACTCTGCAGATGGTGGAGAACTGTTCGTCGCGGCGCTGTCCTGCGCCGACGTTGCCGGGGTTAATGCGGTATTTGTCAAGCTGCTTTGCGCATTCGGGATATTTGGTCAGCAGCACGTGACCGTTGTAATGAAAATCGCCGATGATGGGAGCGCGGCAGCCGGCATCGAGCATGCGTTTCTTGATTTCGGGCACTGCAGCGGCAGCTTCGGGGACGTTCACGGTCCAACGCACGATTTCGGAGCCCGCTTCGGCCAATTCCACGGTTTGCTTGAAGGTGGACTGAATGTCGGCGGTGTCCGTGTTGGTCATGGACTGCACGACGATGGGGGCGTTGCCGCCCACCTGGACGTGTCCGACCTTCACGCCGTAGGTCTTGCGGCGCGGATGGCGGGTTGCCGCCGCGTCAAATCCTTCAATTTGCGTAAGCATCTACATCAATTCTAACGTGAATTGCGCCTTCCCGGAAATTCGCTTTGGGAATAGGTGCGAGGCACTCATAAAGGGCCGGAGTAAAGTTGGACCCGCTTAGGTTATGGGACCCAATCCGCGATAAAGACGTTGATTTCGTGAGGGGCCTTAGCGTTGCGATTGGAAATGAAGACGAGTTTTTTGCCGTTGGGAGAGAATTGGGGAAACGCATTGAACCCGCCCGCGAGAGTCACACGCTCGAGGCGGCTTCCGTCGCGGTCCACGGCATAGAGCTCGAATTGGCTGGAGCCG
>DATDNK010000448.1:0-5792 GCA_036518275.1 Candidatus Acidiferrum sp.
AAGCCAGCGCCAAGACGGGACAAGTAAAAGATCGCGCCCTCGCCAATGGCGATGACTCACACACAATGTCTAGTATTGCCGCCACCGGTTTTGGCTTGACCAGTCTCTGCATCGGGGACCGTCGCGGGTACAGAAAGTCGGTTGAAATCCTCGAGCGGGTTCGCTCCACTCTGCGCTTCCTCGCTAACGATTTGCACAACGAGCACGGCTTCTTCTTCCATTTCATTCACATGGAAACCGGGGCACGGTGGGAAAAGTGCGAACTCTCGTCCATCGACTCTTCCATTCTTTTGTGCGGTGTGCTCACAGCCCGTCAATATTTTGCAGACCAGGAAATCAAGGATCTCGCCACCAAAATTTATGAACGCGTCGACTGGCCCTGGATGCTCAATGGTGGCAAGACTCTTTCCATGGGCTGGCATCCCGAATCAGGCTTTCTAAATGCGCGATGGGAGCATTTCTGTGAATTGATGATGATTTATTTGCTGGCTATTGGTTCGCCCACCCATCCCGTGGACGCTGGCTCCTGGGATGCCTGGACGCGCCCGAAAATTACATATCGAGGAATCGAATACATTTCGGGGAACGATCCCATCTTCACCCACCAGTATTCACATGCCTGGTTTGATTTCCGCAATAAACGCGATGCCTACACAAACTATTTCGACAATTCGGTAAAAGCCACAAAGGCGCACAAACTCTTTTGCCTCTCGCTCCAGAATCGCTTTCCCGATTACAGTGAAAATCTCTGGGGCATCAGCGCTTCGGACTATGTGAAAGGCTACACCGCGTGGGGTGGGCCCAATGCGCAGGGCGGCCCTCTTGGTCCGGTTGACGGTAGTATCGTTCCCTGCGCCACGGGTGGCTCGCTCGCGTTTCTCTTCGAGGATTGCATCCGCGTGCTGCGACATCTCCGAGGCCCTTACCGCGAAAAAGTGTGGACGAAGTACAGCTTCCGCGATGCCCTCAATCCCTTGACGAATTGGTACGACACCGACGTACTCGGCATCGATCTCGGCATCACGATGTTAATGGCGGAAAATCACCGCACCGGTTTCGTGTGGGAGCAATTCATGAAGGACGAAGATGTGAAACGCGGAATGGCGCGCGCCGGCTTTCATCCAGAGACTCCCGAGACTTCATCGGCCTCGACCGCATAAAGTAAAGTAAAGCTCTGTTTTGACATTTTGCAGGCCGAAGCATTTCTTTAAGTGCAAAGCGAAAATGGGCCCTCACCACAAAGAAGGAGAACAGGAAGAAACGCGACGGCGTTCGCGGCGGGAGTTTCTTGAAACTCTTTCGGGCGCTACTAGCGTTTCGTTGCTTGGCGGCCTCGCATTTTCCATACAAGGCTGCAGCGGCGGAAGCTACTCGGCCCCACCGCCTCCTCCCGGCGATGGTTATCCCGGGACCGACGACCAGCTCATGGAGGAAATCGAGAAGGCCGCCTTCCTTTTCTTCTGGGAGCAGGCTGATCCCAACACCGGCCAGGTAAAAGATCGCGCGCTCGCCGCCGGCAATGACACGCGCACCGTTTCCAGCATCGCTGCCACCGGGTTCGGGCTAGCTGCGCTGTGCATCGGCGATCAGCGTGGCTACCAGCCCCACGCCACTATCGTCGGTCGCGTGCAGACCACGCTGAGTTTTCTCCTCAACACCACGCAGCCTGCGGGGATGAACGGCTTCTTTTATCACTTCGTGGACATGACCACTGGCGCTCGCGCGTTTACCTCGGAAGTGTCTTCGATCGATACTGCCATTCTTCTCTGCGGCGTGCTGATGTGCCGCGAATACTTTTCGCAGGACGCGCAAATTCCCGCCCTGGCTACGCAAATCTACAGCAACGTGAATTTCTCCTGGATGCTGAATGGAGGCGCCACGTTGTCCATGGGCTGGACTCCGGAAAATGGCTTCCTCACTACTCGCTGGGATCACTACAGCGAGCTGATGATGCTATATCTGCTGGCGATGGCCGCTCCCGACCCGGCGCTTGCTATCCCTGCGTCGAGTTGGACGGCGTGGACACGGCCAACCATCAGCTATCAGGGCCTTTCGTATATTTCCGGCTCCGATCCTTTGTTCGTGCATCAGTATTCGCACGCGTGGTTCGATTTCCGCAACAAGCACGACGCTTTCGCCAACTATTTCCAGAACTCCATCATGGCCACGCAGGCGCATCGGTTGTTTTGCATTTCGCTCGCGACCCAATTCTCCGATTACAGCGCCGATCTTTGGGGCATCACGTCGTCCGATTCAAAGAATGACTACGTTGCCTGGGGCGGCCCTTCTGCACAAGGCGGAATAATCGGTCCGGTGGACGGAAGCATCGTGCCGTGCGCGACGGGCGGTTCTTTACCGTTTGATGTCTCGGATACGATTCACGTGCTGCGTTGGATTCGCGGGCACTACCCGGCGGCGTGGCAACGTTACGGTTATGTTGATGCGTTCAATCCGCTGACCGGCTGGTACGACACGGATGTGCTCGGCATTGACGTGGGCATTTCGATGCTGATGGCGGAGAACCAGCGCACGCAACTCATCTGGAACACGTTCATGAAAAACCCGGAAGCGCAGACTGCGTTTCAGCTCGCCGGCTTCCAGCCCGGATAAGGCCAGCGGCTCCTTTTTGTTTTGACGATACTTTTGGTACGGCTGAAAGCCGCGCCTTGACCAAAGGCCATGGTTCGAGGAGGTTTTTTGCCAACATGATGGCGGATAGTTTAAGATGCAGGTTCATCTGAAAGGATCCTGCTTGGGCTGCAGAACATAGGACGGGCAACATTGCGAAGGAAAGCGGCGTCGAGCTGCCGGACTCCGTAGCACAGGTCACTCATTGCAATCCCAAAAGTTTCGTCGCGCGGACGATGCGCCGCTGACAGTGCCGCAATGGGTGCGCGGAACTGCGGTTTTCCTTGACGTCCGGAATCACCAATGATGAACTGGTGCGCCTGGAGAGTATCTAAGTTGGAGAATGCTTTGAATAGGTGGCGCGAACTTGGGCGTTGGTCCGCCGCGGTGGCGCGCGCTTGAGACATCATTTCTTCATCACGGGAACCGATACGGGCGTCGGGAAAACCGTGCTTTCCTCGCTTCTTTGCGCGGCGCTGGACGCGGTTTACTGGAAGCCGATTCAAACCGGCACGCTGGAAGGCTCGGACCGCGTGACCGTGATGCGGCTGGCAGGAATCGGCACGGACCGCACGCTGGATGAGATTTACAAATTCGTCCCGCCTGTTTCGCCGGACCTGGCGGCGCGCTGGGCCGGGGTGGAAATTGACCTCGGCAAGATTAATATGCCCACGAGCTTGATGAATGACTGGCTCATCGTAGAAGGCGCGGGCGGCGTGCTGGTGCCGGTCAATCAAAAGCAGTTCACGCTGGACCTGATGGTGAAATTCAAGTTGCCAGTGCTGGTGGCGGCGCGCAGCGGCCTGGGCACAGTGAACCACACGCTGCTGACGCTGGCGGCGCTGCATGCCGCGGAGCTTCCGGTGCACGGGGTGGTGCTGATTGGCGACCAGAACCGCGAGAACCGCGAAACCATTGAGCGGTTCGGGCACGTGCGGGTTATTGGCGAGATTCCCAAGCTGCCGAACCTGCATCGTACGGCGCTGATGCAGGTGTTCATGAACCATTTCGACCGCGCCGCGTTTGCGCAATAGACTCCGGCAATGAGCGGATGGATTCGGAAACTCGGAGTTCTTGCCGGTGGACTTGGCGCGCCAGGGCTGTTCTTGATCTCCTTTCTCGACTCCTCGTTTTTGACGTTTCCCATCATTAACGACGGATTGCTGATCGATCTTTCCATCCAACATCCAGAGAAGATGCCCTTGTATGCCCTGATGGCGACACTGGGATCGGTTCTGGGCTGCGTCGTGTTGTTTTTTCTGGCGGAAAAGGGCGGAGAAGCGTTCTTTCATAAGCGCGCCGGAGACCGCGCGCACACCATCCGACACTGGGTCGTGCAGAATGGATTTTGGGGCATGCTTTTTGCTGCGCTGCTGCCGCCTCCCACGCCGTTCAAAGTATTTGTGCTTGCTGCCGGTGTCTTCGAAGTGCGCGTATTCAGCTTCACCACGGCCATTACGCTGGCCAGACTCATCCGCTATTTCGGCATTGGCTTCCTGGCAATCCGCTACGGGCATGAGACTCTGCCGTTCCTCATGCACCACAAATGGCGGGTAGCAGGAGCCTTACTTGGATTGGCAATCGTGAGCTATATCCTTTCGCGAGTGATACTTAGGCGGCGACCGGGTGGGGGAAGCGGAAGCCTGTCGCGGCCGGAGTTAATGTAATGCTTTAGGTGCCGCATCTCCTGCCCCCCACCCTACCCCCGGCATTTTGTATCGTTATCAAAATACAGAGGTTACAGAATTTGACTGTTGTAAGTCACTGATTCTTAAAGGAACCAGCAACTTGGCGGCACAGCCATTGTCGCTAACGTTTGCACCTCGGAAACAGAAAAGCAGGAGCATGGCTCCCGCACTCCAAAACAAGCAGTACTTTACTACTGCTATAATAGCACAAATTGAAATTTTGTCAAGCCGAACGTGCGTTTTTTTCAAAAATCTCTTGATGTGTTCCCCGGAGGGTCTAGGTGCTTGCTAAGTCGTGCGAAAACAGGATGTTGGGCTAGTGCCACCAGAAGTTGCGGGGGGAGGGGACCCAGGCGAGCTCTTCGGAGAGGATTTTGCCGGAGGGGTCGGCGTCGATGAGGGCCTGGACGCGCAAGCTGGAGTCGCGGGTGTAGGGAAAAGCGCGCAGGGTGACGCGGAAGCCTGTGGGAGTTTGCTCAACGGTGGCTTTGGGGAAGCGGGCGACCTGGAGGAAGCGGCGGGCGAGCGAGGAATTGCGAGCGGCGTCGAGGGCCGGAGAGGGTTCGGGTTTGTAAGTGGTGATGGTGGTGCTGGGATCGAACTCGGCGCCGGGGCCGACGGGGACGTCGACGTCATGAAGGGCGCGCTCGGTTTCGACGATGCCGTGCCAGTGGAAGGGGGAGTTGGACTCGGCGAAGGCGGCGACTTTGTGAGGAAGTTCGCCGCGATAGGTGCGGGATTCGAGGGCAGCGATGGCGTCGCCGTGAAGGATAAAGCGCAGGGCGAGGTAAAGGGTTAGCGCGACGACCGCGAGACTAGCACCGGGTCTGCCGCGAGGGCCTTTGCGGCGGGCCCCGATTTCTTCGGTGACAAGACCGGCGAGCAACGGGAGAAGAATTCCCGCGAGGAGAATGGCGAGGATCCAGAGATCGAGAGAGGGAAGCCAGTCGAGGGCGAAGCGGCGGGCGGAAAAAGGCCAGAGGAGTTGGACGCCGGAGGTTTGGCAAATGTCGAGAGCAAGATGTAGGAGGGCGGCAACGAATGCGGCGATGAAGATTGTGGCGCGAGGAATTGGATTTTCGGGAGACTTAGGCTTGAGGAAGAAGAAGAGAAGAGTGGCGAGGAAAGCGAAGACGAGAGCGGCGGGGAGCGAGTGAAAGTAAGTGCGATCGAAGGCGAGATAGGCAGAAGGGCCGAAGTATGTGCTGAGGAGGTCAGCGTCGGCGATGATGCCTGCGAGGACGACCGCGATTGTCGCGGAGCGAGAAAGGCGGGGGAAAGCGGCGCGCTGAAGAGTGAGAGAGGCCAGGGCGTGGGTGAGGGGATCCATAGGGGAGAAGTTATCTCACAAAAGCAGTCGCGAGTAATAAGCCCTAATTCCTTGGCCATGGGTTCGGACGTAAGGAAGAGTCCGCGTGCAGGAAGGATCATCGGCAAGGCGGGGTGTAGTTGACACGGGGTTTACGGCGCACCTAA
>DATDNK010000449.1:0-7642 GCA_036518275.1 Candidatus Acidiferrum sp.
CTCGGCGCTGGCTGCGGACCAGCCTATGTTCTTCCCTCATAACTGGATCCGCGGTTTTACTGACTTTGCCGTGGCCCCCTCACACAACGAGCCAGATCTCGGCCGCTGCATGTTTCCTCAACCTGCCAGCGCCGGGGGAGCCGCGTCGCAGTGCACCGCCTACGCTCGCTATCTTATCAGCGGATATCTCGAGATCCAGCCATTGGGCCGAACATTCGCCCGCCATCTGTTTCTATTCTTCGATCCCAAATTTAGCTTCGGTAGGAACATCCCCCAACTCAGTTACCAGGCGTCCATGGAGCCAATGGCCTACGATCGCGCGCTGGGGGCAGCGTTTGAGTTGCCGCGAAATTTTCAGCTGCGGCTCACGCAACACCAGGTTGACTTTCTGGGGCGTTACAGCAATTCCCTTGGCCCGGCTGATCTTCACACCACCGGACCTTACGGCCTGTATACGACCGTCTCTGTACGCTGGTCTTTCGGGGGATATGGCCGCAACGGAGCGCCCTCGGCTTATTAGAATCGCAGAATGGACCTCTGCAACACGCGAGGCTTGCTAAGTCATAGCAAAAAGTGTGTTGGTTCAGCCTGAAGTGGAGAGAGGGCGCCCTCCGTTAGTGAGTATTCCGCCCTTGCAAGCTCATCGTAGCTAAACCACGCCCCGTCCGTCTCAACTTCCGGTTTGCCCGTGATCCGTGCGGTATCGGCGGCCCAGTTTGATCGAGCTTCCAACTTTGCGTGACTGGGCTGTTAGACCGTAAGCTGTTTACCTCAGCTTCGCGTATTCGGCTTTGGCTTGCTTGAAGATGGGAATGTCGGGGTCTGCGTCTTTCCAGAGTATGAGGAAATCCTGGTATGCTTCGCGGGCTCTTTCGGAATCGCCTGACATGGCGTAAGCACGCCCCATTTGGAGGTGCGTCAATGCGCCTATAGGTTCGTTCAGCACGATGCCGCGGTGGTCGAGAATTCTCTGAAATTCCGCCGCTGCTTCGCCGCCCCGGTGCGCCGCGAGGTAGGCTTCTCCCCGCACATATACGGGATACATGCTGGGCCAGTTGTAATAGTCAAACGCCGCCAACCCAAGTTCATAGGGAGAAGCGGCCCCAAGAAGAGCAAGCGCCTGTTGAGAGTTTGAATGGAGGAGCGCAAGCTTAGCGCGAAGAGCGGGCAGGTGATTGAACTGGACGACGGTGTCCTCCGGAAACCTCTTGGCCAAATCATCAGCCAACGCTTGCGCTTGGCCAGCGTCCCCTGCATAGGCAAGGGCCAGAGCCAAGCCGTAATCCATATCCCGCCCGGACGCACGTCTCTTCGCGAGAATGGCTTGCTGTCGTGCTTTATCTGCGTTTCCGAACAACGCTTCCCTTAAGGCAGATACAGCATAGTAGGTTGCCGCCCTTTCTTTCTCCCCTCCTCGCCCCGCGGAATCTACAGCCCTTTTTACGAACTCTCGGGCTCTCTCCAGATGCCCGAAATAAGCAGCCGTGTCGGCCTCTAATGCTAATAGCCACTCTTCGTCTGCCGCTTTGCCAGCGGCACTGGCTGCCTGCCGCACCATCTCAGAAGTGTCGCCCCGATAGAAGGCAATCCCATAGAGATCCGGTGCAAGACGAGAGTCCAAACCCTTTGCGTGCGCTTCTTTGACCGTAGTCTCTGCTTCCTCGACTCGGTTCAAGCATAGATAGGTGGAGGCGAGAAATCGATAACCCGAACTATTGTGTGGAGAGAGGCGTAGTAATTCTAGGCCTTCTTTGAGGGCTGCTTCATATTGACCGAGAGCTCTTGAGTCCAGTATGAGGCTGACGAGAAACCCGGGATCACGCGGGTACGTCTGCGCGCCTACCTCAGCGCTGCGCCGCGCTTTCACAAGGTCGCCGGTCACGGAATCGTAGTAGTTTTCTTCAATGAGAAGCTTTTCACGTTCACTTAGCCCTGCGCGCAACTCGAAGGCTTTCCGAGAGAGTTCTGCTGTTAAGGCAGTGTTAACGGTGTCCCTTGCGAGCGCCCAGTAAGCTATGGCGAAATTCGGGTCGAGTTGAATGGCTCGCTTGAAAAAGGCCAAACGGGCTGCATCATCGTCAGTGTTCTGACCGAAACTGTAAGCTTGCAATGCTTCAAGAGATGGGGTTGTGGCTTGTTCGAGAGGGGTGTTGTATTTCTGAACGGTGCTGAGCGATTCGCCGAGTTTCGTGCGCATTTCCGAAGCAGCGTTGGTGAGGGCATCGAGAACATGGTTCTTATCGTTTGCTTGCGCTTCCATGCTCGCCAGCAAATCTCCGTTCGCGCAGTTCACGGCCTTCAGAATCAGGTTGTACCGGGTACCGATCAAAGCAATTGAACCGTCCAGCGCTGCTGTGCTGTTGGTCCTCTGACAAACTTCCCGGGTGATTTCCGGAGTGAGCCTCGCATTCGATGGTTGTCCCATCATGCGCAACGTCTGATGGATTCCCTCCTCGGACACGAGACTCAGAAAGGGAGATTGCTGTAATTGGACAGAAAGCCCTTCTCGCAGTGTTCCATCGAAAACCGAATCGCCACTGGAATTGGCAAAGTCTCCGAGAACAATCGTGTCTTTCTCAGTGAGCGCTGGCCGATTCCGCGAGCGCCACACTATTCCTCCGGCTATTCCCGCTGCAAGCACTACGGCGCCCACCGCCACGATCACCTTCCGACGGCGCCACGGCCCTACTGCCCGCGGACCTGGGCTAGGGCCTTTCGCAATTCCATCTCCTCCGGAGACTGGGGCGATGAACCGGTACCCGCGGCGGGGCAGGGTCTCGATGTAGCGGGGCTCGTCAGCTGAATCGCTCAGCACGTCTCGTAGCTTCTTGATGGCGCTGTTCAGACCGTTATCGAAGTCAACAAACGTGTCCGCAGGCCAGAGTTTCTGACGAAGCTCCTCGCGGGTAACCACATCACCGGGATGCTCCAACAAAAGGGCCAGTACTTGAAAAGGTTGGTCCTGAAGCTTGAGGCGGATGCCGTGCTTGTAAACCTCGCCTGAACGCGAATCCACGTCGAAGGGACCGAAATGTGTCCGGTGGCTTCGGGAAGTGGCTTTCATGACGAGGGTTGAAACGTGCGGTAGTGTATCACTAGTTTGTTATCCCAAAGAAGATCCGCCGTACCAGTGCACGTTCCTTACAAGTCCTCTGAATTCAAGGACCTGCACGATTAGAGCCAAAACATCTACAGACCATGCCCACACCATTGTGCGTAAGCCGGCTTCGCGCCAATGTCGGCGCATTCAGGCGAGTCAACGCTTGGAGAGAAAGGAACATCATGAAGAAGATCATTCAATGTGGACTCGCTCTGGCCGTCCTTGCAAGCATTTTCGTGGCAAACGCCAAAGCGCAAGACCCAATCGCGGCCTGGAACGAGATCGCCGAGAAAGCAGTGAAAACCGCTGGCCACGCGCCGCCGGTTGCCGCGCTGGATTTTGCCATCGTGCATTTGGCGATTTACGATGCGGTTGAGTCTATTGACCGCCGCTACGACCCCTATCACGCCCTTGTGCCTGGCGCAACCGGCTCCCCAAGCGCGGCAGCCGCCAGGGCTGCGCACGACGTGTTAATCGGATTGTTCCCAACGCAAAGCGCAACCCTCGACGCGGCTTATGCAAACTTCCTGGCAACGAATGGCATTGATCCTTTCGATCCGGGGATCGCAGTAGGCGCCCAAGCCGCGGCTAATATGTTGGCACTGCGCTCGAACGACGGACGCTTCCCGGTCAACCCGCCGCCCTTCCTCGGCAGCACAGCAATTGGCCAATGGAGACCCACGCCTTCTTTGTTGCCGGGGCCACCTCCATCGTTCGCGCCGGGACTTACTCCTTGGGTGGCCAGCGTCACGCCATTCACTATGAATAGCAATTCACAGTTCCGCGTTGATCCGCCACCTGATCTAACCAGTGAAGTGTGGACGGAGGACTACAACGAAGTAATGACGGTGGGCTCGCTGACCAGCACTATTCGCACCCCTGAGCAAACGGAGATTGGCTACTTCTGGGCCGATAGTGGTCCGGTGTTGTGGCAGAATGCCCTGCGCTACATTTCACGCAACTACTTGAACAACATTGGCGACTCGGCACGCATGTATGCGCTGGCTGAGGCCGCACTTGCCGATACTCAAATCGCCTGCTGGGACACCAAGTACTTCTATAACTTCTGGCGACCCGTGACGGCAATCCGAGCGGGTGGAGGCAACCCGGCACTGGTGGCGGATCCTGCTTGGCAGCCACTCATCAATACACCCAATTTCCCCGAGTACACCTCCGGGCACGCCTCTACTAGTGGTGCGATTTCTCATGTGTTGCGGCTTTTCTTCGGAACCGACGAGCTGAGTTTTCAAATGACCACGACAAACCCGAACGCCCTGCAGAAGACCCGCACCTTCACGCGCTTTTCGCAGGCGGAAGAGGAGGTCGTCAATGCGCGAGTGTATGTCGGTATCCACTACCGCAACTCGGACACCACCGCCCGAGCTCAGGGTCTTCGTGTCGCAAATTGGGTATTCAAAAACTATTTCCGTCCAATCGACGATCCGCGCTTCGGGGCAGAGCACGAGTAAGGCACCGATGAACGACTTGGGTTAAGCCGCGCACATCGATGCACGATGGTGAGGTTCAAAATGGCCACGCCTCAATACGAGGCGTCGCTCAATCGACTCACAGCTCTATTAGTCGTAATGAAAGCAGGGGAAAGTCCCATGAAACAATTGGCAGGCACTTTATCGCTGGTTTCGGCCCTGGTTCTTCTCTGTGGGTGCGGAGGAGGAGGAACTCCACCTCTACCTCCGGGGCCACCACCGCTGTTTCTGAAGATTTCGGGGAATTGGCAATTCAGCACAACGTCCATAGCGGGGATGACCCCGTTGACGATTGCTGGCAGCATCAATCTAGCTGGCACTGAGGTAAGCAGCGCAGTGCATGTCGACGGCTCGACTTGTTTTGATCAGCCGACCGCCATAGTCCTAACCGGTACCCTGACTGGCAGCGAGATCTCCCTGACCTCCGCGTCTGTCGGTGGACAGGTTATTACCTTCACCGGGAGTATCACAGACACTGTCTTCACCGGGACATATGCAATCACCGGTGGCTGTGCTGGGGGCGATCATGGAAACGTTACCGGCACCAAAATACCTCCAATCACTGGCCAGTTGAGTGGCACCTTCACGACTTCGGCGAATCAATCATTCAACGTGGTGGCCCAGCTGAGTCAGGGCAGCGCCAGCTCTGATGGTAGCTTTGGGATCACCGGAACAGTTACTTTCAGCTCGTCCTGCCTAACTGCGGGGACAATCACCTCTGGAACCTTCCCCTCTGGCAGCTTCATCGTGGGCAAGTCGGTGACTCTCGAAATTGTGACCGTCAACGGTACCGTCGCTTTCCACGGGACTGCGAACCCGGCAACCGGCAATATTAGTGGGGACTACGCGATTTCCGGCAGCGCCTGTGACCAGACCGGCACAGCGGTCCTGGTTGCGTCGAGCCCATGGGATTATTGAGCCGGGCGGCATTCTGGCAAGTCTTCGTGGAGACCTGGCTGCGGAGGCAAGCACACTTGCGTTGCAGTTAGGATTCCTTACCCTGGTTCCGCCGCATGCTGGGCGGTTTGTCGGCTAACCGGAAGTAATCCACTTTGTCCGTTCCTCGGGCTGTCCGGAGACCAGGCTTCTTCGTTCTTCACGCGGCCCGCTGGCGGCGATTCTTCCGCTGTTCCCTCGCCGCCTCCAACTTCCGATCCCGCTCGGCCAAAATCTCCTGTTGATGCACGCCGAGCATGTCCCCCCGGCGTGTTCGCTCCGTTATCTTAACGGATGAACGCTTTCTCCATTTCCAGCTAAGGCAGGACAAAAGCGCAGCGAGCAGCTATTTCTTATTCTTCTTGACCATTGCCTTCCCCCAGCTCTTCGAGTTGATGGCGCCAGTCGAGTTCTCGCACTTTCTGAGGGTTTTCCCGCCAATCCGGCGCCACTTTCACGTATAAGCCAAGATAGATTTTGACGCCCAGAATCGCTTCCAGCTCTTTCCGTGCCGTCGTACCAATCTTCTTGATCGTTTCGCCCTTGTGGCCGATCAATATTTTCTTCTGCGAATCCCGCTCCACGTTCATCAGCGCTTCAATCCGCAGCAGCTTGGGCGTTTCTTCAAACTTTTCCACGAACACCGCCAGCGCATACGGCACTTCGTGGTACATCACCTGAATGGCTTTTTCGCGGATGATTTCCGCCGCCAAAAAGCGCTCCGGCTGATCCGTCACCTGGTCTTCCGGAAAGTACGGCACACCCTCCGGCAAGTGCTTCAGAATCTCTTCGAGCAATTCGTTGCAACCGGAACCTTTTAGCGCGGAAATGGGCACGATGGCCGCAAATTCGAACGACTCTGCGAACGATTCGATCAGCGGTAGCAGCTTCGGTTTAGGCAAGCGATCGATTTTGTTCAGCGCCAAGATGGTCTTGCCGCGAAACCGGCAGGCTTTCTCCAGCAACAATTCGTCGGTCCCTGCCCGCAGTTCGGTGCGGCTCGCATCGATCATCACCAACAAAACGTCAATCCCTTCCAGTGCTGCGGCCACTTCCCGCATCATTTGCTTCCCCAGCGCGGAATTCGCTTCGTGCAATCCGGGCGTATCAATAAAAACAATTTGCCCTTCGGGCTTCGTTACAATTCCTTGAATGCGATTGCGTGTGGTCTGCGGTTTCGATGTAACGATGGCGATTTTCTGCCCGACCAGCTGATTCACCAGCGTGGATTTTCCCGCGTTGGGCCGGCCGATAATGGCGACGAATCCGGAGCGAAACGGCTGTTTCTTCCCAGTGTTTTCTTTTTCGAGCATCAAGGCTTTACAATCGGCAATTCCAGCGCGCTGGGATGCTCCCCATCGTGAACCAAGGTGATATGCGCTGTCTTCGCATCCTTCCCAGTCTCAGCCGCGACAATTCCCCAGCTATTGTAGTTTTTCTCCGTACCCGTCGAGTTGATGCTGCTCACGATCAGCCGCAGCCGGCTTCCTTTCGCTACGCGTCGCGAGAAAAACGTGAAATTGTCGAAGACGTATCTTTCCGTCGCC
This sequence comes from Candidatus Acidiferrum sp., assembly GCA_036518275.1. Lineage (GTDB taxonomy): Bacteria > Acidobacteriota > Terriglobia > Acidiferrales > UBA7541 > Acidiferrum. The sequence continues at coordinate 7,071 of DATDNK010000449.1, forward strand.
CCCGCAGGCACTGGCTTGGCTTCTCGAAGCGACTCTCGGTATCGTGCCCGCATCGTTGCGCTGGTAAGCGCGACAGAGCTGCCATCCGGCAGAATCTCGAACAAGTCCGCTTCCAGGTCCGTGTCAGGAACGTCCATCTTCAACCATACAGCCAGCTTCACGAATCCCGTCACTTCGGTCGCTTCCGCAAACGGCTCGCTGTGATACACCACGCCCTCCCCAAAGAGGTTCATCGCTGCTCTTTGCGACGTCAGATAATTCGGATTGTCCTCTGGCTCCGCAGCGCCCGGTCGAGTATCCAGCGGATCATAGGTCCACCAATCCGCCGCAGACTTGACCGTGACTGGAGCATCCTGAACTGCGCTGCCTGCTTTGTTCTCAATCAACTTTCCTGAATGCAAAACATCCCCCGCCGCGCCATTCGAGCCGAGATAAAATGTCTTCGTCGCATTCGCGATACTTTCCAAGCTCTCCGCGTACTTCCACTCCTCAGCCCCGACTAGATAATACGCCACGCGCTTCTTCAGAAATTCCGGCTTTGGTCCGCCCTTCATTGCCCAGTCGTACCACTC
>DATDNK010000450.1:0-4537 GCA_036518275.1 Candidatus Acidiferrum sp.
CACCACGTACAGCGCGTGCCGCTTTCTTTACACCGGTTTTCCAACAAATGGCCTCGACAAGCCGGGTGAAATCATCCTGGACTTCAACCGCCTCGAGAACCCGCCCTGCGCCTACACTCCCTTCTCTACCTGCCCGCTCCCACCCCCCGGCAACCGTCTCCCCATTCCCCTCCCCGTGGGCGAACAGCGCTACCACGACGCGAATTAGTCTCGCGTTTCTAGGTTTGAGTTTCTAATTGGTTTTCACAGTCGGATACTGAATTCCCAGTTGCTCCAAATAGCTCTTGTAGCGCGTGGGGTCGTAGTAGAACTTCTTCAATTGCGGCAGAAACTTTTCCATCTTTTCCTTGTTCATCTCAATCGCGGGTTTGTCCTCGGCGTTCAAGAACGACGTGTAATGAATGTCCTTCGTCTGCACGTTGCGAAAATATTCCCATGCTTGCTGAACCAAATGCGGCTGTAATAAAAAGTCTAATGCCGTGAGCGCCTGGACTTTCGCGCCCGCCGTGGAACCTTTGTGCGCGATGGGCGTGGCCATCGCTACGGCATTCGGCCAGCTATGCCCGGGAAGATGGGGGATGTTCGCCGGATACAGGAGGTAAGTCATGGGCACATTCCAGGAGATGTCTCCTACGTCGTCCGACGCGCCTCCCGTCAGGTTTTTTGCAGGCTCAGCGAGCGCTTCGATTTTCTCCGGCAATCCGTTTACCTTGGCGCCAATTTCTTTTTGGAGTGCCTTCGCCAACGTCTGATCCGCCTCGCTCCATTTGGGCATGCCGATGGCCTCGATATTTTTCTGCTGCGTCTCCGCAATGACCTTGTTGAAAAAAGCCGGCCAAGCGGAGCCAACCAGCTTGTGATCCACGGTCGTGCCGGTCATCTTCGCCGCCGCATCCGCAATGGAATTTCCCAGGTCGTAGAGTTCTCGGATGCGCGGATAATCCAGTTCGCGGAAGTAGTACCACACCGCCGCTTCGGACGGGACCACGTTGGGCTGATCGCCTCCGTTAATAATGACGCGATGCGACCGTTGCGCAGGACGCAGGTGCTCGCGGCGAAAATCCCAGCCCGTGTCCATCAATTCGACCGCATCGAGCGCGCTTCGCCCTTCCCAGGGCGCCATCGCCGCGTGAGCTGCTTTGCCGTGAAAGAAATATTGCACGGAGACCAAACCGCTTAATATCCCGTTGCCCGTGGCGTAAGAAGTTGAAAATTCCGAGCTCACGTGCGCTCCCAGCACAATGTCCACATCGCGAAACAGTCCTGCGCGAACATAAAAAGCCTTTGTTCCAAGCAGCTCTTCCGCAACACCGGGAAAAACCTTGATAGTTCCGGCAAGGTGATGTTCGTCCATCAGCTTCTTCAACACGAGCGCGGCCGTCACGTTAACGGCCATGCCGGAGTTGTGGCCTTCCCCGTGTCCTGGCGCGCCTTCCACCAACGGATCGTGATAAGCCACTCCCGGTTTCTGCGAAGCGCGCGGAATGCAATCGAGGTCGGTAATGAAAGCAATCACGGGCTTGCCGCTTCCATGGCTTGCAACCCAAGCCGTGGGAATGCCCGCGACTTCGCGCTCAATACGGAAACTGTTTTTCTCCAGGATGCCCGTCACGTAACGCGACGTTTCAAATTCCTGAAAGCCCAGTTCGCTAAAGCTGAAAATTTCATCCACCATTTGCTGCGTAAGCGTCTGCTGCTTGTCCACTTCTTTGGTGGCCTCTTCTTTCAAGGCAGCCAATGAGTTGGACTGCTGGCCAAAAACAGCGGGCGCTGTGCACAGAATCAGCACGACAAAATGGGCAAAATGAACTTTTCTCATGGCTGCCTCTGGAAATACCGCAGGCATACTACATCGGCTGGCGCAAAAAGATGTACGAACAAATTCGGCAATCCGCCTCGACACAAATTGTTTTATCCGCCGCTGAGCAGGATTATTGCGTTGATGTGAGGGTCTGTTCTCTGTTCTCCATTCCATGATCCCCGCGGGCTTATTTTGAAAATCGCCTCCTGCTAGCGGAAAATACCTATGTAGGCAACCATGGACTCCGCGAACTCCAAATTGGAAGGTTCGAACCACGATTCGCCGGCGCGCGAAAAACTCATCGCCCTGCGGCTGGCCCTTCTTCGTGTACACAAGACGCTTCTCGAGATGGAGCGGCGGAATTACGAACGGGAGCACGGCCACGTCAACGCCGGTGAATTGTTCCGTCTCGTCGTGGACCACTCGCAATTCGCGTGGCTGCACAACATCTCGGAATTTGTCGTGCGCATCGACGAATCGCTCGCCGCCAAAGAGCCCATCACCCCCGAATACACCAGTGTGGCTTTCTCCCTGGCGAGAAAGATGTTCGTCCCCACGGAGTCCGGTGATGTCTTCCAGAAAAAATATTTCGACGCGATTCAGAACGACCCGGCGGTCGTGATCGAGCATGCCGAACTGGCCATGCTCTTCAACAACGAGCCGCCCGATTCTTCGGGAGGTTAGCCCTGCCGAATCGCTGATAGAATTCGGCGTTCCCATGCCGCGGAGCAAGTGTGGAATTGAATCTCGACGACGTAGCCATCATTCACAACGAAGCGGTTCATCGCTTCGAAGCCAACGTGGATGGTCTTCGTTCTCTGATTACCTATCGCCGCCTTCCGGATCGCCTCGTTCTGCAGCACACGGAAGTGTCCGAGCCGCTGCGAGGCAAAGGGCTAGCCGCGAAACTCACACGTACCGCGCTGGATTTCGCCCGCGCCAATCATCTCCGCGTTGTTCCCTTGTGTCCTTATGTTTCCAGCTTCCTGCGCCGGCATCGCGAATATCAGGATTTGCTTTCCGCGGATGATCTTCAGAAACTTTTGTCGTGAGGAACCTGACTTCGTATGTCCTCGCTTCATTCTTCGCCAACGACTGCCCTCAAAGAATCGTGTCCGAAAATTTCCATTCGCCGAATTCGCCGCTCCGAGCTTCCCGAGGACACAGTCGATCTCGCGCGGTTTCTCATCGGCAAGGTCGTGGTGCACGAACTACCAGCCGGACGTGTCAGCGGCCGCATCGTGGAGACCGAAGCGTATCCTCCCGGCGATCCCGCCGGGCATCATTTTCGCGGACCGACGCCGCGCATCCGCTCGATGTATCTCGCTCCCGGCCACGTTTACGTTTTTTTCAATTACGGCAATCACTTCATGCTTAACGTGGTGAGCGAGCCGCCGGAAACCGCAGCGGCCATTTTGATTCGCGCGCTCGAACCGCTCGAAGGCATCGAAATCATGCAGCGTCATCGCAAGACCACCGAGCTCCTGGATCTCACCCGCGGCCCGGGGCGCCTCGCGCAGGCGTTTCAAATCGATCGCCGCCACGACGGCGTCGATCTCTGCGAGAATGAAAAACTCTGGCTTGGCGAAATTGACCATCGCGCGGGCGCGATCGGCAAAAGCGTGCGCATCGGAATCTCCCGCGCCGCCGACAAGCTGCTGCGCTTTTTTGAGCGCGGCAATCCTTTTGTGAGCGGCCCCAAGCGGCTTCTCCATCCGTCGCCAAAACAGCGCAAGACGCGGCCTCGTTCCAAGTGATCCGAAGAGGCTCCAGCAGCTCAACACTTACTCTATTTTGCAGCTGCATCTGCGCGGAGCCGCCAAGCGCTTCTTTACTGATAGGAATGGGTCTCGCCACAGCAACCCATTTCGTGCAAAAATGAAAGCCGGCGAGCGCCTTGGCCCCGGCGCCTGCGCGATTTAAGTCTCGACGCTCCAGCCCCGTCCAAGACGCCACTGTGCTTTCTCGCGGTCCGACCGGCCGAATGCGCGTGTCCGCATTTGCCGGCGCCAAGAGTTCCGGCCTGAGGTGCAATATGAGTTTTTCGTGGAAACAATACGAAGGCCAGGTCATCAACAATACGTTTCCTTTGCAACGGTATCTTGGCGGCTCGAGCGAATCCGCCGTTTTCCTGACGCAGCTCGCTGGCCCACAATCCTCGAAAGCGGTGGTAAAGCTGGTTCCCGAAGGCGCATCGGCCGACCATCAACTCTCTCTCTGGCGCCGCGCCTCGAAGCTCACGCATCCCAATCTGCTTCAGCTGTATCAGGGCGGCCGCTGCCACCTGGCAGACATGGACCTCCTCTATGTGGTCATGGAATACGCCGAAGAAAGTCTTTCCGAGATTCTCCCGCAGCGCGCCCTCACTGCTTCCGAGGCGCGCGACATGCTCGGACCGGTGCTCGATGCGCTCGGCGACTTGCACGCTCAGGGCTTGGTGCATTCGCGTTTGAAGCCGTCGAACGTTTTGGCCACCGCCGACCAAGTCAAACTTTCCACCGACCGGCTCATTCCCGCCGGCGAATCCCGCAAGTCCGCGAAACACACCGTGTACGACGCGCCGGAATCCGCGGAGCAACCGTTTACCTCCGCCAGCGATGTGTGGTCGCTGGGCGTGATGCTCATTGAGGTCCTGACGCAACGCGCGCTGGAATCACAAGCGGGCGGCCATGCTCTTCCTGTCGCGCCGTCATCGCTTCCGCAGCCGTTTCAGGACATTGTCCGGCATGCGCTGGA
>DATDNK010000451.1:0-11366 GCA_036518275.1 Candidatus Acidiferrum sp.
CAGAAAATAGGCATCGCGATGATTGATTTGCGCAACAACGAACCGGGCCGCGCCGCTTCCAACCCGAAAAGGTTCGCAGCTCCTGCGGGCTTCCTCCAATACGTGGTGAAATTTTTGATCAACCGCATAACGAGCCAACGCTTCTAGCGCCAGATCGTCAAAGCCTTCAAAGTCGATTCTCTTTCTGAGCGATTGTGCCATCAGATCTGTGGTAAGACTCTTGAGCAGCTCGTACGGGGCAGCAATGATTTCGGGATTCGGGAGCTGTCCGGCTTCGATCGAATACCATTCCAGCGAAGACATATGGAGCACTGTCGCGAGAGCCGCTCTCAATTGTTCTGTCATTGTGTGTTTGAATTCCGCCCAAGTGGCCCGAACCTTCTGGTCTGCTTCCCCGACCGCCGCACCTACCGTATTTTTGTACGCGCTTTTCACCTTCCGCATCACACTCCTGGCATCATCGCATGCATCCGCAGGATGCTCCCCCAAGTAGCGCTTTCTGGCTTTTTCCCACAGCCGTTCCTCAAGGATTTTCACCGCGGGATTTGGAAACAACATTGAAATCGGTCCCATAAGACACGCTCCGACTTTGCGTTTTTGTCGCCACGCCCGGCAAGTTCTTTAGCTGTGCCATCGGCGTTGGGATTCCACGTTCATTCAGCCACATGCACGGCAAGACTGCAGTGACCTCCATCACCAAGTCTTGGGTTGCTTGAGCCGGAGCTGCGCAGGCTGAGGCGTTTCCCCCACTCGCCCGTTCGGCAGTCACCCAATTGGGACATGTGTCCTAGGGCAGCCCTGCCCTCCTGGGTGAACTAGAAACACTTCCGGTCCGCGGCTACGCCGTCGGAACCTCATCAAACCGGCGCTCAATCGAGCCATAAGGGTGCGGAGCGCATCGCGGATCGCCTGGTCATCAACGGCCAATCTGGAGCGCTGAGTTCACCGCAAGCAATTTTCAACCAGACTCAGCCAACTCAAGGACTTGGGAGCCTGGTCAATTCCGAAAGGTGAGTACCTTGATGGGGAGGACGCGCTGACTGCCGCCAAGCGCGAATTCGAGGAAGAGACAGGGTTCAAGCCCGATGGAGAATTTATACCGCTGGGAGAGGTTAGGCAGCCGGGCGGAAAGCTGGTAACAGCGTGGGCCGTCGAAGGTGACTGCTCGACGACAATTCGAAGCAACACCTTTTCAATGCAGTGGCCGCCGAAATCCGGCCAAAAGCGAGAGTTTCCCGAGGTTGACCGCGCAAATTGGTTTCCCCTTCATCAAGCCCGAGTCCGCATCCACACGGGACAGGCGGAGTTTCTTGAGCGACTCGAACGGCGGATGCGCTACTAGTGCAGGTCTGTCTGCAATCTTTTGTTTCCGGGCCCGAATGTAGCGCTCAAAGACTGACGAGACCCACGATGTCACGGAACGATGTGACATGTATCACCGAATAAGACGCGACACGTAAACAGAATGGAGCGTGCCATACCCCTTGGGAGTGAGGAGTATGCCGTAAATATCCTTCACCTGGGATCATCGGCTTGGGTTTGTGCAGGGAACGCTCACCGCAACACTAGCGCACTGATTCGTGATCGTACATAACTCGAACCCATGTGATAGCTGCGCTAGGAGAGGAAGGACACACCATGTCTATTGCTTGGACTCCCCGCTATGCACTTCGCACCAAGGACGTAAAAAGTTCCGCAATTCGTGAACTGCTCAAGATTACTCAACACCCGGAAGTGATCTCGTTCGGTGGCGGACTTCCCGCCAACGATGTTTTGCCCGTGGAGCGCGTCGAGGAAGCCTGTAGAAAAGTTCTCGAACAGAATGCGGTCAAGGCGCTGCAATACGGCGAGACCGAAGGCTACGGACCACTGCGTGACATGATCGCTCGACACATCACGCGCTATGGCATCCAAGCTCAGACCGAAAACGTTCTGATTACCACGGGCTCCCAGCAAGCCTTGGACTTAATCGGCAAATTGCTGATCAACCCCGGCGACAGGATTCTCGTCGAGGCTCCTACTTATTTAGGAGCACTGCAGGCCTTCAACGTATATGGAGCCGACTATGTGAGCGTTCCGTGTGACGAACACGGATTGCGCACCGATCTACTTGAAGCACCTCTGCGCTTCGGTCCCAAATTCATGTATGTACTTCCGAATTTTCAAAATCCGGGCGGCACGACTCTCTCGGAAGATCGCCGTTATACACTGGTTTCACTCGCGCAGAAGTATGGCATTCCGATTGTGGAGGATGACCCATACGGTCAATTACGTTACGAAGGTGAGCATTTGCCACCCCTTGTCGTGCTCGATCGCCAAAACGTGCCGCATGATAGTGGCTATACTCTCGGCAACGTGATTTACCTGAGCACATTTTCCAAAACGCTAGCTCCCGGTTTTCGGCTAGGCTGGATAGTGGCGCCGCCCGAAGTTATTGCCAAGCTGGTGCAACTAAAGCAAGGCGCGGACTTGCACACGTCCACCTTCGCTCAGGTCGTTGCTTACGAAGTGGCCCGAGGCAATTTCCTCGACGAACACGTGAAAAGAATTCGCAACGTTTATCGAGAGCGCCGCGATGTCATGCTTGAGGCTCTGGCCCAGCATTTTCCATCAGAAGTGAAATGGACGCACCCCAGTGGAGGCCTGTTCCTTTGGGTGACGTTGCCCGAAGGGATGGACGCAAATAAGCTTTTTGAAGAAGCTCTAAGGCAAAACGTTGCATTCGTTCCAGGTGATTGCTTCTTCGCGCCGAACGGACAAAGCGAGGAAGGCCGTCGGCATCTTCGCTTGAACTTCTCCAACGCCCAGCCGGAGCTGATTCGAGAGGGCATACGCCGCTTAAGTGTGGCCGTAAAGGCTCAGTTAGATCAGTTAGAACCAGCTCAGGTTCCGTAACAGCTCCGCAACGCCTTCAGCTTCATGTGATTCGGTAGGCAGACACATGGTGTATCCCTAACGCATGTATTGCCTATTTCTCCGTGGAGTTCGCCGCTGACCTCAATCTCCCATTTGAGGTGACCTGCTCTGACGGACTCTTGACTAATCCAAAGCAGGCGTGGCGAAGAACTTAATTCGTGATGGCGGTCATAGATAGAACCAGCCGCTGCTGGAATGTTCAGTGAGGAGAGTGAGGGCTCATACTCAGTCCGGTGACCCGACGATCTCAGCGAATCCGGCTAGCCGTAATGGGAGGAGTCTGCTGGAGATCAAGCCACCTCTTGGCTGAATGTCCCTGCATTTCCAGTTAACTCCTGTCTTCATGGAAGCTCCTTTCCCCCTCATGCGGGATCGGCGGCCGTGGTCGCCTTCTTCATGAACCAACGTCTTCGTGTGCCAGCGCTTGTGAAGCACAAATTAGCATCAATTCAAATAATCTTGTTGGGAGATTCGGCGTCGAGTCCTGTGTTACTGCTGGGACCGGCAAAGAGCTCCTTGCCGATCACCCTCTACACGGAAGCGTAGTCTCGTGCGCAGTCAAGTCAATGAGGTCCGATTGCAGTTGGCTGGAACGGGCTAGCTTCAGATCGTTCAACAGCCCGCGCGTCGCCACCACACGTCACACGGGGTGTGTGACCGCGCACACAGACAAGCAGCCACGATGGCGTGACGTTTTTGGTGGCGAATCGTGGGAGGCGGCGCCGACGGCTGGCGCTGGTCTTGAGGACAAGGTTTGTGAGTTAGGATGCGCTCTCCTCAGCGCCTGAGCCATGGAAGGAGGGGAAGAATGGAATTGACATTGACCCCGCGGGAGAGAGAACTTCTCCTGAGGACTCTAGAGCAACGTCATCAAGAAATTTTGAAGGAGATTTGGCACACGCACCACCGCGAATTCGAAGCATCCCTACGCAAGAGAGAAAAGCTGGTCGAGTCCATCTTGGACCGTTTGCGGGAAGTGCCGGTGCACGAGGTGGTGGGCTGATTGCTCTTCCGTCTTGCTCGAGATTGCTCATAGGCTATGAACTTTGAGGAAATTGAACACACGGCAGATCGCGCGTTTCGCGTCCGCGGCCGTGACCTTGCAGACTTATTGCTGAATGCGGCCGATGGGATGCATGCATTGGAAAGAATACATTCCCCTGGGGAAAGATTTGCATTGTACGATCTGGAAATAGAAGGAATCGATGCGGAGTCACTGCTCGTCAATTGGTTGAATGAAATCTTGTTCATAGAGCAGCAACATCAGCTCGTCTGTGAGAAATTCCAAATTCTTGAGCTGAACGGTTTTCATGTGCGCGCAAGGGTCGAGACCCGAAAGTGCAACGACTATCAGTCCGGAATCAAGGCCGTGACGTTCCACAATTTGAAAGTGCGCAAGACTGCCGCAGGTTTGGAAGCCGAAGTCGTCGTCGATGTGTAGCTAACTCTTGCCCGAGCAGGAGACACTCATGCTTAGCAAACAGCATTTCATACGCGCAGGCGACTGTGTCTGGGAGATTCCCCGGACGTTTCGCGACGATATGCGCGTGCCCGCGCGTCTCTATGCCGATGAAGACTTGTTGGATGCGGCCTTGACTGATAATTCTTTGACGCAACTCGTCAACACCGCCACATTGCCCGGCATAATCGGACATGCCATCGCCATGCCCGACATTCACCAGGGCTACGGATTCCCGATTGGCGGAGTAGTCGCCACCCGCTTGCCAAGCGGAGTGATCTCTCCGGGCGGCGTGGGATACGACATCAACTGCGGCGTGCGGCTCCTGGTATCGGCTGCGTCCGTCGAAGCGGTCAGCCCCTATCTCAAAGATCTCGCGTCGTCTATTTATACGAATTGTCCCAGCGGTGTGGGGAGTCATGGCCACTTACATCTAAGCACCGCGGAGCTGGATCGCGTGCTGCATGAAGGTTCGGGCTGGATGCTGGAAACCGGCCGCGCTTCCCGCGAGGATTTAGATCGCACGGAGGAGTTCGGCCGCATTCCCGGCGCCGATGCCGCTTTCATCTCCGATCGCGCTCGCGAACGTGGACGAAGCCAACTCGGGACCCTGGGCGCGGGAAACCACTTCATCGAGGTGGACAAAGTCGCTGAGGTCTACGATCCGGCCGTTGCCGCGAGGCTGGGAATCTACCCTGGAAATCTCGCGCTCCAAATTCATTGCGGCTCTCGCGGTCTTGGCCACCAAGTATGCGAGGACTACGTAAGCCGCTTCCAGAAGACGGTGCAAGATTACGGAATTACTCTGCCGGATCGCGAACTAGTTTGCGCGCCATTCGATTCCAAGGAGGGCCAGCAATACTTTCATGCCATGGCGTGTGCCGCGAATTTCGCATTTGCCAATCGTCAGTTGCTGACACATATGATACGGAAGAGTTTTGACCAGGTTTTGGCCGGCAAGATCACCGGCTACCAACTGCAACAGGTATACGACATCGCGCACAATATGGCGAAAATTGAAGAGCATCAGATTAACAGCCACGCGGTTCGTGTCTGCGTGCATCGCAAGGGATCGACTCGCGCGTTTGGACCGGGCTCTCCCGTTCTGCCAAGCGATCTGTGCGACCTTGGACAGCCTGTGCTCATTCCCGGTTCTATGGGCACTGCTTCCTTTGTCCTGATGGGGACTGAAGAAGCCATGCGCCAGTCGTTTGGTTCCACGTGTCATGGGGCCGGCCGCGTGATGAGCCGAGCGAAGGCCAAGAAGATCATCCGGGGAACGGAATTGCGCGAGCAGTTGAACGCCCGAGGCATTCTAGTCTGCGCAGGGTCCATGAGCGGGCTGGCGGAAGAAGCTCCGCAAGCCTATAAGGACGTTTCGCGGGTCGTTGAAGTGGTCCACAAACTGGGCATCGCCACAAAACTCGCAAGGCTGGAACCGGTTGCGGTTATCAAAGGGTAGAACCAAAGGGCCGGGGCCGCCAGTTATGCTGAGCGCAAGAGAGTAATTAGCCCGCCTTTCTTATTTGAATGAAACGTTTTGATCTCTTGACACACCATCCGATAGACACGGCGTAGTGGCACGGCTTTGCGGCATCGGGCGGTACCAGTTCAGCCGAATCTCTAAGCGTGTTCACGGGAGAACGTTTCGCGAATTTATAGAAATGGGTGAACGCCCTGCCTCCCGACGGCATAAATCACTACTATGCATCTCTTGGCATCGTCCCGGGACAATCAAGGCAACATCACAAAAATCGCGGCGCTAGGATCCTTCTCTGCCTTGGGGCCCCATTTTCCATGAACGTCAAAGGCAGCAGCTAGGAGTCCGCCAATCCTTGGGCGAAATTCCGCCCGCGGAGGCCTTCTTTCTCTACGTCGTATTAAGTGTTAATGAACGTGGTGGAGGACTTTTCTTATGCTGAAATCCGTCGATATTCTCATCGGCCTCTCGGTCGTCATGCTCGTGGTCAGCATGGCGGTTACCATCCTGACGCAATTTGTTGTTACCACGCTCAATACGCGCGGCGCGCATCTCAAGCGCGGCCTGAGCGATCTTTTGCAGCAACTCGATCCCGCACTGACCGCCGCGATCTCTGAGGAAATCTCCAAAAAAATTCTGACTCACCCGCTCATCAGTGATGTCCGCAAACGGCTCGGCGCGGTTGTTCACCGCGAGGAGTTCATCAAAATGCTTATGGATCTCGCGGCGGGGAATGGCCCCCAGAAGCTCGAAGGCGATGCGCTTGACGCGCTGAAGAACGTAATGAAAAACAATGGCATCGCTAACCCCTCCGCGACCCTCGACAACATCCGCTCTTTCGCGCTGGCACTCGAAAAGTCAAACCCGGAACTCGCCAATAACGTTCGCCTGAACAACGCCATCATGCATGAGGCCAGTAGCCAGTTCATAGCTAAAATTCATGGCTGGTTTGATCAAACTATCGATCGTGTGGGCGACCGCTTTACCGCCAGCACTCGCGTGATTACGGTTTTGGTCGCGCTGGTAGTGGCATTCGCAATTCAGCTCGACTCGATTGCCCTGGTGAACCGTCTTTCCACGGATACCCAGCTTCGGCAATCCCTGGTCCAGTCGGCGAAAGGCATCGATCAGGGAAAACCTTCTGCCGCTGCGCCCTCTCAAACACCAAGCGGTTCCGCCGAAGCCAACCCTTCAGGAGGCTCGAATCAAAGCGCCGCCAACGCGCAGAAGAAACCGCCAGTCTCGAATCCCGCGGCGGCTGCTAACGACACCGTGCCGCAATCTGAGAAATCCGCTCCCAAAGACACGGGCAAACCAATGGACAACGCGGAAAGCCAAAAGGACGCGGCCGCAGCTTCTATCAGTCAGGCTCCAACGGTACCTGCATTTCCCAATCGTGTGCTCTCCGACGTGGATGCCATCCTTGGCAACACCGGACTGATCTCCGCGCCGGACTGGAAATCCCTAAGCCTACAAAAGCTCCTCGGCATTCTTCTCTCTGCGATGCTGCTCAGTCTGGGCGCCCCCTTCTGGTACGGCACGCTGAAGACGGGCTTGCGCCTGCGCGCGGCTATCGCCGACAAAGACGATGCCCAGAGACTGAAAAGGCAAACCACACAGCCTTCATCTCAGCCGCCTCCCTCTGGCTCGGCAAAAGCGGGAACGGCTGGTGCGACAGGTGGGCTGGCCGGCGAGCAAGGCGATTTGAGTGCCCTCGGTTGATCGAGTCGCGGGACTTAACATGAATCCGGAATGGGCCGGAATGGATAGGATGTGCACCTCGTAACTCTCGGCCAAACCGTCCAGGCGGTTTTCATCCGGAATTAATCGTCGTCCACGCAATCGTCGGTTCGCTCCTGACCTCACCTTGCGCTTCACCTTGAGCGCTCCGTCCTACGGGCTCAGCTGGGTTGCGGTCCAGGCGAGGCCAACAAGCAACACCAAACCAAACGAATCGGCAAAAAGGGGTACCGCAAACGAGCTATGGAAGGGGACATTTCTAAAGAGCTTTGACAGGACAAGTACACTATCTTGACCTGAGCAATCTCCGGATGTAGCGTTCTCAGCCTGCGTTGAGGGGCCTGGAGGAGATTTATGCCTGACTGGGTGCTATTTTTATTGATGTTGCAAGCGTTCGTCGATGACGAGTGCGTAGCAAAAGGCGGTGAAGTTTTGCGACCAAGATGTGACCATACCAGTAGTTTCCCCAAAACCGGACGGTTTCACTCCGTAGTTTATAGGTTACTCTGTCTTAGCGAGCCACAAGATTGTGGTTTGGCTAGTTCTGCTAGCGACACGATTGGCCTCGCAACCGTGGAGATAGCCCCACGTTTCTTCTTGAGGCATGTACTTCCATTCTGATTCATGTCCGCCCAATTCATATATACCCCAGGAGGCCTTTCGTTTGTCGGTAGCCAGTGCCGAGACCCCCAGGAAGGTTGCGTCCTCGCACACTGCCAGGCTTGTAACGCTGGCATTGTCAACTTCGGGGGTTTCAACCCTTCGCACCACTTTGCCGTCCAGGGAAAATTCAATGTGGGTACGCGCTAACCGAGAATACCAAGCGACTCGTCCTTCAGACGCCGCAAGGGTCGAAAGCGCATCTGGGGGCAGCGTATGCGGTGCGTCGTTTATGGTTGACCATGGCATGAACGACCCGAGAAGCTTCCCGCTCTTGTCGTAGCGACGAATCAGATTCTGACTATGGTCCCGGGGCTTGTTTCCTTCCCACTGGTGCCCGGCGACCCAGAAGGTTCCGTCAGAAGCCACGGTCACCGCGTTGGGGAAAAATGGCGACAAGCGTACGACCATCTCCTGCTGTCCATCCGGGGAAAGCGCTGCAAGAAAGGTGGTGCCCCGGGTATCGTTTGTGTAGGCGGTGCCAATCACCGCCAGTGTTCCATCCGAACCTCGGGCGAAAGCGTTGTCGTAAATGTTGATTCGTGCAGCGCCTGGGACTGTAAACTGTATTTTCGAGATTTCGTTTCCCACACTATCATACATCCAGAAAAGGGGTGCGCTCGAGAATCGGTCGGATAACACGATCCATGCGCCGTGGCTCCAGATGCCAGCCGTGCCATGCTGGAGCGCGGGAATCTCTGTCGAGCCTCGACTAACAAGTTGGGGGGCCATTTGACCTTCACCAACTCCGGCAGAGACGAGAAAAAAGCCTAGAAGAATTAGTTGTCTCATCTCATTCCACTCCTAACACATTGTGCAGAGACTATCGCTCTGTCCACACGCGCAATCAGTTCCACAGTGCCCACTGTTGGGTGCAAAACCGGTACACGGGTCACCGCTCGGGTCGGGTTGTGCTATGTAGTGCTGCCCATTACAAGGCCCTCCAGTGTCACAGTTGTCTACCACTAGCGTCCATTGCGTGCCTCCGCACAATCCCGGAAAGCAGTTTGACGCATACACGACCGGTGTCCCAAAGAGCCGGCCAAGCGCACTCTGTTTGGCAGTGCCGCCGGCTTTGCATCGCTCAGGCCGATTTTTTTCCATTAAGTCGATCTGCTTTAACGAATAGGCAGGAACATGTGGAAGGCCGTCAAAAAGAGACGGGATTTTCTCACCGGACTGAGAGACCAGTACGACTCTTTTCGAGTGTTTGAGCTGCTGATGGTGAAAGCTAGCAGCACCGGCCATCGCCACTAGAGAAACGACGGCCACGAGAACTCCCAATTGGGATATCTTGGCAGGTTTCATGTGAGCCCTCTCTATACTGGCTGAGCTTGGTTTATATATCATATATTTGCCGACATGTCAAAGGATTTATTTGTTGACTTCGCGTCCATCAGAGCCAAAGGCGCCACCCAGGAGGCTCATCTTGTTCCTTATTGCCGCCTTTTGCCGCATCGCGAAATCGCTAAGTCATTCTCAGGAAATGGGATGATTGGTAGGGGCGGTGGGGATCGAACCCACGACCTTCGGCTTAAAAGGCCGCTGCTCTACCACTGAGCTACGCCCCTAGGCGGATTCTGGCCAGTCTGAACGACAATTTCGTCTTCGCTTAGCCCTAGCGTCTTTAGGGAATCGAAGTTAGTCCCCATTCTCGGGAAGACGGCACTCACTGCGCAACCGCAACGGATGCGCTTTCCTCAATCCCCCAATTTTAGCAGCACGACCGCTTCTGTCCAAACGCAAACGACACAGAAGAATAGAAGAACCTTGGGCGCTTCACCAGGGGCACATGGACGCGCTGTGCCAACCCAAAGTTCTCGCATGTTCCAAAAACGCCTAACTCTGCCCTTTTTCGCACGGTGGCCGCGCAAAGTTAGAGCGCGTAATGGCGAATCGCAAAAGTCCGAATCAAATAAGAACCGGCTCGCGGGTGCTGGGGCGGCGCTTACGTTTCCACTCGTAATCTTTGCGGAGCTTCTCCTGATGTTTCTTTACCTGTGCTTCCAGGTCGCTGAACGCTTTCTTGCAACTGGCGCGCACTGCTGGGCCCTCGCCGGTGGCGCGTAGCACGCCCGACGGAAGCGCAAGCGTCAGCGCGCAAGAAACATATTGCGTGCGCGGGTTCACAGTAAACCCGCCATGCAACTGCACTAGGTCCGGCGAGTAGCTTTTCAACAGTTTCTCCAGTTTGGCAACGTGGCGCCCAACTTCAACTTCCACCGGTTTGTGCGACTCGACATGCTTGTAATTGATGGAGAGTTTCATGTTTGCACCTGTAACATTTCGTGGGAAAGGGCAGGCGAACGGGGATGCGCAAGTAGGATCGCATCAACCACAGCATAGCAGCCTGTTGCGGCTGGAGCAACGGTGGCCATCACCTCCCTCGGGTCTTGCGTCACATCGCCGTAGCCGCCACCCGGCGGTGACATAATTAGAATGGCGCCGTTGGCTGCCGGCACAGCAGCCGCTTCAGCGGCCGCGACGCCGCTCCGGTGCATTGACACTTCTCTGCCCTTCTTACTACTCTGCTCGCGAACAGAACTGGTCCGGCGAACATTGTAAATATGCATATATAAGGACCAGCCGAACGAGCATGACACCGCACAAAAGAAAGACTTCCCTGCCCGCCAGAGTGTTTCACGCGCCGGGCGCTCCAGAGGATCACGGCAAGCCCGATGTTCTGGGTGATTCCGAGCATCGCGGCGCCGCGAGCGAAGCAGACGCCACGCCAGCGCATCAGTTGCGCATCGGCCCTGCCGGCTGGTCGTATCCGGACTGGGCAGGTTACGTCTATCCCTCGCGGCGACCGAAAGGCTTCCACGAAGCTGCGTATCTCTCGGAGTTTTTCGACACCATCGAAATCAACACTTCGTTTTACCAGCCACTCAAACCGGAAAACTCCAGGCAGTGGCTCGATCTTGTCTCCGGCAATCCGCGTTTCCTTTTTACCGCAAAACTCTGGCAGCGCTTCACCCATGACGTGGCTTCAGCCGGCTCCGGGTCAGCCGCCGAGGACGAACGCGCCGTCCGCGCCGGCTTTGACGTGTTGCGCAACGCGGGCAAGCTCGGCGCGGTGCTGCTGCAATTCCCTTTTTCTTTCCATCGCAC
>DATDNK010000452.1:0-5435 GCA_036518275.1 Candidatus Acidiferrum sp.
AAAGAAAAAAACTTCCTGGCGTGAAGGAAAAATTCTCCCGCCGAGCACATCCGGGAAAATCTTGCCAAGCCACGCACCGCACGCAAAGACGAATTGTCCCGCGGCGATGCGTTCACCCTGTTTCGTAGTAACGTGCTTCACCGCTCCTGCTTCCCGCGGGTCCACCGCCTGCCCGCAGCGATACTCCACGCCAAGCCGAATCGCATCTTCCACCACGGCGGCCACCGCTCGCCGGGCCATCAGCACGCCGCTCTGCGGTTCGAAGATCCCTTTCTGAATTTCCTCCAGCGCGATTTGCGGATAGCGCTTCTCCAGCGTTGCGCGGTCACATTCTTCAAACGCTACGCCGCATTTTTTCAGAGTTGCCGCGGTCTCCCGCAGCCGCGCATCATTCTTTCCAGCCATCCACAACACGCCCGTTTGGAGAAACAATGACTGCTTTGTAGCGGCAAAAAATTCCTTCCATTGCAGAAGCGACCGCTGCGACCATCGCGTGTAAAGCTCATCCGCACCATAGCCCATGCGAATGATGCGCGACTCGCCTCCGCTGCTGGCCCGCGAATGCCCCGGCCCATACGCTTCGATCAACGCGACGCGCTTTCCGCGTTTCGCCAGGTGCCACGCCGTCCACGCCCCAAACACCCCGGCGCCAATCACGGCCACGTCGTAGCTCTTCTGCCCGCTCATCGCGCCAGCATCTTATCAGAGCTCTTATCACGATGAGTGACCCGCGCCTCGTGGGGGTCGTGCATCGCTGCCTTCGAATACGCCAAAACCGCACAAACAGAATCTCGATCCTCCTTCGGGAACAAGCATCTCGTTCACGGTGTCTATTAGGCAGCACAGCCCCCACACGGCGTCCACCGAGCCGAAGACTGGGAATAAGCTGGGTATATCGGCTCCTTTCTACTTTCAAATTATGGTGCTCAGCGAGTGACATTCATCGTGCGGCACAAGATTTCCACGACTCTTATCTACCTCTCCGCGGCCTTCTCGGCTTCCTGCTTCTGGCTCAGCCGCAATAGGCCAGACGGGACGTGGTCGGGGACATTACTTTTCTCGCTGCTTTTCTTTGCGGTTCCCCTGTTGTTTGTATTTGCATACCCAAGGTTCTTATTTGCGGTCGCTCCGCCCACAAAGAATCGCCTCGTTTTCGCGGCCATCCTGCACGGTCTCGGTTTAGCTTCAACTACGTTCGTCTTCTCTGTGGCAGCCCTGCCGTTCTGGAAAAATCCTGTTCGTGATTCCGATTCTCTGGCCCTCCTGCTCGTTCCCCTTATTGCACTGCCTGTATTTCTCGTGGCCGCGATTTCCCTTCTGCTCAAAAATAAGTCCACCCTGACAACTTTCGCCTGGTTTGTGTTTTGGCTCTATTGGCTACTGCTTGCCCTCGTTTCTGTGAATCGCTTCTTCGAAGACACGACCTTCCGCACAATCTGGTGCTTTCTATGCCTTGCTGCCGCCATCCTTTTTGCTTTCGCCGCAGGCGCTGTTTCGTATCGTCCAACTTTTGCTCACGCTACCGCCCTCGCGGGCCTGGTGAGTTTGCCCTGGATCTACTGGAGCACGCTCCGAGGTTCGGAACTGTCTAATGATTGGATCACCTTCAATATTCCAGACAAGATTTTTGGGTTCCGCTATAGCATCTGGCCAACCGCAGCGCTGACCATCCTCTCCATCGCACTGATTGTGCTCGCCATTGCCACCGCGGCTCTGCGATTACTTCCTGCCCGTTGGTGTTTTCGAAAATCGCCCATTTCTGAGCGGACCTGGCCTGCCTTCACCGCGGCTTTTCTTTTTCTCGCGGTCTGGTTCAGTCGCTCGGTCATGCCTTACCGAATCCCCGGTGCTGTTGACTATGCAGATTGGCCCATCCTTAAGATCCTTCATGTCGAAAAGCATGGTCTCCAATTCCACGAAACTTGCATTAACGTCCGTCGTGATTCCCGCATTTACGTCTCTGAAAACCGCCGCCGCCTCTTCCAATATCGTTTCGAGCAAGCACATTCCGAAGGCCAGCTCTCTCAACCTCTCATGCAGCGTGTTCTGGCGATAGTTCAATCCGGGGCGTACTCTAAAAGCCAAGGCGAGGCTATCCGGCCAGTCCGCTCCTGGAACGCAGACAATTGGTATTTTCGCGTTGAGGGATCCTCCATCGTGTCCTATACCTCCGACATGGCAAGCACTCCCCCTGCCGAAATCGTCGCCTTGTTTCATGATCTCGAAGCAATGCCTCGGTCTTCGCTGCCTCCGTCGGAGTTAAGAGATGTTTGTTTCGGCTTCTGCTACGATCCACCGGCTGGTCTTGGCTTGCTCTTCTCCAATCACCGATGCTCTAACGACGGGCACTCGGTGGTCTGCCGCTGATTTAATCAAGCCCTTTTCGGCACTTGCAGTGGCTGGGCCCTGTGCGGTTGTCGCGCGGGCGAAAAACTCTTTCGTTCAACTGTAGGAAGCGGTAGCATTTTTGGGTTTCCGCTCTTATTTCTGGAGGATAGTGTGAAAGTGTCTCGCCAGCCTTTGTATGTTTGCGTTTTCTCTCTCTTCTTATTTGTTCTGATGGCAATTGCCGCACACGCGCAGCAGATTGATCCGAAGACGTTTGGCGGGATGAAGTGGCGCCTCATCGGGCCGTTTCGCGGCGGGCGCGTGCTGGCCGTGACTGGCGTTCCGAGCCAGCCGAACACCTATTACTTCGGCGCCACCGGCGGAGGCGTTTGGAAAACCACTGACGGTGGCATCAGTTGGGATTCGCTTTTCGATAAGCAGCCCGTCTCTTCGATCGGCGCCATTGACGTTGCCGACTTTGATCCCAACATCGTTTATGTCGGCACCGGCGAAGCCTGCATTCGCGGCAACATTTCTTTCGGTGATGGCGTCTACAAATCCACGGACGCAGGCAAAACCTGGACCAATGTCGGCCTGAAAGACACGCGGCACATCGGTGCGCTCATCATTCATCCCACAAATCCCGACATCGTTTTCGTCGCTGCGCTGGGGCATGCCTATGGTCCCAACACCGAACGCGGCGTCTTTCGCACGCGCGACGGCGGCAAGAACTGGGAGAAAGTTCTGTATCTCGACGACCGTACGGGCGCAATTGACGTCGTCTTCGATCCGCAGAATCCCCACATCCTTTTTGCCGCAATGTGGGAAGGCTGGCGCACGCCGTGGACTCTGAATAGCGGCGGTGCAAAAGACGGCCTCTACCGTTCGAACGACGACGGCACGACGTGGAAGCGCCTGGAAGGCGACGGCCTTCCCGAAGGTCCCCTCGGCCGCATCGGCGTGTCGGTTTCCGGCGGCGACTCGAACGTGGTCTATGCACTGATCGAAGCCAAAAAGGGCGGCCTCTATCGCAGCGACGATGGCGGCGCGAAGTGGTCGCTCATTAACGACGATCATCGCTTCCGGCAGCGCGCCTGGTATTTCACGCACGTTTGGGCCGACTCGAAGGACTCCAACAAGGTGTACATCGCCAACACCGGCCTTTACCGTTCCATCGACGCCGGCAAAACTTTTGAGCGCATTAACGCGCCTCACGGCGACCATCACGCGCTATGGATCGATCCCGAAAATCCCAATCGCCTCATCAACGGCAACGATGGCGGCGCGACCATTTCCATCGATGGCGGCAAGAACTGGTCCACGCAAAACAATCAGCCCACCGCGCAGTTTTATCACGTCGCCGCGGACAACGATTTTCTCTATCGCGTCTACGGCTCGCAGCAGGACAACTCTTCGGTGGGCATCCAGACGCGCAGCGACCGCGGCTTCATTGACCGCGGCGATTGGGACGCCGTTGGCGGCGGCGAAAGCGGCTACATCGTTCCCGACCCGCGCGATGCGAATATCGTTTACGCGGACGATGAAGGCCCCATCTTCACGCGCTTCGACCGCCGCACGAATCAAGCGCAGAGCATTCAGGAGTGGCCCGAGGATCCCAACGGCTATTCCGCGGCCACGCAAAAATACCGTTATACCTGGACCATGCCGATTTTGATTTCTTCGCACAATCCTGACGTGATTTATCACAGCTCGCAGTTCGTGTTTCGTTCGAACGACGCGGGACGCAGTTGGACAACCATCAGCCCCGATCTCACGCGCAACGATAAGGCCAAGCAGCAGGATTCCGGCGGTCCGCTCACCAAAGATCAGTACACCGTCGAATACTACGACACGGTTTTTACCCTCGCCGAATCGCCAAAGCAGGAAAGCGTCCTTTGGGCTGGCACCGATGACGGCTGGATTCAAGTGACCCGCGATGGCGGAAAGAATTGGGCCAACGTCACGCCGAAAGAAGTTCCTGAATGGTCGATGATCAGCCTCATCGAAGCTTCGCCGTTCGACGCAGGAACGGCTTACGCCGCAGTGGACGCTCACAAGCTCGACAACTTCAAGCCGTACATTTTCAAGACCACGGACTTCGGCAAAACCTGGACAAAAATCATTAGCGGCTTGCCCGACAATTCTTATGTTCACGCGGTGCGCGAAGATCCCAAGCGCAAAGGCCTGCTCTATGCTGGAACGGAAACGGCGATTTGGGTTTCGTTCAACGACGGAGCGAACTGGCAGCCGCTGCAGCTCAATCTGCCAAACACGCCGATCCACGACATGATTGTGCACAACGACGATCTTGTCGCCGCCACCCACGGGCGGTCGTTCTGGGTGCTCGACGATATCAGCCCATTGCGGCAAGCTGCTGCCTCGATCGCGGCGGAGGATATGCACCTCTTCGCGCCACGCACGGCGTGGCGCACAAGAACCGGGCACTTCAATCCGCGCCGGTATCCGGTCGGTGAAAACCCGCCGAATGGCGCGATTCTTTACTACTGGTTGAAGGCCGATGCGAAGGAACCGGCCAAGCTTGAAATCCTCGATGCGCAGGGCAAAGTGATTCGTGCGTTCACCAGCGAGGAAAAGAAAACGGAAGAAGCGCCCGCAGAGTGGGAACGCGACAATCCGCAAGAACACATTCCCGCCAAGGCGGGGCTCAATCTATTCACCTGGGATTTGCGCTACGAAGTTCCGACGAAGATTCCGAAGGCCGTCTACGACGCGGGCGAGCCGATTGCACCGCTGGCTCTTCCCGGAACATATCAAGTGCGCCTGACGGTGGGCGGTAAAGCACAAACCGCTTCGTTTGAATTGAGAATGGATCCGCGTGTGCGCACGTCCGCTGAAGATTTGCGCAAGCAGTTCGACCTGCTGCTGAAGATGCGCGACCGCACGGACGAAATGAACAAAGCCATCATCGCGATTCGCGACTTGCGCGGGCAGTTGCAGGCACTCGAAAAGCGCCTTGGTCCTGCGCAGTTATCGAAGGGCGATGCGAGCGATCCGCCCAATCCTGTCGCGACGGCTTCCGCTGATCTGCGCAAGAAAATTGCAGCCATCGAGGAAGAACTCATCCAGGTGAATGGCAAGTCCACCGA
>DATDNK010000453.1:0-28638 GCA_036518275.1 Candidatus Acidiferrum sp.
GGGAACAGGCCGCGGACCAGGGTGGCTTCGGCGACGCGGCCGACGGCCAGAATCATCGCGCCGGCGCGCGGCGGAACGTGGTGCCTGCGCATGGTATCCACCATCTCGTGGAACGCGCGCACCATAACCTTTTGCAGGCGCGCGTTCACTTCGTCTGCATCCCACATCAGGCCTTCCTGGTTTTGCACCCACTCGAAGTAGCTCACGGTGACGCCCCCAGCGTTGGCGAGAATGTCCGGGAGCACGGTTATGCCACGGCGAGCGAGGATTTCGTCGGCGTGCGGAGTGGTGGGGCCATTGGCAGCTTCAGCCACGATGCGGGCTTTGATCGCTTCGGCGTTGTGCAGGGTAATGACGTTCTCGAGCGCAGCGGGAATTAGTATGTCGCACTTCATGGTCAGCAATTCGTCGTTGCTGATGCGAGAGGCACCCGGCATGCCAACCACAGTACCCGCGCGCTCCTTATAACGAATGGCCTTGATGGGGTCGATGCCGCGGGAATTGGTGACTCCGCCACGCGTGTCGCTCAGCGCAACGATTTTGGCCTTCTTCTCCGCGAATAGGCGAGCAGCGGTGGCTCCCGCGTTGCCGAAACCCTGAATAGCGACACTTGCGCCGCGCAGCGGGATCTTTTTGACCTTGCAGGCTTCTTCGACGACGTAAAGAAGACCGCGCGCGGTGGCTTCGCCGCGTCCTTCGGAGCCACCAATGGAAACCGGCTTGCCGGTGACTACGCCATGCGCGGCATGGCCGATGGTCATGGCGTAGGTGTCCATAATCCAAGCCATGGTCTGGGCGTCAGTGTAGACATCGGGCGCAGGGATGTCCTGCGCGGGTCCGATGAGTGGGAGAATTTCACTCGCGTAGCGTCGCGTCATGCGTTCAAGTTCGCTTTTGGACATGCGCTTTGGGTCGCAGATAACGCCACCCTTGGCGCCGCCAAATGGAACGCTGACCGTGGCAGTCTTCCACGTCATCCACGCAGCCAGTGCCTTCACTTCATCGAGCGTGACGTTAGGATGGTAACGAATGCCGCCTTTGCCTGGTCCGCGAGAGATGTTGTGCTGCACGCGATAGCCGGTAAAGACTTTCACTTGGCCGTTGTCCATTTTCGTTGGAAGGGAAACTTCTAGAATGCGCTTCGGGGTACGTAGAATCTGGCGCAGGCCAGGATCGAGCTTCAGGAATTCCGCGGCCATGTCGAACTGAATTTGCGCGATGCGGAAGGGGTTCAGGTCTTCGCGCGGAGCAATGCGCGGCACCATCGGCGGTGCGCCTATCTGCTTACCTGGGATTGTGGGCTTTGCGACCGTGGCCATCGGCGTCGGTCCTTTCGTCTGTTTGAGTTATGCGCTTGTACTTCCTACCTGACCCTGATTCGTTCTCCGATTCTACCCTTCGGTCAATCCAGAAACGTTCTCTAGCCGTTTGCTGCAAACTTTTTGGAACTAACAACATACGCGTCGCGGCAGGCGATGGAGCAGAAATGTAACAGTTCATCGCCCTCGCGCATGGGAATCGAGAGCGTTTCATCCACGTGCATGCCACAAACGGGGTCGCGCACCAAACGGCGCGCGGTTTTGGGAGCTTGCGCGGAGCCCGACGAATCTCCGGGCTGACGTGGCCCTGAAGCGGCATTTTGCAGCAAGGAACCAAAAACACGGCGGAGCAGCCACACGCCCCAGGAGAGCACGAGCAGCCAAAACAGAAACCGGACAATGCGCGCAAGAAATGTCATGGGCGTTAAGGACTCCAGTACCGCGCTGGTACCCTCCTATCCCAGTGAAATGAGTGTATGTAAGGCGAAAAGCAGTAGTCAAACGAAAACGCGTAATTTCAAGAAGTTGCGAGAAACAGGATTGACCTATGAAAGGGCCCGGATAGCGGAGATTCGATGTAAATCTTTTATTTACAATATATTATCAGGATGGAGGATGTTTTGGCGGCATGTTGACCGAAAAGCACAGGGAAGTCCCGGAGAGGGTTGAAAAGACACTATTTAGCCGCTGGAATACGGTCAATGCCCATGTATGGGCGGAGAACGTCGGGGATAAGGATGGAGCCGTCGGCCTGCTGATAATTCTCAACAATTGCAATCCACGTGCGCCCGACAGCGAGACCGGAACCGTTGAGCGTGTGTACGAAATCGCTCTTTCCGCCGCCCTTTGGCTTGAAGCGAATGCCGGCGCGGCGGGCTTGAAAGGCTTCGCAGTTCGAGCAGGAAGAAATTTCCATAAATTCTCCCGTCGAGGGCAGCCAGGCTTCAATATCGTATGTTTTCGAGGATGCAAAGCCTGTGTCGCCGGAGCATAGTTGCATCACGCGATAGTGAATCCCGAGTTTTTGCAGGATGGCTTCCGCATTGTTCACGAGAGATTCAAGCTCCTGGTAACTATTGTCTGGATGAGTGAACTTAAAGAGCTCAACCTTCTGAAATTGGTGCTGGCGCTTAATTCCGCGAGTGTCCTTTCCGGCAGCGCCAGCCTCGGAACGAAAGCACGAAGTCCAAGCGCATACTCTGATAGGAAGTTGACTGGCGTCCAGGGTTTCATCACGGAATAGGTTGGTTAGCTCAGTCTCAGCCGTTGTCGTAAGCCACAAATCCGTGCCTTCCAGATGGAACATGTCTCCTGCAAATTTCGGAAGCTTGCCATCGGCTACGAGAGAAGCCGTATTCACAATGAAAGGCGGAAGAATTTCCGTGTAGCCGTTCTCGTGAGTGTGCACGTCCATAAAAAAATTTGCCAAAGCGCGCTCTAGTCGGGCCCCTGGCCCGCGATAAAGTGCAAACCGAGTGCCCGCGATCTTCACGGCACGCTGTAAATCGAGGATTCCCGCACTTTCGCCCACTTCCCAATGAGGCTTTGGCTGGAAATCAAACTTTGGCGGAGTTCCCCAGCGACGCAACTCGACGTTGTCTTCGGAGCCCTTTCCCGGCGGCACAGAGGCGTGCAGCAAGTTGGGGACTCTGAGTAAGAACTCTTCCTGCGTTTTTGTGAGTTCGACAGTTTTCAGGCTCTTTTCCTTGATCGGTTCTGCCAGAGCCTTCATTTCAGCGATAATCGCGTCTGCATTCAGGTTTTCCTTCTTCAACCGCCCGATCTCATCACTCGCTTTGTTTCTTTTTGCTCTCAACTCTTCCGTCTGTGTGATCAGGGCGCGCCGCTCATGGTCCAACTTGCGAAACGCATCCAGATCGAGCGGGATGCTGCGCTTCTTTGCCATGTCGGCAAAGACTTCCAAATGGTCGCGGAAGTAGTTGAGGTCGTGCATGGGGTTAGAAGGATACCGTAAACGGCGCGAGGCTTGTAGCAGGGGCTGGACCGGAAATTGAATGTCGGAAAAAATCGACTACGACGAGCGAGGTACCTCGCTCATAAGTGCAAGGAGATTGCCTTCGCTGTCGCGGAAGAAGGTCATCCAGAGGTCGTATTTGGGCATTTGCGCAATCACATGCGGCTCATCTTCGAATTTGGCTCCCGCATCCTTGAGGCGCCGGTGCGCTGCGCGAATGTCGCCGACCTGGAAATAAAGGATAGAGCTGGGATGGTCGAATTCGGGCTTTTCCGCCTTATCCAACATCAGTCGGACGCCGCCGCAATCGAAAAAGGATAGCTGTCCGGCGCGGAAGAGGTGGGGCAGTCCTAAGACATCGCGATAAAACGCCGTGGCGCGATCCACGTCGCGGGCGTTGATGGCGATCTGTCCGATGCGCGTGAGTGCCGTCTTATACTGATCACTCATTGGCCAAGGCCTCCAAAGTCAAATAGATAATGGACCTGCGAGCGCCACGTAGTTTGGCTCAGTAGTCGGCACCGAGGAGACAAACAGCTTTCACGAAGGCCGCGGCACCTCGCTCATTAATTCCATGATGTTCCCTTCGGGATCGCGGAAAGCCAGCATCCAGAGATCGGAGGTTTTCATCGGAGCGATCAGGCGCGGCGGCGCTTCGATCTTTACACCCATCTCCACGAGCCGATTGTGAGCCGCGTTAATATCCGGGACGCGGAAATAAAGGATGGAGCTGGGATGATCCAGTTCCGGCGCGCTAGGGGGGCCGAGCATCAAGCGCACGCCGGCGCAATCGAAGAAGGCCATGTTGCCCGCGGTAAAGAGCAACTGTAGACCCAGGGCGTCGCGATAGAATGCGGTGGCGCGGGGCAGGTCGTGAGTGATGATGGAAATCTGCCCAATCCCGGTGATTCCTATATTTGTTATTCCAAGACTGGTCGCAGTCGAATTCATGTTGGTTGACCTCCGAGGGTGATTTAGTTAGCATAGCTAACTATATTCTATGACGCTTGTCAAGCAAAAAAGTGAGGCGAGTCCGGAGCTTCTGGAAATCGCGGATAAGCTGCACTCTGCGGCGATTCATCTTTTGAGGCGGTTGCGGGTGCGCGACCGCGAGAGCGGGATTGGACCAGCGCAGCTTTCTGCGCTTTCGGTACTCGTGTTCGGTGGGCCGCGGTCGCTCGGCGAGCTTGCGGAGGCGGAGCAGGTGCGTCCGCCGACCATGAGCCGCATCGTTTCAGGCTTGGAACGAACGGGCCTGGTGAAGCGCGAAGCGACCGAAGATGGCCGGCGTGTCCGGCTAGTGGCTACGGCGAAGGGTACGAAGATCCTTTGGGAGGGGCGGAAACGCCGCGTGGAATCTCTGGCCAATGCGCTAGCCTCGCTCGGAGAAGCGGAGAGACGGCGTCTGCGAGAGTTGGCGGAAATGCTTCCGGAGATTGTCACGAAAATTTAGGAGGCAGCTTACTTGGCGGAGAAAGTACTTCTGTACTGGGACAAGGTACTTGCGTTGAGTGAAAGAGTACCGGAGAGAATGAACCCCGCGGACTATCGACGCAGACCGTGGCGAGAAACAAACTGGAAAAGTAGTCAGAAGTGGTTTGGCCTATTGGAGTTAAAGCTATCTCCTGGGTGCCGTTTTGCCGCTCGCGAGCGCGGTGAGACGGCCGTAAGGGCCGAGCCTCTTCGGATTATTGTTACCCTCCATCCCCCACGCCCGAGCGGCCGGTCCCCCCACCGGCCGCTCACTCTTTTTGGTTCACAAGTCTTTGGTTGTCACCTCTGAGTGAAAGCACGTAGAAAAGTAAGAAGCGAGACTGAAGTCTGCAAACTACCGCTTTGTCCGGGGATGGAGGGAATCCAGCTTTCCGGAACTTCTTGAAATGGTGATTAAAACGAAAAAGGGGGCCGGTGCAAGCCCCCTTCTTCATAATTGACGCCCCTAAACCGGTAACCGAGTCGAGGATCGGTTCCGGCCACCCCGGGAAGCCAATCTTTGTAAGTTGAGGAAGCAGGAGCAAGCCGGTTGCCAGCTACTTGAGGTTTATGGAAAACCTGTGGACTGGACTGAAAGTAAAGCAGTTAGAGGATGAAAAGTGATGGGTGAACATCTCTCAGCGCATCTGAGCCTACAGAATCCCACAGATAATCTGTCTAATGCCTACATTCTTTGGGAGCCTGCTTGAGGACTTGTGCCAGTTACACGTTTCTTGAGCAGGCGCGAAAATCGGCAATATCGTTATTCCGAAATGTGCTTGCTTGCCCGGACTTCCTGAAGGGTCTGCCTTAGCTTTCTCATTGGGGGTGGGATTCAAGCCCCGGCCAGAGGTGCGAGCGATTGCGCGCGGCCGTAACGCTTCCACAGCCGCCAAGCGGGAATACCCAGCAGGGCCAGCCACAGCAAGAGACTGGGGCCGGACTCAACGAGAAAAAGAACCAGAGCCAGGAAGCTCTCGAACGCATTGCGAAAGCCGTTGATGGAGGCGTTGCGAAGCTGCATCAAGACAGAAGGCGCGGGCGTGTTGAGCTGGGCCTTGTACTCTTCGGCAAGTTTCAGGTCTATGGTGGCAAACTCGACGCGGTGCTCAAGGGTTTTCTGTTCGGCTTCCATCTGTTCTATTTCGCCGCGCACCCGTGCAATCTCCTCTTCGACTTCGAGAACGTCTTTGACCTTCCCGGTGCGAGTGCGAAGCACGTCCTGAAGCCGCTGCTCCGTCTCGCGGGAATTCTTCAGGCGCGCCAGCAAGTCCGCATGTTGCTGGGTCACTTCCTCGCCGGTCTGCGTTTCATTTTCGGCTCGTCCGAGTGCTTTCAGTTCGCCGATCGCGGCAGCGAGCTGCGGCGCGGGAATGCGGAGCGACGCTTGCAGCGTGCGCGCGGCTCCTTGCGCCGTATTGACGCTGAGGCTAGCGGCGTAGCCGTTGTGACGAGCGAGGATGGCGTCAAGCGACGCGCGACCAGCGTCGAAGTCTTTCACGACGATTGAAAGCAATAGCGTCCGCGCAATCATAGGTAGCCGGTAAGCATCCGTCTGCGACGAGCCCGGCTGCGCTTGAAACGGAATCTTGTGCGCGTAATCTCCATTAATGACTGCAGCTTCACCGCCCCCACCCGCCGCCCCTTTGTCTCCAAAAGTGGCAAGAGGGTCTGGCGGGGGCGGCGGGTTTGTGAGCAACACAGAGTCATAGCCTGAAGTGTTGCTTCGATGACCTGTGGCGCGTTCGAAGCTAGAGAATCGAATGCCGATAAGAACAACCATCATGAGACAGGCCAAAGCCCACGGTAATGGTCGAGAAAAGAAAAGCTGAAAATGCCGCAGCCACTCAGGTTTTGAGTCAACCCATGCCTGACTATCCGTAGCTTGTTCCATCATGTTTTCTAGCAAAGAAGCTTTGGGTTCGTCGGTTTCCCACTTTGACAGAGATTGTGAGGTCGTTTTAAGTTGCGCGCTGATCTCTTTACAGTCCGAGCACACGTTCAGATGAGTGGAGACGGCCGCGGCTCGTTCAGGAGAGAGTTCGCCGTCAAAAAAGGCCATGACTTCTTCAGGTGCAACGGGGTGTGTCCTGGTGCTCATAGGCGGTATCCTTTCTGCGCTCCAGGCACCTCGGCATTTGGAGACGTATTTGCCAGCCTCGCTTTTTGAGCTTCCGTAGAAGCGGCTGGCGTTGAAGGATTAAGCAATTCACGAAGGGCGATGCGGGCGCGGAAAAGGCGGGAGCGCACGGTGTTCAGAGGTAGCTGCAGCAAGTCAGCGATTTCGGCGTAGCTAAGTTGTTCGAATTCGCGGAGCATGACGATTTCGCGGTCCATGGAGTCGAGTTTTGCGACGGCGTGGCGAACACACAGGCTGGCTTCGGTTGCATCTTTTCTGGCGGGATCGGCGGCGGAGTTGCGCTGGCCCAAGAAAGCTGCACGAAAAGCAGCCTTGCGCCGATGGGCTCGGAGAATCTTGAAACCAATGGCATAGAGATAGGTACGGAAGAGGGCGCGTGGCTCGTAGCGGGCCGCGGCGCGCAACAACGCAAGAAAGGTCTCCTGCACTAATTCCTCGGCATGGGAAGGGTCCGAAACACGGCGACAGAAAAAGCCATAAACAGGCTGTTTGTAGCGGCGGAAGAGTTCAGTAAAGGCCTCCGAGGAACCTTGTGAGAAAGCAAGCATGAGCCTCTCGTCGCTCGGACTGGGCCGCTGCGGCTCCGCTTTTTCGAAAACGTTTGCAGAGTTGGCGGGCGCTTCGCTCATGGTTTCTTGCGGAAGAGTCTCCGAGTTTAGAACGAACGCCGGCAATGCGTCTTGCATCGTAACCGCCTGAGTCCTTCACTAACGGTAATGCCGCGAGAGGCGGAAAGGTTCCCGGCGGAAAAACGAAAAGATCAAAAAGCAAGTAGTCCCACATGCTCCGGAATGGCGGCACAATCGTAGAATTCGCAGAGGTAAACGTTCAAGTATTGAAAACAAAAGGCTTAGGTCTACTTGTTGGCAGATATGCGTGGAAGTGAAACGCAAATGTTTCACGCGAAACAAAAAAAGCGCCCCTCATGCGCCGATCGAGGAGCGGAGAGCGTCGGCGAGGGAACGGGTGAAGCGCTGAACGTCGGCTTCGTGTTCGGCTTCCACCATTACGCGCGCAAGCTGCTCCGTGCCGGAATAGCGAAGCACGATGCGGCCGTTTTGACCGAGAGCGGATTGCGCTTCGGCAAGCGCGCGGGAAACTTCGGGGAGTGAATCGAGCGGAGGCTTCGAGCGCACCTTTACGTTGACGATTTGTTGGGGATAATCCTTCAGGCCCTCGACGAGCGATTCGATTTTCCCATGCATGGAAACGAGCGAAGCGACCTTCACAGCGGTCAGGAGGCCGTCGCCGGCCGGGCTGTCATCGAGAAAAATGATGTGTCCGGACTGCTCTCCGCCAAGAACGTTACCGCTGCGCAGCATCTCCTCTAAGACGTAGCGGTCACCGACGGCCGCGCGAGCCAGCGTGATGTTTTCCTGCGCGAGAGCGCGCTCCAACCCGAGATTGGACATGGAAGTGGCAACGACGCGGTTGCCTTTGAGCTTGTCCTGCGATTTCAGGAAGCGCGCCGCGGCCAGAAGCACTCCATCTCCGTTCACGATCTTTCCTGTTTCGCAGGCGAAGAGCGCGCGGTCGGCATCGCCGTCGAAGGCAACGCCCAATCGGGCTTTTTCCTGGACGACACGCTTTTGTAGGCCCTCGAGATGGAGAGAGCCGCAGCCCGCGTTGATGTTGCGGCCATCCGGTAAAACGCTCATCGCTACAACGTCGGCGCCAAGCGAGCAAAACAATTCCGGCCCGAGTTTGTAGGCGGCGCCGTTCGCACAGTCGAGAACGATGCGAAAGCCGAGGAGTTTTGCCCCGGGAATCACCTTTTTTCGCAAAAATTCCAGATACTGAGCATCCAAGGACTCATCCGCAGTGAGGCGAGGCGGATTTCTTGTCGGCGATTCCCCGCGGTGCTTGAAAATGTCGGCTTCCAGTTCCGCCTCGATAGCGTCGGGGAATTTCATCCCTGCGTGGGAAAAGAGCTTGACGCCGTTGTCTTGAAAGGGATTGTGCGAAGCGGAGATCACCACGCCGGCCTGGAAATCGTTCTGGCGCACCAGGCAGGCGACGCCCGGCGTTGTGATCACTCCGGCGAAAGCGACGGTTGCGCCGGCTTGTATGAGTCCTGCGCTAAGAAGGGATGCAATGTGCGGCCCGGATTCGCGAGTGTCCATGCCAATCAAGACGCGTGCCGAGCCATGCTCGCGCTTCAGATATGCACCGAGCGAACGGCCCGTGGCGTAAAGCGTGGCGTCGTCGAGCGGCGGCGTGCCGGGAATGCCGCGAATGCCGTCGGTTCCGAAGAGTTCTTTGGCCATGAAAGAAAAACCGTTTTTCCTTCTAGGGTCGCAGCAGCGGAAAGGGTTGCAGCAGCGGCCTGCGTGAGGATAACCTCGAAAGTCTAACACATGGGCCGCTACGGTTCTGCGATTCGCGGCCGCCGAAATCTCTAATTCTAAAAGTAAGCGCCGTGGGCTGAGCTTGCGGACAATACGAGCAACACGGCATCGAACAATTAAGTACCCCACCCGATGAACTCTGCGGGAATGTGCTAACTTGTACTGCCGGAGCCACTTGTGTCCGCCACCCAGACGCCGCCATCGATCGTTCGCTTCACCGTCTCCAGCTTCAGCATGCGCGTGATCGCCTCCGCGATCATTTTGCTCTTCTTGTATTACGCCGCCGGCGTGGTGATTACCCTGCTGTTTTCCATCCTTCTGGCGTATTTTCTCGACCCAGCCGTAGAGTTTTTGGAAAGGCTGAGACTTCCGCGAACCCTGGGCGCTCTGGTGATGGTGCTGATTCTCACTGCTGTTATGGCTGCAGTCGGGTACGGGCTCTGGACTCGAGTGGCGGATTTTGCAGCCGACTGGCCCAAGTACAGCGGTCTTCTACAACACCTCACTGCCAGTGTGCGGGGCAAGATTCTGGGGATTGAGGGTCAGGTTTCGCAAATTGCGCCAACGGAAGGAGCTCCTTCGGCAGCGGCCGCACCCCTGGAGCCGAGCGTGGTGCGTACCCTGATCCTGCGGGGGATTGGTTCTCTGTATGCGCTGTTTCTGGAAGTTACGTTCATGCCCTTCCTGGTCTTCTTCATGCTGGCCGAAAAGCGGCAGGTCTGGCATGGCACCCTGCAGCTTTTTCCTGCGTCACGACGCACTCCGGTCAAGGAGACACTGGAAGATGTGCGCGACGTGCTGAGGGATTATCTGGCGGGCATGACTGTGGTCACCCTGCTGGTTATTGCCGCGAGCAGCCTGTTTTTCTGGGCGCTCGACATGGAGTTTCCCATTTTAACTGGCATGGTGTCCGGGCTGCTGAACATGGTGCCGTACATTGGCGCGGTGCTGGCGTGGCTGCCGCCTTTTGTCATCGCGCTGGCAAAGTGGAACAGCTTCGGGCAGTTCGCCTTTATTGCCGCAGTGCTCATCACGATTCATGTGCTGGCGTTGAATCTCGTGGCGCCAAAATTAGTGGGCCGGCGCGTCCGTCTGAACGCCGTGGCGATCACCGTTGCACTACTTTTCTGGGGCTGGGTGTGGGGTGGAATGGGCTTGGTTTTGGCCATTCCGATTACCGCCACGCTGCGCGTGATTTGCGATCACACGGAATCTTGGAAACCGATTGGACGCTGGCTCAGCGACTAATCGGCGTGAGTCTAGCTTCTCTTCCAATGTGTGCTAATGAGGCCGCGGATCATGGATCGAAGACTTCTTGTGCTTGTTGGGGTTCTGGTTGGCTCGCTCTGGGCTTCTCCCTCCGCTTATGCCTGGGGCTGCAAAGGCCACCAAACGGTTGCGCTCATCGCGGAGAAACATCTGACGCCGGAAGCGCGACTGTTGGTGGAGAAGCTGCTCGGCGAAAGTCCCATTGATCCCAGGCTGAAGCGCTGGTGCGGCAATGCCACGCCCGATCTTATGGCCGATGCCTCGACGTGGCCCGACGACGTTCGCAACGAGAGGCACAATGGCTCTTGGCATTACATCGATATTCCGAGGGGTAAACACAAAGGCTCCTTGGACGAGTATTGCGGCAAGGACGGCTGTGTGACGCGAGCCATCGAGGAGCAGCGCGCCATCTTGAAAGATAAATCCGCGGATCCGGCGAAACGCGCTGAAGCGATTCGGTACCTCATCCATTTTGTCGGCGATATGCACCAGCCACTGCATGTCATCAACAACGGCGACAATGGTGGAAACTGCGTTCCCGTCAAGTACCTTCATCACGAGTCGCTGCTAAGTCCGCAGCACCCGGAGCGAGAGGATTACTCTCCGAACCTACACCAGATTTGGGACACCGAGATCGTTGAGCGCGACATGGAGGTCTCTAATCCTCACCGCTATGCCGATGAGCTTGACGAAAAATTCCGAGCGCAGGGCGCTGCTTGGGAAGCGGCGGGGATCAACGTTGACAACTGGGCCTGGGAGGTTCACGAACGGGCGGAATCCGAAGTGTACGATGCCTTTTCTGAGAAGATTCCCATTGAGCCGGACGCAGGACCAAGAGGTTGCTCCGATAACAATCACATTGGGAAGCGCATGTTTGAAAAACATTTAACTGCGGACGAAACCTACCAGAACCGCGCCGCGAGAGCTGTGGAAACGGGACTTGCGCAAGCCGGCGTGCGCCTGGCGATGATTCTCAACGAAATAGCAAAGACGAACCCATAGTCGCCCCGTTTTGAGAGGGGTCTACGGCGAAGGTTTCGTTTTTGTTGCCTGCGCGGCGAGCGACTTGATGAAACTGACGAGTTGCCACCGCTGCGGCTCGGGAAGTTTCGACCACACCGGCATCCCCTTGCGAACCACGCCATTTGTTAGGACCCAGAAAAGAGCGCCGGGCTCGGCATTTTGAATTTCGGCGGCGCGCAAACTCGGTCCCTTCTTGCTCCCTTCACCGGCGTCGCCGTGACATTCAGCGCAGCGTTGCTCGAACAGGATCCTGCCCGCGGCAACCGCATCGGGATCTTTTTCCAAAGGATTTCGTTTGGCACGAGCCTTTTCTGGGGCTTTGCTGACTTCGGAATATGCAGACTCTACTTTGGGATTTTGCGGAGTCATGGAACTACCGGATTGATGGCCTCCCACCGCTGAGAAAACGCAAGTGCCAAGGAGGAGCGCCGTGAGAAGGAGGCCCGTCAATGGAGCTCTCATCCGCGACCTCGGAACAGTCGGGCGACCATTGAGCCGAATCCAGTAATTTCCCGCGACACGCCCCAGCGCAGGAGAAACTGGTGGCTATTGTCATTCAGCCCGAAGCCGGGTGAGAGGCGCAGGGTCCAGCCCGAGGGCAGATTCCAGCCGAGGACAGGGGCGAGGTAGTGCGACGTGTCGTGCAAGCCAAAATGATTGCGATCACCGAGTCCGCCGTACATTTCGGCGCCCGCGACGAAATTCTGCGGACAGAGCGTGCAGCGTTTTGCGGAAGCCTTCAACGCCAGCGGGCGGCTGGCGCCCAGGGCGTAGCCGAACTCCCAGGGCGAGTTGGACAAGTCCTTGGCGGCCAGCGTGTTTTGCGTGAAGTTCCAGCCCTTGAACGTGCTGGATAGAATCAGTTTGAGTTCCACCTCGTTGCCGGTGTCCCCGCGCGCTTGGGCATTAGGAGTCAGAAAGTCCGCCTCGACATCGTGCCCTTCGCCTTCCTTCAAAATCTTGTCGGCGGCGCTTTTGTGTTCGTATTCGATGTACAATATTGGATTGACAAAATGTTCGCGCTTAAGCGGCCGGAAGCGGTTCTCCCAACGCGTGCCGGTGAAGAGTGTGCTGTCGCCGAAGGTAGTCTGACCCTCGAGGTAAACCTCCGTCGTCCACCAAGCGGTGACACCATATTCAAACTCCGCCCAATAGGAATGAAAGTCGTTTCCACCGCGCTGGGTGCCGAAAGTGGAGAAATATTCGATTTCCAGGTTCCCCGGCTCCTCCAGGTAGTGGTCATAAGCAACGAAGTACGGGCTCTCTTGCGCCTGCGCCAGAGGTAAAGAGAAGAATGCAGCCAGGGCCAGGCTGGAAGCGAGAAACAAGCCCTTACGAGGGAATACGGTCACAAGCTCTCCTTGCAAGTAATTTGCAACTAGTCAAATAAGACTAATTTAGTCCTGTTTAATTGGCAATACTGTTTTTGGAGTAGCTGCCACATTCAGATGCGCCTGCGGGAAAACCGGACAAGAGCTTCAGAGCCCTTTACTTCCTGGCAACCTTCCTCCCATCAAAGCCTTGCTGTGTCGCGAAGGCTTGGTAAACTTCCCGATAGCAAGGATGCGAAAACGCTCGCATCACCAAGCTCGCCTGCGGGCCCGGTCCTCTCGCCAGCAGGAATTGCCCTTCCCCACGAACGCCTTCCTCGTTCTGAAAGACGCACGTAATTTGATGGCTCATCGACCGGCCCTTGAGCATCTGCTTGCAGCTCTTCTCAAGTCTTCTGAGGAGGCGGTGGTAGCCGTCTCCCTCGATGGAATGATTGAGACCTGGAGTGTGGGGGCAGAACGCATGTATGGATACACCGGCGAGGAAATGCTTGGCCAATCCCTGAGCCGGCTTCTTCCCGTTTACGAATCACTTCAGTTGGAGCGCCATCTGTCCCAAACAGGGGACGCGGGGCAGCCTGTGGAGCTCAGCGAGCGCCTCCATAGGAACGGTTCGCGGATTCTTGTGGCTACACGGCGCACCGTGATTCGAGGCGACCATGACAAGGCTGAGGGAATCCTCGAAGTGGCCCAGGTTGTGGCTCCCCACGAAGCCTTCTGGTCGGCCGAGGAGGCTCCACTTCGCCTGTTGATGGAGCAGGTGCCGGGCCTCTTGTGGACCACAGATCGGAATCTGAAAATTCTCACACACTGGGGTAGCGGGGTACGGGCGGCCAAGGTTCGCCCGGGTTCTCTTGTTGGCCGTGATGTTCGCGAATTTCTGGGTGTTGCCGACTCTCATGCCACGCCTATCGCCGGGCATGATGCTGCTCTGCGCGGGGTTGTCTCACACTTTGAACACGCGTGGAAGGACAGCGTGTTGGAGATTCGTGTAGGACCGTTGCGCTCGGCTTCCGGCCAAATCATCGGATGCCTGGGCGCCGCCGTAGACGTCACTGACCGCAAAAAATCGGAAGAGCAGGCCCATTATCTAGCGCGTCATGACGGCCTGACCGGTTTGGCAAACTACCGCGAATTCATGGACCGCCTCGAGAGCGAGGTGCACCGGGCCGAACGCAACCATCGCTCCTTTAGCTTGTTGCTTCTCGACCTCGACGAGCTCAAGCGCATCAATGACCTTCAAGGCCACTTGACCGGTAACCGGGCGTTGCGCCGCCTGGCAGCTATCATGGGCGAGCATTGCCGCTCGACAGATCTTGCCGCTCGTTATGGGGGCGACGAATTTGCGGTAATCTTAATCGACTCCGACCGAGGTATGGCCGAACACGTCGCTCACCGCATCGAGCAGCGCTTACGTTGGGACAAAGAAACGCCACAGCTCCGGGTCAGTATCGGCATTGGCGTTTATCCTGACGATGGCAGAACTTCCGCGGAAATCATCGAGGCCGCCGACCAGCGCCTCTACCGCCGCAAGAAAGACCCGACGCAACGCGGGGTTTCCGCTCCCGGATAACTTTCCTGGCCGGGCGACGCTTCTGCGTAATTCCACTGCCCTAATGAAGATTCTTCCTATTTGATGACTATGTCCGCTCGTGTTGTGAATACCAGACGCGTCTCGGCAGGGAACTCGATGTCTTTTTTGCCGGTTGCAGCGGCTCCTGCGGTTCCGGCCCCAGCGCCTGCTGCCGCCCCGATGGCCGCACCCTTGCCGCCCCCGGCCAATGCGCCGATCGCTGCTCCTCCGGCAGCGCCGCCACCGATAAATCCGGCATCGCGCTTGCCTTTGCCTTTTTCCGTTCTTCCGGCGGAGTTAGTTGCCACCGTGTAGGTCTTGCCGCCGATCGTCACAGTACGCAGCCGCAGATACAGTTTTGCAGGCGTGGAGAGCCTACCCGAGGCTTGCACGCCGCTCACCGACAGCTTGACCTCGGAACCTTTTGGAATAACCACCTTGCCGCCAACGATCACATCGTTGCCAATCGAGCCTGTGAGGGTCTGCCCCACTCTCGCGTTCTTCGAACTGACCGCCTGATTCGTTATCACGGAAATATGCGTGCCGACCGGAACTTTTCCCCCTGCCCACGTCAATACCGGTACAAGGAGCGCTACAACGAGAAAAACAATCACTGCACGAAAGCGTGAATTCATCTCCGTCACCTCCGGCTGGAATTGGGGCTATAGAAAAGAGTCTAGCAAAGGAAATGGCGGTTGAATCGACGCGCTCAAGGCACGTCGCTAAAGATGAAACACGAACTCTTCGGAGCCGGATGATTTCGGTTCCATATACAAATTATCAATCAACCGAATTTTGCCGATGAACACGGCGAGAAGCACATAGCACGCGCGGTTCACCCGCATTACTGGCTCAAAGCTTTCTGCGTCCACGGTTTCCGCGTAATCGACGACGGCCAGCGGTTCGGAATCGAGTTTGCGCCGCAAGGTTGCTTGGAGGTGGAGCGCATTGCGGCTCCCGGCTTCCAGTTCTTTCTTCGCAGCTTGCAACGCGTGGTACAAAACCGCTGCCGCCTTGCGTTCCTGGAGATTCAGATAGACATTGCGGGAGGAAAGCGCCAAGCCATCCGGCTCGCGCACGATCGGGCAAACCACAATTTCCGAGTCAAGATTCAGGTCACGCGCCATTTGGCTGATGAGCCGCGCTTGCTGCGCGTCTTTCCTGCCGAAATATGCCCGATCCGGCTGCACAATCTGCAACAGTTTCATCACTACAGTGGTGACGCCACGAAAATGCCCGGGGCGCGACTTGCCCTCGAGCCTCTCGCTGAGGCCCTCCACGTGGACATAGGTTGAGAAATCTTTAGGATAAATCTCCGCGGCCTCCGGCGCGAACAGCGCGTCCACACCGGCACACTTCAACTTTTCGCAGTCGCTCTCGAACGTCCGCGGATATTTTCCGAAATCCTCGTTGGGGCCGAATTGTTTGGGATTGACGAAAATCGAAGCGAAGAGCGGCGAGCATGCTTGTCTCGCTTTGGCGATCAAGGAGGAGTGGCCTTCATGCAAAGCACCCATCGTCGGTACCAGCCCGATGATGCGGTTCTCCGAGCGCGCCCGCCGCGCCATTTCCTTCATCCACGCAATCGTTCGGATGATTTCCACGAGCTCCTTAGAGCTTGTTGCGACGCAGTACTGCAGCGACCAAGTCTTGCAACGCACAAGTCTAGCGGTGATTTCTCTTGAAAACCAGGAACCGTGAAAATCTACGCTCCGGCTGCCACCGTGCGCTCGCGATAAAAGTGCATCAGGTCTGTCAAAATCGGCTCAGCCCCCAGTTGTCGCAAAAGCGTGGTCACCTGCCCGCGGTGATACGTGCCGTGATTCACCAGATGCTGCATCGATTGCCAAAGGGGGTTCTTGTACACGCCGAACTTCAGTGTCTTGTATTCCAGCACGCGGTCGAGGTCCGCTTGGGTCAGGCCACGCACAAAAGTCAGAAGCCTGGGCTCGAACTCGGTCCAGCGCTCCTGCAAGGTTTTGACATCCTGGAATTGCGCCGCGTCCGGCAGCGAAGACGGCGAGCGGCCTTGAAAGCGTTCCAGCCAAATCCATTCTGCGCCGTAGATGTGCGCCAGCGTGTCGCGAATGGAGCCGAAACTTGAACCCATCGGCTTCACGAACTGTTCCGTGGTGAGTTTGTACGCCGCTTGTAGCTGTCGGTGATTTGCCCACGCATTGTAATCATAGAGTATGCGCATTTCTTCTGGCGTCATGACGATCTCCTGCGATTCAGCTCAGCATGCAACAAAATAGGTAATTCATCGGCATTGTGGCCAAAGCGCTCGCTGCGCTCGGGCAATCTACGGAAGCAAGGGACCTACCTCCTTCCGTTTTACCAATCGCCGTCCGTATTGACCGGCGCTTCTTTCTCTTCCCTCGCCACGTGCGGCGCGTGATAGGACTCCGCATCCGAGGGAAAGCCGCCGGTGCGCACGTCCTCGCAATATCGATGCACCGCGGTTGAAATGATCTTCTCCACGTTGGCATATTGCCGCGCGAATTTTGGCGTGTGGCTGAAAGTAAGACCGAGGATGTCGTGCAGGACGAGGATCTGGCCGTCGCAGTCGGGCCCAGCGCCGATACCGATGGTGGGAATGCGCAAGTCGCGCGTGATTTGCGCAGCCAGCTCACGCGGAACGGCCTCCAGGACCACCGCGAAAGCGCCCGCGGCTTCCACGGCGCGCGCGTCGCGGATCAAATGTTCCGCCGCGTCCGGCGTTTTCCCCTGTACTCGGAAACCGCCCAGCGCATTCAGCGACTGCGGCGTCAAGCCGACGTGGCCCATTACCGGGATTTCCGATTCGGTGAGTCGTGCGATCAGCTCCAACCGCCGCTCGCCGCCCTCTACTTTCACCGCTTCGGCTCCGGCTTCTTTCACGAAGCGCACGGCGTTGCGGAGCGACTCCGACGTGTCCGTGTGGTAGCTGCCAAAAGGCATGTCCGCCACCAGCAGCGCGCGCTTAGTGCCGCGCCGCACGGCACGCGTGTGATGCAGCATGTCCTCGAGAGTCACCGGCAAGGTGCTTTCGTACCCAAGCGCCACCATGCCCACGGAGTCGCCCACAAGAATCACGTCCACGCCGGCTTCATCGACGAGCCGCGCGGTCGGATAGTCGTAGGCTGTCAAGCATGTGATCCTTTGTGATTTGGAAAAGGAGCCCGCAGCCTGATTCTTGCGCTGCAGAAGGTCGGGAACAGTGATTTTGCCATTCCCAGGATTAGAAACGACACTCATCTTGGCCTCCGGTGCCGCTCCTTAACCTCAGGATGCGGCCCTGCACCTCGTGACTCCGCAAGAATAACAAAGTTCAATACGGCGCACCAGAAATTTCGATGCCAGGCGACTGGGCGTGGAGAATTGGAGTCAGGCGAATTCCACCAGCAACCATCCGAGCAGGATTAGCTTGACAAGGTGATGGACTTTTTCGTACAAAGTACTCTACGGAAGCCCTATGAATCAACTCGCAAGTCCATCGAAGTTTTTTGCCGCCGCTGTTTCGGAATGGCTGCTCGTCTTGCCCCCTGCTCTGCTTCTCGTTGCGGCTGCGCTGCGCCTCATGCAGCCACCCCAATACGAGCCAGCGAGAACAAGCTCGATGATCTTTGATTGGGCAACTACCCATATCTCTCAGTCCGGTGCGGGTCTGCTGTTCATTGGCTTGCCGTTGGGTGCCCTCGTCGTGGGTTGCACGGCGCTCTTGCTGGCTTGGCGCCGAAACGAGGCGTTGCGGCAGGACACGTTTGTGGTGCTCGCAGGTCTCTGGCGGCATTTGTCCGCCGCGATTTTGGCGTCGGGGGCGTTGCTTGCCGGGCTGATTCTCGCCGTAGTTCTAATTCATATCATCACGGATTGAGGTCCGCGCGAGGAACCCAGCGGTTTTGCTTTGCGTTAGGCGGTCTAGCATGAGTCAGGTCTGTGCGGCGCTTGTGCGCGGCCCTTCCACTGGCCACCGCGACCGAGCCAATAACGCACGGCGGAAACAAACGTTGCGTAACCATAGAAGACCGCAGCGACGGGAAGCATGAGAGCCCATGGCCAGGACAGGCCATAAAATCTCACCGTCACCGCGAAAGAAGCCGCCATCAGGGCAATAGTGGTGTCCACGGCCAGCCAGGCTTCTCCTGGATAGGCAAAAAAGAGGCCCCAGGGAAGCAAGTACGTCACGAACAGCCCGGCAAGTGTGCCGAGTAGCAAGACGAGGGAATAGCGGAGCTGTGTGAAGGCTGTGCGCGCAATAAGGTCACGAATTTCCGCGAAGGTAGCGTAGTCGCGCAGGCTAACGCTCCTCCGCGTCACTCCAAGCCAAATTTTCCCGCCGGTCCCTTTCACTGCGCGCGCGAGAGAGAGATCGTCAATCACGTCGCTGCGAATCGCGGTCATACCACCAATTCGCTCCAGCGCCTCGCGCTGCAACAAGATGCAACCGCCCGCCGCGCCGGCCGTGTGCGCCTTGGGATCCGCAATCCAGTTCGGGGGATAGAGCATGAGGAAAAAATAAAGAAACGGCGGAATCAGCAGCCGCTCCGGCAGAGTCTTCACTTGCAGCAGAGCCATCAATGAGACCAAGTGCAGCGAATCGTTTTCCGCACGGCGCACCAACCGGCGCAGCGTGTCCGGGTCATGAGTGATATCTGCGTCGACCAACCAAAAATACTTCGGCATTCTCTCCTTTGCCGCCGCAACACCTTCGTTCATAGCCCAGACTTTTCCGGTCCAACTGGGAGGAAGCTCGCCAGCTGAATGAACGGTGACTCTTCGCGCCACTCCGGATTCTTCCGCGGCTTTCTGCGCAAGCTGGGCGGTGCCGTCGCTGCTGTGATCGTCCACGACGACGATGGAAAACTCGCCGGGATAGTTTTGCCTAGCCAAGGAAGTGACAGCGCGCGAGATCGTTTCCGCTTCGTTGCGCGCGGGCACGATTGCGACAATCCTTGGCCAGCGAGCCGGGGGTTTCGGCTCAGAGGTGTCCTCTTGCAATTGCCAGAAATTTCCGCGCGCAAAGAAGAGATACAGCCAAATGGCCAGCGGAATGGCAGCTATAGGAGTCAGAATCGAAGGCACGCGCTATTGTGCAACAAGCCGGGGAAGAGAGCTATGCCAGATCTTCTGCGTGAATCGGCAGCCGGCGGATTGGCTTGCCGGTGCCGGCAAAAATGGCGTTACATACGGCGGGCCCAATCGGGGGAGTGCCGGGTTCCCCACAGCCTCCTGGCGCTTCATTGCTCGGCACGATGTGGACTTCGACTTTGGGCATCTCATTCATGCGCAACATCTCGTAATCATTAAAATTGCCTTGCTCGACGCGGCCTTTGGCGATAGTGATTTGTCCTTTGAGGGCGGCAGTGAGGCCGTAGACGATTCCGCCTTCCATTTGCGCTGCAATGATGTCGGGATTGACGTGCCGGCCGCAATCCACGGCGCAGACTACACGGTGGACTTTTACTTCGCCGGATTTGCGATCCACGCTGACCTCCGCCACTTCGGCGACAAAGCTGCCAAAGGATTCAACGACGGCGATTCCACGGGTTTGCCCCGCTGGTAGCGGCTTCCCCCAGCCAGCCTTTTCCGCCGCCAATTCCAGAACTCCGCGATGGCGCGGTGCCTTCTCTAGGAGCTTGCGGCGGAATTCGAAAGAATCTTTGCCGCTTGCTCGAGCCAATTCTTCAATGAAGCATTCGGTGATGTAGCCGTTCTGCGAGTTGCCAACGGACCGCCAGAAACCGACGGGCACACCCGTTTCCGTCAAGACATAGTCGCAGAAGAAATTCGGGATGGCGTACTTGCTGTCCACGATTCCTTCGACGGAGCTGTTGTCGAGTCCATTCTTCACCGAGCCCGGAAAGAAGCGCGACATGATGGATGGACCGACGATGCGGCATCTCCACGCCACCGGCCAGCCATCGGCGTCGAGACCGCCAGTCAGTTTCGTATAGGTCGCGGGACGGTAAAAATCGTGCTGCATGTCATCTTCACGCGACCAGGTGACTTGTACGGGAGCGTTGATGGCTTTTGAGATCTCGACCGCTTCGGCGGCAAAATCCTGCTCGGCGCGGCGGCCAAATCCACCGCCGAGATACGTCGTATGGATACGCACCTGCTCAGGCTTTAGTCCGGTAAGTTTCGCGCCGGTGTTTTGATTGAAAGTTTGAAATTGCGTAGGCGCGTAAATGTCGCATCCATCGGCGCGAACGTCGGCGGCGCAATTCATTGGCTCCATGGTGGCATGGGCGAGGAATGGAACTTCGTAGACAGCCTCGACTCTCTTCGCGGCGCTGGCAAGAGCCGTTTCCA
The DNA here is from genome assembly GCA_036518275.1 of Candidatus Acidiferrum sp. Classification (GTDB taxonomy): domain Bacteria; phylum Acidobacteriota; class Terriglobia; order Acidiferrales; family UBA7541; genus Acidiferrum. The sequence continues at coordinate 20,746 of DATDNK010000453.1, forward strand.
CGTCGCCGTCCTTGCGGGCGATGGCGCCCGCTTTTTCTGCATTTTCCAGATAGAGTTTGCGAATCGATTCCGAAGAGACAGCGGCATTCGGGCCTTCGTCCCATTCGATTTGCAGTGCCCGGCGGCCTTCCATCGCCGACCAGGTGTTGTCCGCAACCACAGCCACGCCGGAAGAAATCTGGAGTACCTGTTTGACTCCGGGGACCGCTTTCGCCTTTGTCGCGCCAAAGCTTTTGACCTTACCGCCAAATACGGGGCAGCGGGCGACGACGGCGTGCTGCATTTTGGGGAGTCGCACATCGATCCCGAACTCTGCTTTTCCATTGACTTTAGTCGGCGTATCGAGCCGCTTCACCGGCTTGCCGATGTACTTGTAGTTCTTGGGATCTTTCAGAGCGGGATTTGCTGGGACAGGAAGTTTCACCGCGGCTTCCACCAGCGCACCGAAACTCAAGCGCTTGTTGGTTGCGTTGTGAACCACGGTGCCATTTTCCGCGTGGCACGCGGACGGCTCGACATACCACTGCTTTGCGGCGGCAGAGATGAGCATTTCACGCGCCGCGGCTCCAGCCTTCGTAAGCGGTCCCCACGAAGAACGCACGCTGGTGCTTCCTCCTGTGCCCTGAACACCGAACAGTGGATTGAAGTACGCAGGAGCGGCGGGGGCGAATTCAAACTTGATTTTTCTCCAGTCGAGCTCTAATTCTTCGGCCAGCAGCATGGCCAGCGAGGTGACTACGCCCTGTCCCATCTCGGACTTGTCGATGAGGAGCGTGATTGTGTCATTCGGTGCGATGCGCACCCAGGCATTCAGGGCGACAGGTCCGACTGGAGGCGTGGCCCCCAGCGCTTCAAACTTCCCAGGCAAATAGAATCCGATGACAAGCGCGGCGCCACCCGTGGCGCCCTTTTTCAGAAACTCACGCCGGTCGAGCGTTCCTGTAGGGGACATGGAAACCTCCGTTTCGCATGTGATGTTATCAGGGATTTAGTGAAAACAAATTGCCAAATGGTTCAAGCCAGATCTTCATTGCGAATGGGCAGACGGCGCAGGCGTTTGCCTGTTGCCTTGAAGATGGCGTTGCAAATTGCCGGTGCAATCACAGGAACTGTAGGCTCGCCGATTCCGGTGGGCGCTTCAGTGCTCGGCACAATGTAAACCTCGATCAGCGGAGCCTCGTTCATGCGGATCATTTCGTAGTCATTGAAGTTGGCCTGCACAACGCGGCCGCGCTCCACAGTGATGGCATCTTTGACAGTGGCGGTCAGCGCATAGATCGCCGCGCTTTCCACTTGAGCGCGGACGCCATTAGGATTGACAGCGCGCCCGCAATCTACCCCGCAAACAATGCGATTCACCTTAAACCCAGAACTTGAAGCGGAAACTTCCGCGACCGCCGCCACATAACTAAAGAAAGAGTAGAACGCGGCAATGCCGCGGCCCTGGCCTTTCGGAAGGGGCTTGTTCCAGCCGGCTTTCTCCGTGGCCAGTTGCAACACGCCTTTCAGCCTAGCCGTATCGAGCGGATGATAGTCCTGGCGGCCTTCTCCAAACTGAGGAATTTTGCGCGAGTCGCCAATCAGCTTCAGGCGAAACGCCAGCGGATCCTGTCCGGCAGCGTGAGCCAACTCATCCACAAAGCCTTCCATGACGAAGCCGCTGCTGGAATGCTCGACGGAGCGCCACCAGGCGCGCGGCGCACTGGAATGCGCGAGTGTATATTCGATGCGGATGTTCGGCGTCGCATAAGGAACCGTTGCGCCGGTGCCGAATTCGCCCATTCCCGGATCGTTCTCGCCTTTCTGGCTCCATTTTGCCGCGATGGAAGTGGACGTCTGAAAATGCTTCCAGGCGGCGAGCTTGCCTTCGCTGTCCAGTGCGCCTTGCAGCTTGTGGTAGGAGGCGGGGCGATAGAAATCGTGTTGCATGTCATCTTCGCGGGTCCACAACACCATCACCGGCTTGCCTGAGATTTTGGCAACCTGCGCTGCTTCCATTACGAAGTCCGCCTGGTAGCGCCGGCCAAAGCCGCCCCCCATCAACGTGGTGTGCACAGTAACTTTTTCGGGAGGGAGCTTCGCGGCTTCCGCAATCACCGCCTGCGCCCATTGCGGGCCCTGCGAGGGCACCCAGGCTTCCGCGCTCTCTGGGCCGATGTGCACGGTGCAATTCATGGGCTCCATGCAAACGTGCGCAGCGAAGGGCAGTTCATAGATCGCTTCGACTCTTTTGTCAGCGGAAGCGAGGGCGGCATCAGCGTCGCCGTCATTGCGAAGCGCGTTCGCGGGCTTCGCGGAAGCGTTTTGCAAGAATTGGTTGCGCAACTCTTCGCTCGATTCGTTGGCGGCTGCGCCTTCGTCCCACTTGACTTCCAGCGCTTTGCGACCCTGGATCGCCGCCCAGGAATTGTCCGCCAGCACAGCGACGCCGCCAGTCGTAGAAGCGCCGCGGCCACTGGTCTTAATCTCGAAAACCTCGCGCACGCCTGGCACCGCCTTGGCTTTCGTGGCGTCAAACGATGCTACTTTGCCTTCGAAGACCGGGCACCGCGCGATGACTGCATAGAGCATGCCCGGCACACGCGAGTCGATGCCAAATCTGGCGGAGCCGTTGGACTTCGCGGCGGTATCGAGGCGGTGCATGTCGCGGCCAACAATCGTGAAATCATCGGAGTTTTTCAGCGGCACTTTGTTCAGATTAGGAACAGGAAGCTTGGAGGCATCCACGACCAGTTCGCCGAAGCGGAACGAACGCTCCGGATGCCCGTGCACAACGTAGCCGTCTTTGGCCTTGCAGGTATCCGTCCCGACTTCCCATCTCTTTGCAGCCGCCGCAATCAGCATTTCGCGCGCAGCGGCGCCCGCTTGGCGCAATGGCAGCCACGAACCGGCAACACTGCCGCTTCCGCCTGTTCCGAGGTCATAGATCTTTGGATTCGTGGGCGCCTGTTCGACATGCACCTGCTTCCAATCAACGCAAAGCTCCTCGGCAAGAATCATGGGAAGCGAGGTGTAAACGCCTTGGCCCATCTCCGATTTTCCGAGCACCAGCGTGACGCGATTGTCCGGCGTGATGCGTACCCAGGCGTCAAAAGGATTCACCTGCTTCTCTTCCTGGTCCTGTGCCTGGTCGCCAAACGCAGTTGGGGACAGGTGGAAGCCAATGACGAGCGCAGCTCCGCCAGCGGCCCCGGCCTTTAGGAATTCACGACGGTTTACAACGGAAGCAGTTGCCATGGGACACCTCGAAACAGATTGTGGCTGAGCGGGTAGAAAGAAGCTAAGCAGCGGAATGAGCTTTGCCGCCCATTGTAGATGCGGCTCGATGGATGGCCTTCCGAATGCGCTGGTAGGTGCCGCAACGGCAGATGTTGCCGCTCATGGCATCGTCGATGTCCGCGTCAGTGGGGTTGGGTTTCTTGCTGAGTAGCGCCACGGCGGACATGATCTGCCCGGACTGGCAGTAGCCGCACTGTGGAACGTCTTCCTCCATCCAGGCTTTTTGGACAGGGTGATTGCCATCTGCTGAGAGCCCTTCGATGGTGGTAACTTTCTTGCCCGCCACACTGGAGACTGGCGTAATGCAGGAGCGCGTGGCTTCGCCGTTGATGTGAACGGTGCACGCGCCGCACAGCGCCATACCGCAGCCGAACTTCGTGCCGGTCATATTCAGCGTGTCGCGAAGCACCCAGAGCAGAGGCATATCGGGGCTGACGTCAACCGACTGGGACTTGCCATTCAACGTAAAAGTGATAGCCATGGGGACCTCCTGGAGCAGGGACATATCCTACACCAAGTGCCGCCGGTATAGAAATCCGCAGAATTCCACCTCAGCGCTCCCGCCCGCGCTGGGCCTACAAAGCCGGCCCAAACAAAGAAGTTGAGCTCCTGAGCACAACTCTCACTCGCCGTTTTGCAGCAAGCAAATAGGGTTCATTTGCCCTTTGCCAGTTGCTCTTTGGCCCAATCCAAAATGATGTTTACAACCGTGGCTATGCCTTTCAGACGCTGAGGTCTTTCGGATGTGAGCAGGCTTAATTCCCCGCGACGACTGCGGGTTTGGGTGGAGCTGTGGGAGCTTGTGGCGCTAGTGGCGGTTCAGGCTCGACCCCTCGCCAGCCCACCGGACGCCCGCGAACGGCTTCCTTCACCGAACGGAAAAGCACCACATACATCAACTGCCTGTAATAAAAACGCTGCAACAGGACGGGAACAAGCAGGGTCCAATCTTCTTTGCGCTCCAGCGCAAAGGCAAGAACGCAGGTGGTCACGTCAATGAGCAGGAAGCCAATGAAGAAAAATATGGAGCGCATCAAGTCGCCCGTGGTCGCGTGAATTGTGGGAAGCCAGGGGAGCTGCAGCTTTTCCAGTGCCCAGAGCCCGACCGAGCCGAGGAACAACAAATCGATAAGAGGCGAGATGAGCGGAAGCGCGAGTTGAAACACAAAGATGTTGGGCAGTGCGATCCACCCTAGCGTCCCGTACTTCAGCCGGAAAAGCGTGTTGCTGTGCTTCCAGAAGGATTGCAAGGTGCCGAAGGTCCAGCGGAAACGCTGGCGGATGAGCTGGGCCGGCGTCTCGGGTGCTTCCGTCCAGGCAATGGCCTCTTCGTCGTAACCGATGCGCCAGCCGAGACGGCGAATCGCAATGGTCAGATCCGCGTCCTCGGCGACGGTGTCAGCGGTGATGCCGCCCGCGGCTTCGATGGCCTCCTTGCGCCAGGCGCCTAGAGCGCCCGGGACCACGGTAATGCAATTCAAAAGGTCGAAGGCGCGTTTTTCCATGTTCTGGCTGGTGATGTATTCAAGCGCCTGCCAGCGCGTCAGCCAGCGCGAACGGTTGCCAACTTTGACGTTGCCCGCGACCGCCCCAATGGTGGGATCCGCGAAATGACGAACCAGCTTGCGGAGCGCGTCGGGTTCGATTTCCGTGTCCGCGTCGATGGTCACCACAATCCCCGTCTGCGCCTCAGACATAGCAACATTCAACGCCGCCGCTTTACCGCGGTTCACTTGGTGAATGATGCGCACACGCGGTTCGCGCGAAAAGTGCGTGTCCAGCAACTCACCGGTTTTGTCCATGGAGCCGTCGTTCACCACGATGATGTGGAGATCCAGATAGTCCGACTCCAGCACGGAGGTCACCGTTTGTACGATGACGCTTTCTTCGTTGTGCGCTGGGATTAATACGGTTACGTCGGGCAATGGCCCGCGAATCTCCGGCTGGTCTGGGCGTAGCTTTTCAATGAACGCGAGGATACCGATGATCAACGTGCGGCCACTCACGAGAATAATTCCCAGAATGAACGTGGTGGTGATGGCCACCCAGAACCAGTGGTATATGCCGAAGATAAAACCGTCTGCGCGCGCCTCGAACTGTTCCTGAGGCGAAAGGGGCAACATCACCTGGGCGCGTGTCTTGCCGATCAGCTCTGGCACGGCGACAAATTCGTAACCTTGCGCGCGAAGCGCATCGATAAGCTGGGGCAGCGCGATTACTGTCTGGCTGCGGTTCCCTCCGCCGTCATGAAGGAGAATGATGTTTCCTTCGGGGGCCTCGCGCACGGCGTTCGCGACAATTTGTGCCGCCGGCAAGGGAACTCCAGGGTTGATTTGGCTCCAATCGTGCGGATCCACCTTCTGACCCACAATGATGTAGCCCATCTCCTGCGCGGTGGGAAGGTGGGCCACTTCTTCGGCAAATTCGGGCTGGTGGTCGATGCCATACGGCGGCCGGAACAACAGCGGCTTGGCGCCGACTACGCTTTCGATCAAGCGCTCGGTGAGATTGAGCTCCCAGCGGATTTGCCTGGTGGAAAGGGTAGGGCTCTCCCAGTCCGGATGGGAGTACGTGTGATTGCCGATTTCGTGGCCTTCCTCGTATTCCCGGCGTAGAAGTTGCGGCCACTTGTTCGCCGACAGACCGATCACAAAAAATGTCGCCGGAACATTCCTTTGTTTCAGGACATCCAGGATCTTTGGAGTCCAGGTCGGGTCCGGTCCATCATCGAAAGTGATGGCAAGCTTCTTCTTGGCGGCGCCAATCTGGTCGATATGGTAGGAGAGAGGATAAGCATCGTACTTTTCGCTGGTGATGAGGTCCGCCGAAGAATCATAAGTGAAGGTGCGATGTCCGCGCTTCGGGGTATCCAGGAAGTGCCACACGTCCCCATCCCCATCCAAAATCAAATCTGGCCCGGGGGGAAGGTCCTCTAATTTTTGACGGATGGCGTCGTCTGGACGAGTGGCGTCCCACACCGGCCAAAGAGATGTGTCGGCGGAACCCAGGCGCCACAAGGCAGTCCCCTGCACTCCCATGCGCTCACTCGCGCGAAGCTCGTTGTAAGCGGTGACGGCGTCAAGCATCCAAACCTGGTGCACGTGATTGTGCTCGTCGTCATAGGAGTAGTGCGGATTCAAAGAAGGAGAATCGAATTCCACCTGCGTCTCGGACTCGGAGGCGTGAAGCAGAGCCTCTTGAATAGATAAGGACTGGGCCGGTTCATGAGTTCTCTTTGCGTCTTCTGACCAGTCGTAGGCGTAGCTGCCGACGGCGACGATAAGCTTCCTTGGTGGCACATCCTCTCTGATCTGACGGAGGTTTTCCACGTACCAATCCTGGGAGGCGATGGGGCCTGGCGGCGAAGTCTGCCAGTGCTCGTCGTAGTTCATCAGCACGATGGCGTCACACTGCTTGGCGAAGAATCCGTAGTCATACGCATCGTCGCGTGCGGGGAGGGCAAGCATCAGCTTCAACCCCACCGAATGCAGCGCCGGCCCCAGTTCCGCCGCGAATTGCCGGTAATGCACCTGGCTCGTGTCGGGAACCTCTTCGAAGTCCACGACGATGCCCGCTTCGTGAGACTCCACGGCGAATTCCACGGCGTCGGTCACTAATCTTTTGCGAGCGTCAGCATTCGCCAGCAGTTTCACCATTTCGTCGACGCGCCAATGGACGCCGTCGTAATTGTTCAGCAGCGCCATCATGGGCAGCTCGATCGGAGGATTAAGGGACTTCATCCATTGGTGCAATTCGTCTTGTTTCAGCAGGGCGACTGCTTCGGAGGGCGAGGCCTTGACACGATCCTGACCGTGTTCGTAGTCGACGATGGTTAAAGCGCCGTCAGGGCTGACGGCGTGAAGCTGCTCTGGGATGAGCAAGTCAATCTCCCGGTAATGCTTCTTCAAGGAAGCAAGGCTGTTCGGGTCCCAGCTGACGAAAAATGCCGCACGCACAGGGTCATAGCTGGCTGGCACGGTTCCGATGTTGGCCACACGCCTTCGCCGTCCCTCACGCACGGGCAGGGGTTTCTTCTTCGTCTTCAGCGCGTGATAGCCGAGCTTGGTGTCTGGAAGCAAGCCCGCGGGCAAGTCGACGCTCACCGCGATGGTGATGAAAAAATACACCAATAGCATGGTGAGCAGCGCTCCGCTGATCTCCATGACACGGCGAGTGCGGCGCCAGCGCACACGCTGCGCGTCGTAAAATATCGGCCTTCGTTCTTTCATTGAATCTGCTTAGCCTGCGGGATGGCTGCGAATGCGGCTCTCGGCTGGTCGGAGCCTTTCCGCGCGATTCCGTCTCCTCTATTGTAAGATGCGTTGCGCCGATGAAGCGAATTTTCTCGAAGACGGTTTTCGCGCTGGTGGTCGGGCTGGCACTACGACTGTTCTTCGTGGTGGAATTTCCGGCAAATTCGGGCGACACGGTTCTTTACGAGGAAATCGCCGCAAACTGGCTGAAACACCACGTCTACGCCATGGACGTGCAAGGCGCAATCACTCCCGTCGACCTGAGAATGCCCGGGTACCCCGCCTTTCTGGCTTTGATTTATGCGCTTATCGGCAAGAGCGGAGAATCCGCGCGCCTTTGGGTCATGCTCGCGCAAATTGT
>DATDNK010000454.1:0-3865 GCA_036518275.1 Candidatus Acidiferrum sp.
GTGTACGAAATTCCCGAAGCCGCGGCAGCCACGCGCGGCAAAGCGATTTCGAGCCTGGTGCGCTTCCAGGAAGACGAAAAACTCAGCGCCATCGTGCAGGCGCGCAACCTGGAAGAAGAAGGGCAGTACGTCTTTTTTGCCACGCGCAGCGGCACGGTGAAAAAATCCGCGTTAATGGAATTTTCGAATCCCCGGCCCAGCGGCATCATCGCCATCAACCTAGAAGCGAAAGATGAATTGATAGGCGCAAAGCTCACCGACGGAAAGAAGATGATTTTCCTCGCGAGCCACGAAGGGCAAGCGATTCTTTTCCGCGAGACCGAAGTGCGCCCGATGGGCCGCAATGCCGGAGGCGTTAACGGCATGGATCTCGACAAGGACGATTACGTGGTCAGCATGGATGCGGTCCAGCCCGATTTTGAAATTATCGCCAAGGAACACAAGACCACGACGCAGAATCTCGAGGAGCTCGAGAACGAGCAGATTAAAGATTCGCTCACAACGTTGATGCTAACTGTGGCCGAAAAGGGCTACGGCAAGCGCACGGCTCTCGCCGAATACCGCATCACTTCGCGCGGCGGCAAGGGCGTGGTCAACATGAAAACCACGGACCGCAACGGCTCTGTCGTTGCCGCGCTCCAGGTGACGGAAGAATCCGACGTGATGATCATTACCCACAACGGAAAAGTGATCCGCGTGCACGCGAATGAAATTCGCGAAGCGGGCCGCTCGACGCAGGGCGTGCGCCTGCTGCGGCTCGATGCCGATGACTCCGTCGCCGCCGCGGCCGTCCTCCAGGAAGAAAGCGAAGAAGAAAAGAAGTAGGTTCGCATAAAGGAGGGGCGCATGGGTCGCGAAGATGGCGACAAACTGTTGAATGCTCTCCTCCCATTTGCTCAGCAGGTGTTGGCTAAGTACGGGGCATTCCATCCGTTCGGCGCTTACATGAACGCATCAGGAGAAATAGTTCTACTAGGTGCCTACGATGGCCAAGAGTATCCGAAAGGAAAAGCCCTGGTTGAGATGATGGTTGGTGCGTTGCGAAAAGATGCCCCAGGATACAGCGCCGTCGGGATTTGCTACGACGTGCTTGTTATTCCGCCGAACCAAACAAAGAAAACAGACGCCGTTGAAGTCGACGTCGAGTACGCGGATGGAGAGGGGGTGGCCGTTTACCTTCCTTATAAAAAGGGTTGGTTTAGGAAGATTCAATACGGTCAGATTTTTGCTTCCCCTGCAGATTCAAAGATCTTCAAGAATTCTCCCAAGAACGGATAAACACGATTGAGGTGGTACAATCCTCGCGTTATGAGCCTCGCTCGACGGCTGCTCGCCGCTCTGCTGGTATTCACTGCGTTCGTTCTTTCTACGCCGGCGCAGGAAAAAGCCAAGCCGCCGGCACCCAAGCGATACCTCGGCTATATCGGGACCTACACCGAAAAAACGAAAAGCAAGGGGATCTACTCTTTCCGCTTGGAAGACCCGTCTGGAAAACTGAGCCTCATCGGAGTTGCTGCAGAATCGCAGAATCCCTCCTTTCTCGCGCTGCACCCGAGCGGGAAGTATCTTTACGCCGTCAATGAGACCAGTAAATTTGGCGATGAAGAAAGCGGCGCCGTCAGTGCATTCTCCATTGACCGAAAGACAGGCAAACTCACACTGCTGAATCAGGTTGCTTCGCGAGGAGCGGGACCGTGCCACGTTTCACTCGACAAGACCGGCCACTACGTCTTGGTGGCGAACTACGACGGGGGGACGGTTGCGGTTTTTCCCGTGAAGGACGACGGGCAACTCGGGAAGTACACGGGATTCGCGAAGCACAGCGGCCAAGGCCCAAACAAGGAGCGCCAGGAAGGGCCGCATGCGCATTGGATCGCCACTTCGCCGGACGATCAGTTTCTTCTGGCAGCGGATTTAGGCATCGATCGCATCCTGGTCTCCAAGTTCCATCTCCCGGACGGTGCGTTCACAACCAGCAAGTTGAATCCTGGCGCCAAACTGAAAGCGGGAGCGGGGCCGCGGCATGCCGCCTTCAGTCCCAACGGGAAATTCTTGTATGTGGCAAGCGAACTGAATTCCACGGTGACGGCGTTTTCATATAACGCCAAGGACGGCACGCTGCACGAACTGCAAGCGCTCTCTACGCTTCCAAAGGATTTCTCGGGCGCGAACGATGTGGCGGAGATTGCCGTGCATCCCAGCGGCAAATTCCTTTACGTTTCGAATCGTGGCCGCGACAGCCTTGCGGTTTTCTCGATCGATCCTCGCAAGGGCACGTTGAAGCCGGTCGCGGACATTGCCACGCAAGGCAAAACGCCGCGGAATTTCGCGATCGATCCATCGAGAAAATTTCTGCTTGCCGCCAATCAAGAATCCAACACCATCGTGGTCTTCAATATTGATCCCTTGACGGGCGTCCTGACGCTTACGGGCCAGGTTGCCGAGGTTCCTTCACCGGTATGCATCGTGTTCCTACCTGTCGAATAAGCTCCCGCCTTCTTTGAATTGCGTTAAAATCCTGCGGCTCCATTTCGAGGTCACTAATGAATTCCAACAATCGAATGTTTACTGCATTTGCATTGCTTTTGCTTGGCGGGTCAGCCGCTTGGGCGGATGGCGAGACCGCTCCCGCGCGCGATCCCAAACAGCCCGTGGACGCGGCCTATACGGAGAAAATCCACAAGTACACCACGCAGCCGTACTTCACTTCACCGCTGGTGGACTACCTGCCCGCGTCAAAGGCCGTTCCGACGCCGCAAACCGTTCTCGGCGACATCTCCGGTGCGCCCGGAATCCTGCCGTATGCGAAAGATGTGTACAAGTACATGCGCCTGCTCGAGAAGGCCACGCCGCGAGTGAAAGTCTTCTCCATTGGAAAGACGGAAGAGGGTCGCGAGATGATCGCCGTCGCGGTGTCCTCAGAAGAAAATATCAAAAACCTCGAGGAGAATCGCGCGCGCCTGGCCAAGCTCGCCGATCCCCGAACCATCAAGCTCGACGATTCGGAGGCCGACAAGCTCGTCGCCCAAGCGGTGCCCGTCTACTACATCACCGGGACGATCCATTCGCCGGAAACCGGTGCGCCCACCGCCCTGATGGAGCTGGCCTACCGGCTCGCCGTCGATGAAAGTCCGTACATCAAGGAAATTCGTGACGGAACGATCACGCTGATCACGCCCGTTGTCGAAGTCGACGGCCGTGACCGCATGGTCGATATATACAAATGGCACCTCGCCCATCCGAAAGAATTTTTCCCCTGGTTGGTCTACTGGGGCAAATACGTGGCGCACGACAACAATCGCGACGCCATGGGCGTCACTTTGAAACTCACCGAAAATGTCTTGAACACCTACGTCGGCTGGAAAGCACAGGTGTTGCACGATCTGCACGAGTCCGTGCCGTATCTCTACGACAACACCATTGGCGACGAACCGTACAACGCGTGGATTGATCCGATTCTGGCGGATGAATGGCAAATCATCGGCTGGAACAACGTTTCCGCGATGACGAAATTCGGGATGCCCGGCGTCTTCGCCCACGGTGATTTCGACACCTGGTCGCCGGGCTATTTGATGTTCATCGCCGCCCTGCACAACGGCATCAGCCGGCTCTACGAAACGTTTGGCAACGGCGGCGCGGACACCGAGGAGCGCACGCTCCAGCCGGAAGAATACGCCCGCACCTGGTACCGCCAGAATCCCCCGCTTCCCAAAGTCCTCTGGTCGCAGCGCGACAATAACAATTACGAAGAGACTGGTTTACTCACTTCGTTATACTTCTTCACGGAAAACAAGCAGCGCTTTCTGAAGAATTTCTACCTGAAGGCGAAACGCTCTGTCAGGAAGCCTTCCCAGGAAGGGCCCGC
>DATDNK010000455.1:0-5090 GCA_036518275.1 Candidatus Acidiferrum sp.
GGGTATCCGCGTCGTGCCTGAATTCGATATGCCCGGCCACAGCACTTCCTGGCTCGTCGGCTATCCCGAAATTGCAAGCACCCCGGGTCCATTCAAAATCGATGAGGAATGGGGCGTCATGGATCCGGCGATGGATCCCACGAACGAGAAAACTTACAAATTCCTCGACCAATTCATCGGAGAGATGGCGAAACTCTTTCCGGACCGCTACTTTCATATCGGCGGCGACGAAGTGAATGGCAAGGCTTGGGATTCCAATCCGAAAATCCAGGAATTCAAGAAGGCCCGCGGCTACAAGTCCAACGAAGAGCTGCAGGCCTATTTCAGCCAGCGCGTCCAGAAGCTGGTAACCAAGCATGGAAAAGCAGCCATCGGTTGGGACGAAATCTTCGTTCCCGGCGCCCCGAAGGATATTGTCATTCACTCCTGGCGCGGTCCGGACTCGCTGGCCGCAGCCGCGAAGCAGGGCTATCGCGGAATTCTTTCCAACGGTTATTACATCGATTTGATGTGGAGCGCGGCCCGCCACTATGCGGTGGATCCGTTGGGAGGCGCTGCCGCGGATTTGACGCCAGAGCAGAAACAACTGGTGCTGGGTGGCGAAGCCACCATGTGGTCCGAATATGTTAATTGGGAAAACATTGATTCACGCATTTGGCCCCGTACGGCGGCCATCGCGGAGCGTTTGTGGTCCCCGCAGTCCGTGACCGACGTCAACTCCATGTACGCGCGCCTGGAAGTGGTCAGCCAGCGACTGGAATGGCTCGGCCTTACGCACCGCAGCCAATACCGCAAGATGCTGCAGAGAATCGCTGGCCCTGCGACGCCTGAGGAATTTGCCGCGCTCCAAACGTTGGCCGACGTGCTCGAACCGGTGAAGGATTACACGCGGGGAGAATCCACAGGCTATAAAGCGATCACCACGACTCCCTTGAATCACCTCGTCGATGCCGTGCCCCCGGAAAGCGACGCGGCCAGACACTTTGGCGAGCTTGTGGACAAGTATCTAGCAGTCCGCACGAGTAAGGAAGTACCTGAATACCAAATATTCGATATTACTTCGGAGCTTGAGACAACAATGAATCGTTGGATGTTACAAAGGCCGCTGTTGAGCGAGGTTTTCGCAACGTCTTACTTAGCAAAAGAACTGCTACCGGTGTCCCAAGGTCTGGCTTGTCTTGGGTCACGCGGAAATGCGGCACTTGCGTCGCTTAGGAATGGCACTCGGCCTACCGATCAGGAAACTTCATCGTCTCTGCAAACAATCAAATTCTGCGAAACGTTGGGTACCAATGCTCAGCTGATTCTAGTCACTGGACCCTCAATAGAAAAATTGGTTCACGCAGCTGCAGAAGCCCAGCCTCCGTCGACTGCAAAGCCTTGATGTAAGCCGCTTCGGCTACGACAAGCATCCTTCAGAGAATCGGTACCGCTTGCGCCCTCTAAGCGCCTGCCCCGCCCGCAAAGCCTTAAGTGCAAATTTGCGCTGATGTGGAGGTTACTCAATCCGCGGTATGCGGGGCGTTATGGCAGACACCGCTCCCCGAATCGCGAAAGGTCTCGCCCTCTACGGGCATGAACTCCCAGTGGTATCTCCCAGTAGCCAGCGTCAGCTTCAGCACTCCATAAGTCTTCCATTCGCGCACTTCGCTGTTCGGCGTCGGCACGCCCAGAGGGCTGTGACTCCTTCCCCCGGTCCCGACAACGATTTCACGGATCCCATGCGCTGTGTCGGCATTCCCCTGAGGATCCTGCGGCGCAAACCGCTCGTACGAATGTTCGTGGCCCGCAAGGATCAGGTCCGCATGCGCAGCATAAAGGTCCTCCCAGAGCGGCCGAAGCTGCGGATGCAAGGCATGACTCTTGAACACGCCGCTGCTGAAGAGTGCGTGATGGCCGTAGGCGAGAATACAGGCATTGGGATGTTTGGCGAGATCGGCTCGCAGCCAGTTTTCCTGAGGTGAGCCCTTGTCGCAGCCGCCCATCTTCTTGATGTTGCAATTGGTGTTCAGCACCACGATGTGCCAGTCGCCCAAAGTGTAACTGTAGTAGCCTTTGTCCGTCGGCCCCGCCTGCATGCCCCAATATTGGAAATAGCCCGTGGCGGCGTGGTCCACATATTCATGATTTCCCAGGGCGGGCTTGGTTCGGTCCTTGAACACTCCCCAGGTTTTCCCGTAGCAGTTCTTGAACTGATCCAGGCTCCCCTTGTCATAGGCCAAATCCCCGGCAGCAAAGACCGTGCCCGGAATCTGCTTGATCAGCTTGGCGGTTGCTTGGGCGCTATCCAGGTGTTTGCAAGTGGCGATGTCCCCGGCGCCAATCAAGGTGAAAGTCTCGCCAGAGTGTTCCATCTGGGCCGCCTTTTGGAACGCATTCTCGGGGCGAGCCGCTGAATCACCGCTTCCAGCCTGTGCGAGAGCCGTGCGAGGTATGGCCGCCAAAAGGGCACCGAGGACACCGATTTGAAAGACTCGTTGAAGTTGCCCTTTCCCCCAAATCTCGAAACTTCTCATGCGCCGCACTCCCCTGCTCCAGACTATCACGGAGCCATGAAAAGTCCTCTTAACTGCGACTAAATCCGACTTTCGTACAATTTCTCTCGGGCGGGTAGTTGATAGACTGTTAATCGAAGAAAATAAGACTGTTTTAGTCCTATTATAAGCCTAAGGAAACAAAGGGCTTATGGATGGAATTTGTTTACAACGGAGGTTGACTTTCGCCGCTGCGCGGGAGTATAGTATATGTGCGACTAGAACGGTCGCATATTTGGGGGGACAGAGAGTCTCGGCTCGATGTTCAAGCTTTCAAAGAGAGCTGATTACGGGTTGATCGCCGTCAAGCATCTGGCTTTGCATCGCCGCGATCACGCCTGCAGCGCCAGCGAGATTGCCGAGGAATACGGCATTTCCGCCACGCTGATGGCTAAGGTGCTCCAAAAGCTGGCCCACAGGTCCATTGTGGCGGCAAAGCATGGTTCCAGCGGCGGCTACCAGTTGTCGAAGGAGCCGTCGCAGATCAGCGCCCTGGAAGTGATTTCCGCGATTGATGGCCCGGTGCTGATCACTTCGTGCGTGACGAATCATGGGAATTGCGATGCGACTCAACGCTGTTCGGTAAAAGAACCGTTACGCCGGGTGAATGAAAGCATCTTAAGTGTGTTGGACTCGGTAACGATTGCTCAGATGAGCGAGGATCCGCAAGAGCCGACGCTCGTAGCATTAAAGACTTAGGAGAAGAGCAAACATGGGTGTCACATTGCCGATCTACATGGACAATCACGCGACCACTCCGGTCGATCCTCGGGTGCTGGAGGCGATGCTGCCGTATTTCACTGGGAAGTTCGGGAATGCGGCCAGCCGCAACCACTCCTTCGGCTGGAGCGCCGAGGAAGCAGTGGAGAATGCGCGCCAGCAGGTGGCTTCGCTGATCAACGCCACGGCGAAGGAGATTATCTTCACCAGCGGCGCGACCGAGTCCGACAACCTGATGATCAAGGGCATCGCAGAAATGTTCCGCGAGAAGGGCAACCACATCATCACCCAGTCTATCGAGCACAAAGCCGTGCTCGATACCTGCAAGAACTTAGAGAAGCACGGCTTCGAGGTCACCTACCTGCCGGTGCAGCGCGACGGCCGCGTCAGCCTGGACGACCTGAAGGCGGCTATCAAGCCGACTACGATCCTGATCACCGTCATGTACGCTAATAACGAAATTGGCGTAGTCAACCCCATTGCGGAAATCGGTAAGATTGCCAAGGAGCGCGGGATTTTCTTTGCCGTCGACGGCGTCCAGGCCGTTGGCAAGATTCCCGTTGACGTCCAGAAAGACAACATCGATCTGCTCGCCATCAGTGCGCACAAGATTTATGGACCGAAGGGCGTTGGCGCCCTGTATGTGCGGCGCCGCAATCCGCGCGTGCAGCTTTCCGCCATCATTGATGGGGGCGGCCATGAGCGCGGGATGCGTTCCGGCACCCTGAACGTGCCCGGCATCGTGGGCCTCGGCAAAGCCTGCGAAATCGCGCAAAAAGAGATGCCGGAAGAGAGTGTGAGACTCCGCGGCCTGCGCGACCGCCTGAAAGCTGGGCTGGAAGCCAAGCTGGACGAAGTTTACGTCAACGGTTCGATGGAGCACCGCCTGCCCAACAACCTGAACATGAGCTTCGCCTACGTGGAAGGCGAGTCGCTCCTGATGGGCATCAACGACGTGGCGGTTTCAAGCGGTTCGGCCTGTACCTCGGCAACCCTTGAACCCAGCTATGTACTCAAAGCTTTAGGGGTGGGCGAAGACCTCGCTCACACCTCGATTCGATTCGGCCTGGGCCGCTTCAATACGCAGGAGGAGGTCGACTACGTCATCGACAAGATGGTGCAGGTCGTCACCAAGCTGCGCGAGCTTTCGCCGCTCTATGAAATGGCCAAGGAAGGAATCGATATCTCAAAGATGAAATGGCAAACCGCATGACGGCTTGCATAAAGGACTGATACACACACCATGGCAAATGAGGGGACAATTCGGATTCATCGGTCGATCGGGGGCACGGGTGCGACTTTCCGCGTGTCTTTCGTGCCTTACGATGCGGAGGAGGAGAGCGGGGGAGAGCGCTCCTTCCGCGAACTTCAGCAGGTGCGCGCTTTCCTGAAGATGCTCGGGCTTGGTACGGAGTACATCATGGACGCTCTTCGGCAGCTTACTGCGGGCCGTTCGGCTTCTGTGCCGAACGTATCGCTCTCGGACAAGGCTGTGAAGAGCGCGGCCTTTGAAAGTGTCGAAAATCTGGCAAGGAGCAACGGGTAATGGCATACAGCGACAAAGTAGTGGATCACTACAACAATCCCCGGAATGTCGGCAGCCTCCCGAAAAATGATCCTAACGTCGGGACCGGCCTTGTCGGCGCGCCGGAGTGTGGTGACGTGATGAAGCTGCAGATGAAGATCAACCCGGAAACGCAGGTCATTGAAGAAGCCAAGTTCAAGACCTTCGGTTGCGGATCGGCCATCGCCAGCTCCTCGCTCGCCACGGAATGGGTGAAGGGCAAGACGGTGGACGAGGCGCTCGCCATCAAGAACACGGACATCGTGCGCGAG
>DATDNK010000456.1:0-4608 GCA_036518275.1 Candidatus Acidiferrum sp.
CCAACAAATCTGTTGCCAACTGGGGTGATAATCACATCCTATAATCAGCATCGAAGGCTCCTTCCTACCGATAGCTTCGGTCCTCCAAACAGAAGCATACCGGTTACGCGAACGGAGCCTTCGCTCTTATCCAATCAACCCTTGAAGTTCAAGGGTGGGTCCTGCCTGCGTAGGGGCACGATGTCGTGCCCGTTCCCGTTTCCTGTGTAGCGGCGACTTCACGTCGCCGTCTAACGCCTTGCGCGCGCCCTGCCGCCGCCCCCCGCTCCGGTGGTCATCCCGAACGACAGTGAGGGATCTGCTTTTTCTTTCGAGGGTGCCCCTCCCTTGAAGTTTAAGGGTGGGTCTTGCCTGCGTAGGGGCACGACATGTCGTGCCCGTTTCCGTTTCCTGTGTAGCGGCGACTCTACGTCGCCATCTCTTTTGGAGTGCGGCAGCCCTGCTGCCGCTCTTCTTTCTCAGGTTATGGCGTGGTAGCCACGTGCCATCCGCTTCTCCCAGCACTGAATCTCCCGCCGGGGTATAATCCCGCCACCTCGGTTTGTAGCGGCGACTTTACGTCGCCATTCGCCACTTCGCCTCTACAGGAATGAGCCCGCGATGACCGTATCTGTTTTCATCGGAACCAGCGTCGACGGTTTCATTGCGCGCCCGAACGGCGCTCTCGACTTTCTTCCACCCGGCGGCGGCGAACCTCACGGCTACGACGAGTTCTTCGCCAGCGTGGACGCCCTCGTCATCGGCCGCAAAACCTTCGAGACCGTTCTGTCTTTTCCCGAATGGCCCTACGGTGACAAGCGCGTAGTGGTCCTCAGCAGCCGCGTACTCGATTTCTCCGCCGTGCGCGGAGGCCGTGTCGAGCAGATGGCCGGGCCCCCCGCCGAAATTGTTTCCAAACTCGCTGCCGGCGGCGTCCAGCACGTCTACGTGGACGGCGGCATCACCATTCAACAGTTTCTCCGCGCCGGCCTCGTGCGGCGCCTCATCATCACTCGCGTCCCTGTGCTCATTGGCGACGGCATTCCCCTCTTCGGCGGGCTGCCCCGCGACGTCCGTCTCCATCACGTGGCCACCCACCACTACCCAAGCGGCTTGGTCCAGACCGAATACCACGTCGCCGTCTAATGCCTCGCCACCGCTTGTCATCGCGAACCGCCGCACTTTGGGGCGCGAGCGATCTGCTTTTGGTTCAACCCGCGCGCGGGTTACATCGCCGACTTGCAAAACCATAGCGAGTCGCGTATTCTCGCTCGGCTGATCCGAAACGTCGCTAGTCGACCTGGAGGAATCAGCAATTCTCGTTCTGCTTCCGTCTTGAATGACTAGAGGCAGGAAAAGGATAAAAAATGAAAATCACGCCGATGACGTCCACTCCAAAGGGCGTCTCGTTCATGGTTCACCGCCTCGGTACCGAAGTTGGGCCACTCAAGCAAGTTCGGGAACTCCTGATTAACTGTTTCGAAGCAATCGCCGCCTATCGGAAACTTCACCCCAAGGATGCGGCCTTCAAGGGGCAAGTTGAGGTTTGCCCGGACTCCTTTTACCTGAAGAATCACGGAGTCCGGAAAGCTGCGTTCTGCGATAACGGCATCGCGATGGATCTCCGTGAGCTAAAGCGTTTCTTCAACACTCTTGCAGAATCAGGTAAGCGTCAGTCGATTGACGAGAATTTCGGAGTCGGCGCAAAAATCTCCACGGCTGCATGGAACCCCTACGGCGTTGAAGTCCGTTCCTGGCGAGACAACCGCGGCTACCTGATCAGAATCGCTCACGACCCTGGAACGGATCAGTACGGCCTGGAGCAATTCGAGATGCCGGATGGCACCTTTCCTGAATATCTGGACCTATCACTAGTCGAGAATCCTGAAGACTATAAATCGCCGATTATCGATACGCACGGAACGATGGTTGTTTTGCTCGGCAAGAATCTTCAACATGACACGACTCTTGCGCCAGAAACGCTTGAGGTTACGCATAAGGATTACTGGTTTCAGCATGTCGCCAATAAGCAGTTCTACAAAATACCGAACGGTGTCACTCTCACTTCAAAATTGGCAATTACGGACGGAAAGCCGCACACCCGCACGATTGAGGGATACGCGGCCGTCCTAAACGAGTTCCAATTGAAATCCGGCTCTCTACCACTCACTGACGCGACGGCGTATTGGTGGATCCTTGATGAGACGCGGAGCGTCGACCTCTACCGCAAGCGGCCTTACTACCACGCTTTCAGCGGAACCAAGAAGCAAGGGCACGTAGCGGCTGTTTACAAGGACGAGTTATTCGATTTCACGTCGCATGACTCTGCGATTCCGCTCCTTCAAAAATTTGGAATTTTTGCAGGGTACAATCATGTCGTGATTTATATGGAGCCTTCACCTTCTCTAGCAGTTACAGCGAACCTGACTAGAACCAGCTTGATCTTGCCTGACGGAACAAACTTGCCCTGGAACAGGTGGGCGACCGAATTTTATGACAACATGCCTAAAGAGCTAGCCGACTATGTGGAGTCGAAGCAAAGCGCGGCGAGTAAATCAGAGGAAGAATACCTGCGAGAGCAAATCAGCAAATACAAAGAATTCCTACAGGTGAAATCCTACAGAGTCTCATTAAAAGGGACCGAAAATGGCTCGACGGATGGGGAAGATAATGCATTAAAGCAATTATCCGGTAGGGGAAGAGGAACCGGGGAAGCCGCCGATGCCGCGAGCAGTCGCCGACCTGCAATACACATCAAAAAGGGGGTTGGTGACAGCAAAATTGTGGACCTGTTGGCAAGCTTTTGTCCGCAATGGAGTTGGGTTACCGAAGCGGAAGCCTCACACCTGCAATCACGAGCCGCACATTTTGTGGTCGAGCGCAGTTTTCTCGAAGTCAATCAAGACTTTAGCGTTTTTCAGGAACTAGTCGAGCATGGTTTGAAGCTGATCGCTCCTGATCGGCGGGAGGTTCACAAGCCTAAGATTGAGACGATGGCGAAGCAACTATACTTGACACAGTTGGTTTGGACCGTGATGTCAGCTCTGGCTTCGTTCAGGTACAAGGAAGGCTGGAGGGGAGACGGGTTCGACAAATTGGTTGGCGATGAAGCTTTGACGGCCGCGGTGTTACCTCGCGTTTACTTGCTTAATGACATGAAAAGATTTGTCAAAGGGAACGTGAATATGAAGCGAGATCTGAGTCCGGCCGAAGGCGAAGAAGAAGTCGCGGCTTCTGCCAGTTGAACCTTGGACCTCTCGGTTGGCCGGTGGCCCGGACTCGGTGAATTCACATTTGCGGAGCATCGGGACCGTGGAGAGAATCTGAGTGCTGTACGGCAAGCGGTGAAACCCCTCACAGTTTTCTGCCTCCTTATGGCTTGATAAGAGATTGGCTTAAACATGGTAGGGGCGAACGCGTAAGGGTAATCGTTTTGTGCTAACCTACCACAGGGGTTGTACTGCCTTGGAGGCAAGGATGTACGTCACCGCCGGAGTGTTTTCCGGCTTCCCCGTTCTCCTCTTCTCGGTGTTGCAACATACGCCTCTACGGCACATCTAATATAGAGAGGGGACTTGTATGGCCGACCGCAAACAATTCGAGAACGTTCCTGCGCCAGATCCGGAATTGGTGCGCCTGTTAAAGGAAACCGAAAATAGACCTGTAAGCGAAGAAGAATTGCGCGAACAAAGGGTCAGCTTTGCATTTGGCAATGCCCTTGGTTCTAAAACCATCACAAAAGAAAGTGTTCGTCACGCATCACGGAACCTCAAACTGAAGGATTAATCTGGCCAGGTTCTCAGCCGTGTCTGTTCGCGAGAAAGACAATCCGGCGCTCTATACGAGGGTTCAAGAGCAAAACCTTCTACGGCAGTATGACCTACTGACGAATTGCATTGAAATTGGGCTTGAGAAGGGCATCGAAGCGTTCGACAAATATACTCTATGGGCCCTAAATTATGTGGCGGTTGCGAACATCGCGCAATTCGGAGGCCGCTACCGCGAGGAACCGATTTACGTAGGCAACCACTTTCCCCCGCATTTCCGGGAAGTGCCTAATCTCATGGACCGATTCTTTTCCTTTGTGCACGAGAATTGGACCCTTCACGACCATCCCACCCTTATTGCCGCGTATGCCCTCTGGCGGCTGAATTGGGTTCACCCATTTGTTGAAGGTAACGGCAGAACTGCAAGGGCCGCTTGTTATTATCTTATTTGCATGAAGCATGGCGGATTGCTTCCTGGGAAAAAAATAGTGCCGGAGCGGATACGAGAGAATCGGGCTCCGTACTATGCAGCCTTACAAGCTGCCGACATTGCTTGGGAAGAAGGCCACTTCAACGTCACAGACCTTGCAAACTATCTTGGAGAATTGCTTAGGGCGCAATTAGCCGAGGCCGGAACCACTCCTCCCTCTAGCTCGTCATAGGAATTAAGCGGGAGCGTTCCCCGGGCTGAAGGCGTGTGGCGCGGAGACCGGCGGGGTGCCGCTCGATAAGAGCGAAGGCGTTGTCAAGAGACAATTCTCCGCCGCAATGCTTTTCAGCACCGCTGGGTCTCAGAGTGGTGGAGGACCGAAGCTCTGAAACTCTCACGGTGAATCCGCTTTCGGCGGCCCGAGTAAAGCGA
>DATDNK010000457.1:0-10785 GCA_036518275.1 Candidatus Acidiferrum sp.
CATGTCCATCGCGCCCGAAATCCTCGCGAAATACGAGCCCGTCATCGGCCTCGAAGTCCACGTCCAGCTCCTGACCAAAACCAAAATCTTCTGCGGCTGCTCCACGCGTTTCGGCGATCCGCCCAACACCAACGTTTGCCCCGTTTGCCTCGGCCTACCCGGCACGCTCCCCGTTCTTAACAAGCGCGCCGTCGAGATGGCCATGCGCGCCTCGCTCGCCCTGAACTGCACCGTCCACGAGCGTTCGCGCTTCGCCCGCAAGAACTATTTTTATCCCGACCTCCCCAAGGGCTACCAAATCTCACAATACGAATTGCCCCTCGCCACCCATGGCTTTCTCGACATCGAAGTCGGCGGCACGGCAAAACGCGTCGGCATCACGCGCCTCCATCTTGAAGAAGACGCCGCAAAGAATCTTCACGAGGGTTTTTCGCAATCCGCCACGAAGGCTTACATCGATTACAACCGCTGCGGCACGCCGCTGGTCGAAATCGTCTCCGAGCCGGACATTCGCTCTTCCGAAGAGGCCTACGCTTACCTCTCCGCGCTCCGCCAGATCATGCTTTACACCGGCGTCAGCGACGTCAACATGGAAGAAGGCTCGCTCCGCTGCGACGCCAACGTCAGCGTGCGTCCTCGCGGCTCCAAAGAATTCGGCACCAAAGTCGAAGTCAAAAATCTCAATTCCTTCCGCTTCCTCCAAAAAGCCCTCGAATACGAAATCGACCGCCACATTGGCGTACTCGAATCCAGCGGCCGACTCATGCAAGAGACGCGCCTCTGGAACCAAGCCGAAGGTCACACTCTGTCCATGCGCTCGAAGGAAAAAGCCCACGACTATCGCTATTTCCCCGAGCCGGACCTCCTCCCCGTTCACATCAGCTCCGCTTGGCGCGAAGAAGTTCGTCGTTCGCTTCCCGAGCTCCCCAATGCCAAGCATACCCGCTTCGTCGCGTCCTACGGCATCACGCCCTACGACGCCGAAGTCCTCACCGCCACGAAAGCCCTCGCCGACTATTTCGAATCCGCCGTGAAAGCCGGCGCTTCCGGCAAAGCCGCTGCCAACTGGATGCAGACCGAACTTCTTCGCCGCCTCAACGATTCCCGCAAGGAAATCGACGCAAGCCCGGTCAGCGCAAAATCTCTCGCTGAACTCGTTTCCTTAGTCGAGTCCGGCAAAATCACCGCCGCTGTGGGCAAGAAAGTTTTCGCCACCATGTTCGAATCCGGCCGCAGCGCCACAGATATCGTTGCCGCCGAAGGCCTCGGTGCCCAAGTCAGCGAATCTGCCATCGAAGCCGCCGCGCGCGAAATCATCGCCAAAAATCCCGACAACGTTGCCAAATACAAAGCCGGCAACGAAGGCGTCTTCAAATTCTTTGTTGGCCAAGTGATGCGCGCCACCCGCGGCCAAGCCAATCCCCAAGCCGTCAACGACATCCTCCGCAAATTGCTTTCTCAACCGTAGGGGCCGGGCTTGCCCGCCCGCTTCCCCAGGTTCTCGCAGGTATTCTTAGATTGCGGTTTACCCTGAGCCGGCGAAGAGCAGCCCTGCTGCCGCTTTCCGTCGCCCGGTGACTAAGGGAGCCCTGAAACTTTTGCCATCGGTCTCCGTTGTACTTGATGGAGCAGTCTCATCGTATACTGAACGTCAATCGCACCCGGACGGAGACCGCTCAACACAACAGAGGAAATCCCATGCTCAAACCCGGCGCCAAAGCCCCCGCCTTCCGCCTGCAATCCGACGAGGACAAGACCGTCGCGCTGAAAGACTTCAAGGGCAAGCGCGTCCTCCTCTTTTTCTTTCCCAAAGCCAACACCTCCGGTTGAATCATCGAAGCGTCCGAGTTTCGCGACGCAAAAAAGAAATTCGATAAGCTGAAAGTCGCTATCCTCGGCATGAGCGCGGATTCCGTCAAGGCGCAAGCTATCTTCAAGGCCAAATACAAATTCAATTTTCCGTTGCTCAGCGATCCCGATCACAAAACCATCGAAGCCTACGGCGCGTGGCAGCAAAAGCAGTTCATGGGACGCAAATTCATGGGCATCGTGCGCAGTTCGTTCCTCATCGGCAAAACCGGCAAACTCGAAGCTGTCTGGCCCGCCATCAAAGCCAAAGGCCACGCCGCCGAAGTCCTCAACCACCTCTCCAGGAACTAGCGGTGGGACAGGCATTCCTGCCTGTCTCCTCACTTTGCATAACGGTTCGCACCAGTTGGCACTTTGCGTCGGCGCTCCCCACAGAGATGGTGAACGCCGTGGGCGTGCCACAATTTAGCCCAGCGCGTGAGCACTGGGTCACCAAGCAAAAACAGTCCCGAGCGCCGTAGGCGCGGCACCCTCAACCTCCAAACGCTCCCCCGTCTCTCCGTACAGGTGTTTTTTTGGAATCCCTGTCCCTTCGACCCGTTTCACGCTCCCAATTTCCGCCTCAGAATTGTATTCAAGGCTCGGCGTGTCCCCGAGCCGAGGAGGGGGCGATGTCTCGCATACGCTTTTTCACTCTACTCATGGGCTGCTTTCTTATGGCCTCTGCCGCTTGGGCAGACGACTTGGGGTACGTCGACTGCACCAGCCATCCGGACGCTACGCCTGTTTTCAGCAAGGCGCGGCAGACTCCGGACACCCTGGGTTCCGTCGCTTGCGGGGAGCGCTTCACCGTCCTTGTCTATGGCTTTGTCTTTTCGCGTGTCCAAACCAAAGACGGCAAGGTCGGCTTCATCTACTCGAACCTGATTACCGCGGACCACGGCGGAGCCGCGCGCACACAATCGCCTGTGCCCAATGCTCCGGCCGCTGTTCCCGTTCGCCCTGTCGTTGCGAATGCCTCCGTGAACGCTCCTGCGTACGCGCAACCCACTTCGGCTCAGGCACAATCCATGCCGGTGACGACAGCGCCCGCGCCGTCTAAGTCTGCTTCTACTCAAACGGGTCCGCTCTTCCCGACGCCGCCCGCGCCTGCGGTCACCGCGTCTGATATGGCTTCTTCCTCCGCGCCATCTGCTCCCGCTGCAACCGCACCGGCACAGCCTGCTTCTTCTCCGGCGCCGGCAGCAAAAGCTCCGTCGATCGCGCCAGCCCCTGCCCCGGTGAACGTTCAGTCTGCAGCGGCTAAGTCCGCTTCCGCTCCTTCGTCGGCTTCTGTATCAGCGTCTGTCTCTTCTTCTTCTGCGTCGGCATCAACTCCGGCGCCTGCTCCATCAGCTCCCGCTCCGGCAACAAGCACGCAGCCAGCGGCCCCTGCGCCTCCGCAGCCTGCTGCACCTGCCCCGGCTCAGCCCGCGCCGCAATCCTCTTCACCGGCACAACCCGGGCCTTTGTTCCCGACGCCGCCGCAACCGGCTCCTCCTGCGTCCGATACAACTTCTGCGCCAGCTCCGCCTGCAGCAGATCCGGCCCCCGCTGCCGCTTCACAGCCGCAGCCTGAAGCAGCTCAGCCCGCTCCCGAGCCTGTCCGCAGCGCCAGCGTGCGTTCGACTTGGGAACGGCCTATGCCCGGCATGCACCAGAGCTTCTTGCTGGAACTGTATTCCGGATACACGTTTACCCGCTTCAACAGCGGAGGGTCTTCCACCAACCTCAACGGCGGCATGGGTTCCTTCGGCTACAACCTGAAGCCGTGGCTCCAGCTCGGCGGGGACACCAGCTATAACTTCGTTACCATCAGCGGCACCAAGAACGTGCTGTGGGGCAATCATTATGGCGGCCGCTTCTTCTATCACCGCGGGAGCCGCTGGAACCTCACGCCATTCGGCGAAGTCCTGGTCGGCGGCTCGCGGCTGGACACCAGCGGTGGCGGCGTCAAAACTTCCCAAAACTGCATTTCCTATAAGGCGGGAGGCGGCATCGACATTCGCGTCAAGCGCCACTGGGAAATCCGCTTGATCAACGTCGACTACTACCGCACCACCTTCGGTCCCGCTGGCTACAAGACGGCCCAGAACAATTACTGGGCGACCGCCGGCGTGGTCTTGCGCCTCTTCGGCTCCGGCGCTTCCGAGTAACCGACGACACGGCCCGCGCTCTTACACTCCCTGATTTCCAACGCGGCAGCCGCGTCGAGCGCGTCACTCTATCTGCCCGAAGTATTGCTGCGCTAGCTGGTGGCCAACCTTTAAGCCCAGCACTTTTCCCTGAATTACAGAGTGATGATAATGAAAGCCCGCATAAACCCGCGCAAGCTCAACCTCACGTAGCAGATCGTGCGTGCTGCTGAAATTGTGCGTCGTATGCGTGACCAGACTATCCACAGAGAACTGTAGATTCGGCGTTCCAAAGAAATTTTCCAGCACGGTCGAAACTGCCCCTGTGACGCAGCCGTGCGCCGCCGGATATTCCGGATGAGCGGGAGTTGCGGCCAAGGGTGTCCAATTCGGATCGGCGGTTAGTGCTGGGTTGCCTCCACCGGCTCGAATAGCGGTCACAGGGCGCCAGAAGCTGAATGTGAACTTCGCATTCCAGCAGCCGATGCCTGCGTCGGCGTACCCGGCCCAAAGCATGGCCATCAACCGCGCGGTGTCCGATGTGCCAAGCCCCTGGTCGCTGGCTAGTTTGCGGAACGCCCGCGCGTATTGCTGCCCGGTATGTTCTGTCCAGAACAGGCCTATCTCGGTCTGTTGAGGAGTCCGCACAGTGCTGTTGATTGGGCCCAGGGTTTTCGTTTCGTTGTAATCGTCAATCCACTGTTGACTGTCGAGGGGAGTGGGCCCTTCATCAGGAAAGAACTGCGCCGGTCCAGTCATGGTGAATGGAACCATTTGTCCGAGCCAGGGCGTCAAAGGAACCGGGAAAGCAGGAGGTGTCCGCTGGTAAAAGCCCGGACCGACGGGAGGACTGTACGAAACATTGGCCAGCAAGCCGTCGTTGGCGCGTGCATTGATGAGAGCTTGGGCAGCCGCTTCGCCAATGGCTACGCCAGCGGCGATGTTCGCTCCGGTATCAGCAATTCCAGAAAGCGAGGTATTGAATTGCGAGTCCAGGCCGTTTTGCTGCGCGGGAAAGTACTGAACCAAGATGCGATGAGCAGCGGCCACTGCCGCTGCGTCCTGAGAAGCCCCCACAGGAGCCTGCGTCGTGAACACATAGGGCTGAAAGCGTTGGTCAATAGCATTCACGGCGTCGAACACCGCTAGGTGAACGTACGCGAACCAGACCCCGGAAGCAACTGAGGCTTCTTTCCCGTTGGCGACAATGGTGGTGGAGGCGATGCCATTCCATTGCACGACGACGTTCTGCGCGTCCACACAAGCTGCTGCTAAAAGCACGATTGCGATCGAAGTGGCGAATCTAATAGTTTTCATGTTACTTCTCCTTGATGTGAACTCGTAGCGGTAATGTGGTTCACTCTTGGCCGCCGTTCATCTTCTTCCAGACTCCCGTAACTGTGTTGCCGCTTGAAAGGCTGATTCCGAAGATTTCTTTGCCTCCGTCGACAATCACTATGTGAGCAAAAACAGAACCGTCAGGAGTTAGAAATCTCCCCGCGCAGTCGGGATCCACTTCGTAGAGGCCTATTAGCGGCGGATCGGTGAACAGATCAGAGGTGGTGACTCCGCTCTTGCGTATGGTTTGGCCGGCCGAGGTAGATCCTCTCCCGTCAAATGTAGCGATTCCCACGGCGGCAAGAGGTCCAACCAGGGTCGCTCCCGTTCGGTAGAACCCGTAGGCACCTTGCAGCGTCGTAACTGAGCAGCCCTCCTGGGCATGTACTTTGGCCACGAGGTCCGATTTGCGCCCGCGGGAAGGGGACATGGCAAGCAATAAACCAGCTACTGAAAAAATCAGAACTGCCCGAATCATCATTCGTTTCATGGCTTTTCTCCTGTCGAAAACTCTGGCTCGATTCCTCTCAGGTCAGTGCGAGCCCTTGCAGGAGGAGTCAAACCGTGCGAGCTGCGAGCAACCGTAAAAGGGCACGAATTTACCCGCAAGAGACAAAGCCGGGCGGCCGCGCAAATGGCCGCCTTTGCCCGCCCTTGTATGCAATTAGAAGCACGGATCAGCTACGGAAACTGTTGGATCATCGAAAGGACTAGCTTCAGCCAAAAATAGTGCTGGGTTGGACTTCGGGCTGGGTTAGAATCTTGCCTAAACCTAGTCCCCGGCAAGGGCTTCCTCATGGCCACCAGCAAAACCCAGCCGCCGAGCTCCTTCCCAGAACCCTCGAGTGAGCGCCTGGACTCCTGGAAAGAGATTGCCGCCTATCTGAAGCGAGATGAACGCACCGTCCGGCGATGGGAGAAGGAAGGCCTGCCCGTCCGCCGGAAGGTCCACAAGAAACAAGCGTCGGTCTTTGCGTATCGGTCAGAGATCGATGCTTGGTGGAATAGCGACCGTCAACGCTTAGAATCGATCGAACGACCAGCCCCCCACAGAAGACTAGTGCCGTGGCTCCTGGTAAGCGCGGGAACCTTTCTCGTGGCATTTGCTGCTTTCAAGGCAAACGACCTGCGTCGGGTGCGATGGGCCCGGAATCAGGCACTGCCCGAAATAGCTCACTTGCTTGATGAGGACAAAGTCGATCAGGCTTTCCGGCTGACCCGAGAAGCCCAGCGCTACATACCCAAGGATCCCTTGCTCACTCGTTTGCTGCGCAGTTTCACCATCCCCATTTCCATCGAAACTGCGCCGTCAGGTGCAGACATCTCTGTCAAGACGTACTCGGCCGTCAATGAGGAATGGTTATTCCTCGGAAAGTCACCTCTGGAAAACGTTCAAATCCCTTGGGACCATTTCCGTTGGAGGATTTCTAAGCAAGGATTTGAGACGGTGGAAGCAGCTTCTGAGGTCTTTCCCGATGTGCGTCTCAATTTCACTCTGGATCCCGCGGGCGCGCGACCCACAGGTATGGTTCGCGTCTCCGGTGGAACTTTCCAGTTCCATAGTGCCAGTCCCGTGGAGCTTGAAAGCTATTGGCTCGACAAATACGAAGTGACCAACCGTCAATTCAAGGAATTCCTCGAGCGCGGAGGTTATCAGAATCGTGCGAACTGGAAGGAGCCATTTGTAAAGAACGGCCGAAGCATGTCGTGGGAGGAAGCGGCGGCGGAGTTCCGCGACTCCACGGGGCGAGTCGGGCCTTCGACTTGGGAATTGGGATCCTTTCCCGATGGGCAGGCGGATTTTCCGGTAGGAGGCGTGAGTTGGTATGAAGCAGCGGCCTATTGTGAATCCATGGGGAAGACCCTCCCCACCATTTATCACTGGTACAAAGCGGCAGGGTTGGGGATCCCTTCTGACATTCTTCAGTTCAGCAATTTCAATGGAAGGGGGTCCGTCGCCATTGGCACCTTGCAGGGGCTGGGGCCATTTGGGAATTACGACATGGCCGGCAATGTCAAGGAATGGGCCTGGAACGAAACAGGAACCAAGCACTATGTCTTGGGCGGAGCTTGGAACGAACCCAGCTACATGTTTGCCACCGAGGATGCAGAGTTGCCGTTTAGTCGGCCTGCCACTCTTGGGTTTCGCTGTGCGAAATATGGCTCTCCTCCACCTGCTGTACTCATTCGCTCGATCGAAACGCTTTCTCGCGACTATAAAAGGGAAAAGCCAGTCCCGGATTCAATCTTCCGCGTCTATAGGAATTTCTATTCCTACGATCGCACTGAGTTGGACTCGCAAGTGGAATCGACAGACGATTCTTCTGACCAATGGCGGAGCGAAAGAATCAGTTTTAAGGCTGCTTACGGCAACGAGCGGGTCACCGCATATCTGTTCCTGCCCAAAAACGTCAGTTCTCCCTATGCAACGGTCATTTATTTCCCTGGCGTATCCACTTTCTTCGAAAAATCGAGTGAAGGCATGCAGCCAGGCGAGTTGGAGTTCCTCGTCAAGAGTGGCCGAGCGCTTCTCTACCCGGTTTATAAGGGTACCTACGAGCGTCGCATTAACTCAAGTTCCATGAGGCAGACTCCCGAAGAAGTAGTACAGCCTGGCAGTGCTTGCCTCCCAGTTGGTCCTAACGCCGGTAGGGACCTGGTACAGCAGTGGGCCAAAGATGTGAGCCGAGCTATCGACTATCTGGAAACCCGAAAAGACATTGATTCGCATCGCCTAACTTATTACGGCCTCAGCTTGGGCGCCGTCTGGGGACCTGTCATGACAGCCGTAGAACCGCGCTTCAAAGCGAGTGTGCTTGTTGGGGGAGGGCTTCCTTTTGAAAAACTGCCACCGGAAATTGAGCCGCTAAATTTCGCGCCACACGTGAAAATGCCCACGCTGATGCTGAATGGCCAGGACGATTTCTTGTTCCCGGTGCAGTCTTCGCAAATCCCGCTCTTCCAATTTCTCGGCGTGCCCAACAGCCTGAAACGGCACGTCATCCTTGAGTCGGGACATGTCCCGCCTGAGAAGCCCGTGGTGAAAGAAACCCTGGATTGGTTGGATCGCTACCTTGGTCCTGTGACGAGTTCTTCGTCCCGCTAAACGAAGCCGCCCTCCTGCGCCCCCCAGAACAATTACTGGGCCACCGCCGGCGTAGCCCTGCGCCGCCTCGGCACCGGCTCGGAGTAAACCACCCACAAAGCAAAATATCCGTAGGGACGGCCCTGCTTGCCGCAGGCAGGCTTCTGCGTGCCCTGCGCCTCGGAGGTAGGCCGTCCGCCGAAGTTCGAGGACTGCTTTGTTCCGGTATATACTGAGGGCTTTCCGTTCGCTTGGTCCCAGCCGAGAGATACCAAACGGGAACGCCTACAGGTGCAACCTTGTCAAACCATCTGACTGAGCAATGGGAAGCGGCTCCTCAGGGAGACTACGGGACGCCGAAAGCCCGAATGTCGACAAGGGCTCGCATCCTGATTGGTTTGTTCGTTGTACTGCTTCTGTGTGCTGCCTACTTATGGTTTTTCGGCTTCCAGACCCTAATTCTTCTCGAGGCTCGCTACTTAACCCGAAAAGCGCCCGCCATAAGGTTGGCTCCCGCTCAACTCACGGATTTGTCCATTTCCGGCTCGCCCGGCAAGAAGCTCTCGTATTTTGGCTATGAATTCGAAGTTCCCTGGAACGACGTGAATGACGCAAAGAGCGGGCTCATCCCGGACACCAACAAAGCGATGATCGTCTTTCAATCCGGGAACTCTCTCTCCGTTTGGCACGGTTCGCCGCGTGCTTTTCTGAACCAGGTTCTATCCAACGACAAGATCGATCAAAACACCCTGCGGCGCATCGTCGGCGACGAAGCGCTGCAATCGGACCATGCCCTTTATCGCACCATCTTGCAGATGACGCCCGATAAAATGATTCCGTTTGAGTCACAAAGCGACACCGCCAACCAGGCTTTGCTCCTCCTGGTAAAGGGAATTTGCATGCCACGCGGTGCCGAGTCCGGCATTTTTACCGTTAGCGCCGGCGAATTCTCCGGTTTTCAATTCGGCCGCCCGGAAAATCCATCCGGCCAGGTGAGCGTCAGGCTCTTTTCAGACAGCAGTTCCCTCAATTTCATTTTTATTCACACCGCGGGTGGCCCCACCGACATCTCCCAGCAGGACATCAACCGCATCCTGCGCACCCTGCACAAAGCCCCTTCCCCCGCTATTGCAGACGCGAAATCACCCAAGTAGCAACAAAAGGGGCGAGCGGCGGAGTGACGGGGAATTTGCCCGCCCAGTTAGACGGGTGGACTTCAACGCTTCGTTTCTCTCTGACTTACAACTTAGGACTTAAAACTTACGACTTCTCAGTTGTAGTGGCCGGTCTTCAGACCGGTGATTTTTTCGGCGATCGGCTCCTGCCTCAGTCAGATCAGCAGACCTCGACGCTTCTTTTTTCTCTGACTTACAACTTAGGACTTAAGACTTACGACTCTATGGATCAATACGCCCAGCGGAGGAGGACGCCGCCGGTGGTATACCCGGCGCCAACCGTAACGATCAGCACGAGGTCGCCTTTGCGCAAGCGCCCTTGCGCAATAGCGTCGCGCAAGCCAAGCGGAATGGTCGCGGCTGTGGTGTTGCCATATTTGTCGATGTTCACCATGACTTTGGAATCGTCGAGGCCGAGCCGCTCTTGCGTGGCGCGAATGATGCGCAGATTCGCCTGGTGCGGCACTAAGAGCGCAAGATCTTCTTTCTTGAAGCCGTTGCGCTCGGTGATGCGCACGGACAGCTCCGCCATGCGCCGCACCGCGTACTTGAAAACCTGCGAGCCATCCTGGTGCACGTAGTGCATGCGCTTCGCGACAGTCTCCTGCGACGACGGATGCAGCGAGCCGCCGCCGGGCATGTACAGAAATTCGCCGCCGGAGCCGTCCACGTCATGCTCGAAATCCAGAATCCCTTCGTTCGCGCCGTTGGTTGGCTCAAGCAGAACTGCGCCTGCGCCGTCGCCAAACAAGACGCACGTGGCGCGGTCCTGGTAATCGAGAATCGAGGTCATCGTGTCGCTGCCGATGACCATCACTTTTTTGTGCGTGCCCGCGCCGACGAATTGCGCGCCGACCGTGAGCGCGTAGGAGAATCCGGAGCACGCCGCGGAAAGGTCGAAGCCCCAGGCGCGCTTCGCGCCGATGCGGCACTGCACCAGACACGCGGTCGCCGGGAAAAACATATCCGGCGTGACGCTCGCAAGCACGATGAGATCGATTTCTTCGGGATCGGTTTTCGTTTGCACAAGCAGCGCCTTCGCGGCTTCCGTGGCCAGATGCGAGCTGGCCATGCCGCGTTCCACCACGTGGCGCTCGCGGATGCCGGTACGCGTGCGAATCCATTCGTCGCTGGTCTCGACGATTTTCTCGAAATCCGCGTTCGTCATAACTTTTGGCGGAACGTGGCCCGCGACGCCCGTGAT
>DATDNK010000458.1:0-8723 GCA_036518275.1 Candidatus Acidiferrum sp.
CCTTTACGAGGCCACGCAGGTTTCGCGCATTTACCTCCGTGACCGGGATGGTGCTTCTCTTGCCCAGAAAGCGGCGTGCCCGCTCCGGATCGCGGTCCCCGCACCAGACCGTATGTCCTTGGCGCTCCAGCAATTGTGCGAGAAGCGAGCCGGTCGCCCCGGCCCCTAAGACGAAGATCCGCATAGCGTGGGCAAAACTCTATCACAATACGCAGCACTGCCTTCAGCATGTGTCGCCCGTAGCCTTGAATTGCATAAGCCCTGCCTTGAGCGTAGACTAGGGCTGTAACTCCGACCCCCACGGCCTACCGGAGAAGAAACCTAGGGCCGCAGGGGCGACGTCCCGCGGAACTTCAGGGACTCAGGGTCCGGGTGGAAACG
This sequence comes from Candidatus Acidiferrum sp., assembly GCA_036518275.1. Taxonomy (GTDB): domain Bacteria; phylum Acidobacteriota; class Terriglobia; order Acidiferrales; family UBA7541; genus Acidiferrum. The sequence continues at coordinate 382 of DATDNK010000458.1, forward strand.
CCCGTGCCTCCCGTGATTGGAAAGGAGCCGCTTTTGCCGGAAGTGGGTTGATTTCCGGCTTGCCCCGATTCCAATCCGCGAATCGGGGTTTTTCTTTTGGCTGTTGCCTTTGGCCCATGACCCTTCACGATAGCTTTGGCCGCCAGATCACCGACCTCCGCATCTCGGTCACCGACCGCTGCAATTTCCGCTGTGTTTATTGCCGTTCAGCGGATCCTGAAAACTATCGTGACCACGACGAAATCCTCTCCTGGCCCGAACTGGACCGCTTGGCCACCATCTTCCTCGACCTTGGCATCCGCAAAATCCGCGTTACTGGCGGCGAACCTCTCGTCCGTGATGGCGTAGAAAACTACATTTCGCGCCTCCACGCGCTCGGTTTTCCTGACCTGTCCATGACCACGAACGGCCACCTTCTCGCCGAGCGCTGTGACCGCCTGATTGCGGCGGGCCTGCTCCGCATCAATATCAGTCTCGACTCGCTCGATTCCGCTAAGTTCGAGCGCATCACCCGCACCCAATCGTTCTCCAAGGTCATGCATGGCATCGACACGGTGCAGAACTCCCGCCTGGCTCCCGCGAAAGTGAACGCCGTTCTTGTCCGTGGAATCAATGACGACGAAATTGAGGCCTTTGCTCAGTTTGCCCGCGACCGCGGCGTTATCATGCGCTTCATCGAATTCATGCCGCTGGACGCCGACCGCCACTGGTCCCGCGAACTTGTCGTCCCCGCCGCCGAAGTTTACGAGCGCATCCACGCCCGCTGGCCGCTGGTCCAGATTCCCCACGAACGCAGCGAAACGGCCCGCAAATACCGCTTTGCGGATGGCGCGCCCGGGGAAATTGGCCTCATCGCCTCGGTAACCCAGCCGTTTTGCGGCTTCTGTTCGCGCATCCGCGTTACGGCCGACGGCAAGCTCCGCACCTGCCTTTTCAGCAAGGAAGACCACGACCTCCGCTCGCTACTTCGCGAAGGTGCGGGCGACGACGACTTGGCCGCCTACATTCGCTCCGTGGTCAACGAAAAAGAGGAGGGCCATCGCATCAATGAGCCTGGTTTTGTGCCGCCTTCCCGCACCATGGTCTTCATCGGGGGATAGTGGACAACCGGCCTATATATGAGAAAATAGAGTTTCAGAGCGGTTTCAGGGACCGCAGGTAAAACCACCTCTTAGAGTAAAAATACCAGCCATGGGCCACCTAGTTTCCATTTCGGGAAGCACCACCGTCATCGGCACGGAGCCGCCGGCAACCGTTCGGGCACCGGAAATCGAGCCGGGCGTCGGTTGTAACTTTGACTCCTACCTGCTCGTTCCTGATAACACTCTGGATGACCGCATCGCGGCGGCCAAAGATCGCTTGGGCGAAGACGTCGTCATCCTCGGTCACCATTACCAGCGCGACGAAGTCATCAAATTTGCCGATTTTCGCGGCGATTCACTCAAGCTCTCGTTCCAGGCCTCTGAAGCCTATGCCCGCTACATCGTTTTCTGCGGTGTTCACTTCATGGCCGAAAGCGCCGATATTCTCCGCCGCGAACACCAGATCGTCGTCCTACCCGACCTGAACGCCGGCTGCTCCATGGCCGATATGGCCGACATTGGCCAGGTCGAGGCTTGCTGGGACGAGCTTTCCTCCGTTGTGGACGCCCGCAAGATCGTTCCCGTGAGCTACATGAATTCGACTGCTGCAATCAAGGCGTTCACCGGCGAGCACCGCGGCTCCATCTGCACCAGCTCCAACGCCGCCGCGGTCATGAAATGGGCGTTTGAAAACGGTGAAAAGGTTCTCTTCCTCCCCGACGAGCATCTCGGCCGTAACACCGGCTATCGCATGGGCATTCCGCTCGAACAAATGATTGTGTGGGATCCGTACCAGGAGCTTGGCGGCAACTCCGCTGAGGCAGTTCGCAACGCGCGCATCATCCTGTGGAAGGGCTATTGCTCTGTGCACCAACGCTTCACCCCGGAACAAGTTGCCCGCGTACGCCGAGAGCATCCCGGCATCCGCGTGATCGTCCATCCTGAATGCCGCTTCGAGGTCGCCCAGGCCGCCGATCAAATTGGTTCCACCGAAGGCATTATCAAGGCTATCGAGTCCGCTCCTGCAGGCTCCGAATGGGCCGTAGGCACGGAAATCCATCTCGTGAACCGTCTCGGCAAGGCTTTCCACGATCGCATAGTCATTTCGCTCGACCCCAATGTTTGTGTCTGCACCACCATGTTTCGCATTACCCCGCAGCATCTTCTCTGGGCCCTGGAGAGCCTCGGCTCCGGCAACGTTGTTAACCGCATCTCCGTCGATGAACGCACGCGCTACTACGCGCGGCTCGCTCTCGACCGCATGCTGGCTTTGCGTTAAGCCAAGTGGCGGAAAATGCAGTCGGTTTCTTCTTGCAAAGCGTCTAACTCTAGAAGAGACTTTGATTTGAGCTGCTTTTTTTGAACGCTAGAAACTGAATCGAAACGAACGAATGCCTGACGAAGATCCAGAGCAGGACGAAACTCCGGAGCCGCCCCAGCGGCTCTTCACGCTTTCCGAAGCCGAACGGGTGCGCAAAGACCTGGAACCCTTTCTTATCGAGGCTATTGATTGCCGCAAGAAACTCTCCGGCCTGGAAAACGACCTGTCTGCGGTTTCGGCGCGCATCATGATGATGGGCGGCGTCATCGTTCCCTACGAAAAACTGTCCAAGCTCCGCGCCGAGCACACCCAGCTTGCGCAAACTCTCAAGTCTGCGCTCAGCCGCATTCTTGAAACCGGCTGCATCGTCAAGGATCTGGACGTAGGTCTTCTCGATTTTCCCGCAATCATTGACAATCAGGATGTCTATCTCTGCTGGAAGCTCGGCGAAGACCGCATCCGCTTTTATCATCGTCAGGACGAAGGCTTCGCCGGCCGCAAGCCGCTCGATCCGCACGATCCCGGCCCCGGCAACAAAGTCCAGTAGCGTTGTTGGTCGAGTAAGAAGGTTTTCGTGAAGCGCCGGGCTTCAGCCCGGCATCTTTTTCTCCGTGAGCAACCTTGACTGATCATCCTACGAATCGCCTGAAGGATTCCGCCAGCCCCTACCTCCGCTCCGCCGCGCATCAACCCATCGACTGGCATGAATGGGGTGATGCCGCCTTCGCGCGCGCCAAAGCCGAGGACAAACCCATACTTCTCGACATCGGCGCCGTGTGGTGCCACTGGTGCCATGTTATCGACCGCGAAAGTTACGAAAACATTGAGATCGCCAAAATCATCAACGAGCACTTTGTGCCTGTGAAGGTGGATCGTGACGAGCGCCCAGATGTGGATTCGCGCTATCAATCCGCTATCAGCGCCATCTCCGGGCAAGGCGGCTGGCCGCTCACTGGTTTCCTGCTCCCCGATGGGAAACCCTTTTTTGGCGGAACGTATTTCCCTCCCGAAGACCAGATGGGCCGCCCCGGGTTCCGCCGCGTTCTTCTCGCCGTCGCGGATTCCTATCGCAACCGCCGCGATGAATTGGAAAAAGCAGCAAATTCACTCTCAGAAGCCGTGGCGCAGGCCGAAGCTTTCACCGGCGCTCGCGGGGAATTCGATCTCGGAGTGGTAGACACCCAGATTCAATCCATCACGCAACTTTTCGACACTAAGAACGGCGGCTTCGGCCGCGCGCCGAAATTCCCTCACGCCTCAGCGATTGATTTGCTCCTCGAGCGCTATCAGCAAACAAAAGAAAAGCATTTGCTTGCCATGGTGGAAACCACGCTCGAGAAGATGGCCCGTGGCGGCGTCTACGACCAGCTCGCCGGCGGCTTCCATCGCTATTCCGTGGATGAACGTTGGCTCGTCCCTCACTTCGAGAAAATGTCCTACGACAACTCCGAACTGCTACGGAACTATCTCCACGCCTACCAAATAACAAAGAATCCAGCATTTCGCGAGACCGCTCAAGGAATCCTCGGCTGGGTTGGCGCAGTTTTGTCCGATCCGGATCGCGGGGGCTTCTATGCGAGTCAGGATGCCGATTATTCGCTCGATGACGATGGCGATTACTTCACTTGGACACCCACCGAACTGAGAAGGGTCTTGTCAGAAGACCAAGCGAGAATTATGGAGCTTTATTACGACGTCGAAGCCCAGGGCGAGATGCACCATAATCCCGCGAAAAATGTTCTTTGGGTCGCACGCGATCCCGCAACTATCGCCGAAAGCCTTTTCATGAACGAGAAGACCGTGAAGTGGGAAATCAAGACAGCCAAGGAAAAACTGCTTGAGGCACGCAAGCTCAGGCCGACACCCTTTATCGACAAGACGATGTACGTAAGCTGGAACGCCATGTTCGTCACAGCTTATATCGAAGCTTGGCGCGCCTTCGGTTGGGACTGCGGAGGAGAATATTGGGCGCTTGCCTGCAAGACTATCGATCGAATGTTAAGAGAGGCTTGGAGCGAGGAAAATGGCTTCGGGCACCGGATCGGCGGCCCCTCCCTGCGTGGCTCGTTGGATGATCAAGTGTTTGGCGTAATGGCCCTTCTCGATTCCTACGAAGCGGGGACATCTGAGAAATCCTTCAAAGCAGCTCAACGAACCATGGATGTTGCGATTGAGAAGTATGGCGACGCCGAAAATGGTAGTTTCTTTGATCGCCCTTCCGACGGTGCCCCGATGGGGGGCCTAGAAGTGCGCCGCAAGCCGTTCCAGGATTCCCCCACGCCTGGAGCCAATTCTGTTGCCGCTATTGCTCTCATTCGAATGCACGCGTTTACCGGCGACGATCGTTACTACGCGTTCGCCAAGAAAACGCTTGAAGCTTTCGCCGGCGTCGCTCCGCAATACGGCCTTTTCGCTGCCACTTACGGCCTTGCCGCCACGCTCTTCGCCCGCCACCCCATTCAAGTCGTAATCACCGGTAATTCGAATGACTCCGTGGCGCAAGCCCTCGAAGAAGTGGCCCACCGCGTCTTCCGCTTCGGAAAATCCGTCCTCCGCGTCACTCCGGGCACGCAACTCGCCGCTCTCGCAGGCCCCCTCAAAGAAACACTTCCTCATCTCTCACTCGACAAGCCTCTTGCCGTCGTCTGCTCGGGGCAAACTTGCCTTCCTCCCACCAGCGACCCCGTCCAACTCATGGCTTACCTCGAAAACGGCGTCGTCGGCACGGCTCCCCCCTAATTCACGCACGCGTTTCCACACAAAAAAACGGGCACGATGCCGCGCATCGTGCCCACCAAGTCCAAATCTCGATTCTTTTCCTTTACTTCCTTTGTATTCCAGCTTCCTTACCTGCTTCTTATTTCTTTGGCCTCGACTCCGGCGGCACCATCCCATTCGCCCGGTAATACACCACCAAGTTTCCGTAGTGTTCTCCCGAGTGTTCAATCAATCCGTACGCCAGGTCATACAGCCGGTCCAGATGCGGCCCGCCGTCGTTTACCGCTTCATTCAATCCTTTGTCGCCCTTCGACTTGATCGCGTCCGCGCCGTCCTGTACGCACTTCTTCACGAATGCCACCAAATCCGCTTTGTTGTTGATCTTGAGGTCTGCGGGCTTGGGATCGTCCGGATAGCGCGGCTTCTGCCCTAACGCGAAATCCGTGAAGTAGTACATGGACGCGGAGACGTGCAGCAGTACTGCGCGAAAGGTCCTTGAGTCCGGATTGGGCTTGTAATCGTATTTCTCTTCCGGCAAGTCTTCGGCAATCACAATAAGTTTGCGACCAATGTCATTCCATTGCTCTAGCACCGCCTGTGACGGGCTCGGCGCCGGCTTTGGCGGTTCTTTCTTTGCCGCTTCTTGCGCGATGGCGGGTAGCGCCGTCCACCCCACGACCAACATCACAGCCCACAACCTCATCCACTTCTTCATGGCTATTTTTCTCCTCCGTTGCGTCCCCTCTCAGACAGGACACTCTCCTCATCAGACGCACCACGTTGCCAACTGTTTCCCGTTCGTCCAGGCATCCGCCCCTGGCCTTTGGTGGAGGTTTATCTTACGCAGTAATTCCTTGCACGTCATTCGAATTCCGTCCATGCGCATGCTAAAATGAGATTTTGGCGCTGGGGGCATCATTATCTTGAATTGGGGTTACTTACTACTGCGCATCGCCATCGGCTTGGGCGTACTTGCGCTCCTATATCTCTCGCAACGCTTCTGGTATCGCTCCCTCTGGCGCGTCAGCTCCCATTGGGGCCGTTCGTCGCTTCGTCTTGGGCTGCGTCTCGCTTATATCGTCCTTCTCTCTCTCATGGTCATAAACTTGGTTCGCGGCGTTCTCTTAGGCCGCGGGGGGTTCACTCGCCAGAGTTCGTGGATTACGGTTATGACCGGACTCTGGTTCTTTAGCGCGTTGTTTTCCTATCTCTCTGTTAAGGTTGTCCACGGACTCGAGCGCCTCTGGCGTTGGTTCCACGCGAGCGCCCTCAAATCTGCCCCGACGGCCTCACAACACGCCGTGCACCGAGCAACTGCTCTCGAAACGTCGGAAAGTGTTCCCGACCCTGGTCGCCGCTATTTCTTCCGCGCTGCCACCGCCGCCGCCGGTGCCGCTCCTTTTCTCACCGCTATGTACGGTTTTGCTGCCGAGCGCCTGAATTACCAGGTCCACCGCGTCGAAATTCCAATTCCCAATTTGCCCTCAGCCCTGGACGGAATGAAGATCGTTCAGTTAAGCGACATCCACTTAAGCGGTTATATGTCCCGCAAACAAGTCCGCCGCGCCGTGGATATGGCTAACGAACTCGGAGCGGACCTTGCCGTCGTTACAGGTGACCTCATTACCGGCACCGGTGATTCGATTGCCGATTGCGTTGATGAGGTGCGTCATTTGTATGCGCCGCTGGGCACTTGGGGCTGCAACGGCAATCATGAGATTTACGCGCGCGCGGAGGATGAAGCAGGCTATCTCTTTTCGCAAGCGGGGATGAAGATGCTTCGCCATGCGAATGCGCAAGTTACATTTAGGGGCGCCCGGTTCAATCTTATTGGCGTTGATTACCAGCGCGAACATAACAGCCGTGGCCAGAAACAGCCGCTTCTTGCGGGTGTCGAGCACTTGGTGCGCCGCGATATGCCGAATATTCTTCTCTCTCACAATCCCAATACCTTCAATCGCGCCGCAGAACTCGGCATCGAGCTGTCGCTTGCCGGCCACACCCATGGTGGCCAGATTCAAGTAGAAATTCTGGATCACCGCCTCAGTCCCGCGCGATTCATCAGCGATTACATTGCGGGTCTCTACCACCGTCCCATGTTTGCGCCAGCCCCCAATGAGCGGGCGGGCTCTGTCGTCTCCACTTCCCGGAGATTCACGCCGGAGTCCTCCGCCATGGCGAGCATCTACGTGAACCGCGGCCTCGGCACGGTCGGCGCTCCGGTTCGTTTGGGCGTTCCGCCGGAAATTAGCTTGCTCATACTTCGCCGCGCCGCCTAACCAGGGACAGCACTCCTTCTGGGTCCCACGGAGTCCTCTTCACGGGGTAAGGTTCTCATCCACCCTGCAGTATCCGCACTTCCGTATTCCACGGTGCTTTGAAATCCCATTTTCCGGAAGCTCGTGCGGCTGGCCAAAGAGGCTTCTGCCTTAAGTTCCTTGTTCTCAAGTTACAAAAAGTTGACTCCCCGAAACTCATTCCTGGAATCAAGGTTGCTCCAAATCCGGCGAGTCCAGCCAGGTGGAGGTTCGTCTGTGAAACAGGTGGGGCGTGTTTCGCTGCGAAATCTTGCTCTGGAGAGGATCTCACATGCCGTCCATATCGAAATCCGCGAAATTCTTCGCGGTTCTCGCATTTTCGCTATTCCTTCTTCCCGCAATCGCATTCGGCCAATATAAACTCACGCCTTTGGTCAGCAATGAGGCCCCAATAAATGGCGTCCCGGCGGATGCGGATTTGATCAACGGCTGGGGCCTTACTCGTGCGGATCGGTCTCCCGTGTTTCCAAATGGCACTCCCTTCTGGGTTAGCGACAACGTCACGGGGAAGTCCACTCTCTACACTGGAGCCGGCCAAAAACAGGGGCTTATTGTGACCATTCCCCCGGCCGCGGCCGGCACAAAAGGCTCTCCCACGGGCACCGTCTTTAACATTACATTCACAAATCAAACTCCGTCGTTTTCCGTTTCGAACGGTACGAAGTCCGGCACTGCCATATTCATCTTCGCGACTCTGGATGGCATCATCAGCGGCTGGAACCCGGGTGTGGACAGGACAAATGCCGTGATCGCCGTGGATCGATCTAGTTTCGGCGCCGTTTACACCGGCCTCGCGATCACCAGCGACGCCTCCGGCGATTTTCTCTACGCTACCGACAATGGCCCAAACAGCCGCATCGACGTTTTCGATAAGAATTTCACTTGGGTGAGATCTTTTACTGA
>DATDNK010000459.1:0-2847 GCA_036518275.1 Candidatus Acidiferrum sp.
GGAAGTGTGACCCTTCAAATCAGTCTTCACTCCACCCATCATGTAGTGTGCCGCGGGGCAAACGGGCGCCAGGTCGCTCGCGAGATCCAGGCCGTAGCTCGCGCACGTTTCATAAATTCGTGGAAAGCGTTTTTTCAGGAATTCCTGGCTCTTTTTCGTCATGTCCAGATAAACGTGCGTGCTCTGCGTGCGCTGCATCTCGCTGACGATGGCGCGTGCCACTACGTCGCGCGGCGCCAATTCCTGCGCTTCGTGGTATTTCTTCATAAAGCGCTCGAGACCGATGTTGCGCAGCACACCGCCTTCTCCGCGCAACGCTTCCGAGAGCAAAAACCGCGGTGCGCCTTGGATTGCCAGCGCTGTGGGATGGAATTGCATGAACTCCATGTCTGAAAGGACCGCGCCGGCTTCATAGGCGATCGCCATACCGTCACCGGTGGCCACTTCCGGATTCGTCGTCTCGCGATAAATCTGTCCGAGTCCGCCCGTAGCCAGCAGAACGGCTCCCGCCCGCAATTCGTGGAGCGTTCCGTCCGTCTCATCAATAAAACGCAGCCCGGCCACGCGGCCGCGTTCCGAGATTAACTCCGTGGTGAAAGCGTGCGCGCGCAGGTGCAGGTGAGCGATCGAGTGCGCGCGAGCCAGTAGTGCCCGGCTGATTTCGCGGCCTGTCGAATCGCCGTGCGCGTGGAGGATGCGTGAGCGGCTGTGCGCGGCCTCGCGCGTAAACGCGAGTTTGGTCCCCGCGCGGTCGAACTCCGTGCCCCATTCAATGAGTTGAGTGATGTACTTCGGGCCTTCTTCCACCAGCAAGGCCACACCTTCCGCCCGACACAAGCCGTCGCCTGCGTTGATGGTGTCTTGCTCGTGTAGTCCGATTTCGTCCTCGTCGGAGAGGGCCACGGCGATCCCACCTTGCGCCCAGGCCGTCGCAGAATCGCTCAAGTTCGATTTGGCCAGTACCAGAACACTTCCGGCGGCGCTCAGCTCAATTGCGGCGCGCAAACCTGCTATTCCACTGCCCACGACAGCGTAATCAACATGATGAATTTTGTGGGAAGTGGTCATGGTGGGGAATTGCGCTCAAATCGCCCAATTATGGTAGCACGAAGAAAATACGCGCATAAGAAGGCGAGTCTTGGTAGGGGCCTAAGTATGGGCTTTGCGACGCGTGTGTTACATTGAAAACTTGTCGCGCATGAAAACCACACGCATACCAGTGCAATCTTCTGCCGGGTCGTATTTGGTGGTCGCGGGGGCCGGCGCCATCACCCTCGCGGCACGCGAAATTGCCGCGCTGGGTCACTTCTCTAGTGTTCACATCCTTTCTTCGCTCAAAGTCTGGCGCGCGGTGGGGAAAATTGTGCGGCGCGGGTTGTGCCTATCGAATCGAAACGCCGTCCATCTTTTCAATGATGCGGAGTCGGCAAAACATCTGGGCACCGTCGAGCGCCTTGCGCGCTCCCTTTGCCGTGCGGGAGCGGATCGCAAGTCGTTGATCATTGCGGTAGGTGGGGGAGTCGTTGGGGACGTTGCCGGTTTTGCAGCGGCTTCCTATTTGCGGGGCGTGGCCCTTGTTCACATTCCTACGACTCTAGTGGCTCAAGTCGATAGCTCCATCGGCGGGAAAACCGGCGTGAATCTTGCGGAAGGCAAGAATCTCGTCGGAGCCTTCTATCCACCGCGTTTGGTGATAACGGACCCTGACTTGCTCCGCAGTCTCCCCCCTAGGGAATTTCGAAGTGGCTTGGCGGAAGTTATCAAACATGCGGTCATTGCGGATGCGCCGATGTTCGCTTTGCTCGAAATGGAGATTGACAAAATCCTTGGGCTGGACCGCGATGCGCTCGCTTTTTTGATTCCTCGCAACGTGCAAATCAAGGCGCGCGTGGTGAGCCGCGATGAGCGCGAATCGGGTCTGCGCGAAATCCTCAATTTTGGCCACACTTTTGCCCACGCTCTGGAAAGTGTCACGCACTATCGTCGTTATCAGCATGGTGAAGCCGTAGCCTGGGGAATGATGGCGGCGGCATTCCTTGGCCACGAACTAAAGCTGACACCCGCACAGGACGCCTCGCGCATCGTATCCCTCGTTCGACAGCTTGGGCCATTGCCTCCGTGGCCGCGCGTTCCTGGCACTGCACTGATCGGCGCTATGCGCTCCGACAAAAAATCACGGAGCGGCGTTCTCCGTTTCGTCCTTTCCCCGCGTATTGGGCAGGCGCGCACCTATGACACGGTCCCGGAACGAACGGTGGAGCGCGTTTTGCACCTCACGCCCCGTTTGATTGCAGCCGCGGGCCACGTTACCAGTGAGCCGAAATGAGCGAAGTCGCAGCGCCGGCAAAGGGAACGCGCCCTGAAGGCGCCGTCACGGAAGCGGACGCTTCCCAAAAAGTCCGCGAGATGTTCACGCAGATCGCGCCGCGCTACGATTTGCTGAACCATCTTCTGTCTTTCGAGTTGGACCGTCTTTGGCGTGCTCGCGCGGCGAAGCGGCTCAAGCCCATTCTTGTGCGTCCCGATGCTGTGGTTCTGGATCTATGCTGCGGAACCGGGGACCTCGCCCTTGCTCTCAGGAACTCGGGCAAAGCACGCATCCTCGGTGCAGACTTCGCTCATGCCATGCTTGTCCGCGCCAGGGCAAAAAGCGCGGACCTATCGGCAGCCGACGGCGCCGGCGCGGCGGCAAGCATGCCATTTTTCGAAGCTGATGCTCTCTGCCTGCCCTTTGCGGATGCTTCTTTTGATCTCGTGACTAGCGCGTTCGGCTTCCGCAACCTCGCCAACTACGAAGCTGGCCTTCGCGAGATTTATCGCGTTCTCAAACCTGGTGGCACCATCGCC
>DATDNK010000460.1:0-5418 GCA_036518275.1 Candidatus Acidiferrum sp.
GCGCCTGCAAAAGGTTATGGTGCGCGCGTTCCACGAGATGGTGGATACCATGCGCAGGCACCACGTTCCGCCGCGCGCCGGCGCGATGATTCTGGCCGTCGGCCGCGTCGCCGAAGCCACCCTGGTCCGCGGCCTGTTCCCGTAGATCAACCGCAACTTACAGATCACTTGGGCCTGTCCCCTGTTCCAGGAATCGGGATTGGTGTCTTAATGTCCTGGAGTTCCGGCGGTATGCCCAGTAGCGCGTTTGTATTCTGCGCGACGACCACTAGCCAAGTGCCGCTTCGTTTTTCGGCCACCATGGTCATCATGCCGTAGCGCGGCTGCTGGCGCATTGTCCCATCCAAATTTCGATCGCTTTCTATCTTCCAGCTCCAATGCACCACGGCCATATCCGGGCGTAGGAAACGCGTCGTCGTCTTTAGCACGGTGTTGGTCGAGTCCTTAAATCGCCCGCTGAGCAGCCGCGTATGGAATTTCTCGAAATCGGCTCTCCCATGCAGGTAGGTCGTCGCGACGGTTACGAAATCCACATCGTCGGCCATGATCTTCGCCAATTCATGTCCGTCGTGCTTGGCCCAGGCGTCGCAGAAAGCCTGCGGCAGTTTGCGCACGGCTTCTTCGTCCGCCTTCGTCTGCGCGTTTGCGCTTGCGGCAAGAAGCAAAAGGACTAATCCACACAAAAAGGGTTTCATCTTTCGTTCCTCCAGCGTCATGCAAGACAAAACAAATCGGGAAGGGATCCTTGCGAATTGAGATTCTTTCATAGCGAGCGCGAATTCTTCAATTTTTCCCTTGCACTGGAAAAAGTCTGCGCGTACATTCGCAATTGCCGGCGTGTTCCCGAGACTGCAGGAGGAAAATCCTCCAGCCGCGAGGAGCGCAGCCGGCAATTTTCGCTTCGAGCGAGCGATTTTCGCGAAACGCGGGAAAACGCGCCAGCGCCGCACAGAATCTAAGCTGAAAGGCGCGGCCTGACGCCGCCGGATAAAGCGAAAACAAAAAGAAGTAGCGTGGGAGAGAAAAAAGAAAAAAGATGACCAACGGGCACAACGGTCACACCGCGCCGCCGATTCTCCTGTCTGTTGCGGGATTCGATCCCTCTTGCGGCGCAGGCACGGCTGCGGACTTGAAAACTTTTGCCGCCCACGGCTGCTACGGCGTCGCCGCCATCACCGCGCTGACCGTCCAGAACACCCAGGGAGTCGAAACCGTCCACAATACGCCGAGCGCGGAGCTGCGTGCACAGCTTGAAGGGCTGGCCAAGGATTGCGACATCGCTGCCGTGAAGATCGGTATGCTCGGCAACCGCGGCAACGCCGCCACCACCGCCGAATTTCTCGACGCCCACAAGTTCGCTCACGTGGTGCTCGATCCTGTAGTCAAGTCATCCAGCGGCGCCGAGCTTCTGGACACTGGCGGCATCAAATTCGTCGCAACGGAATTGCTCAAACGCGTCAGTGTTATTACTCCAAACATTCCTGAGGCTGAGGTGCTAACCGGCCTGACGATCAAAGAGCCAGCGGACATGGAAGCGGCAGCGCGCAAACTCGTTGAGATGGGTGCGCACGCCGTGATCGTCAAAGGCGGCCACATGGAGCGCGCCGTGGACGTTCTGTTTGAGGGGGAAGGCAGCGAAATGGTTCATCTCGCTGCCGACAAGGTGAAAACGGAAAACACGCACGGCACCGGCTGCGCGTTTTCTTCCGCACTCACCGCGCAACTAGCTTCCGGCCACTCTCTCTTCGAGGCCGCCACTCTGGCAAAAGCTTACGTCACGAAAGCCATCGAAAAGGGCTACGCCATCGGCAAGGGGCGCGTCCCGCTCGATCATTTCTATCGCCAGCGCATCGAGCCGCCGCCGCGCGGCGTCCACGAAGTCCCGCAGCACGGTCTGCATCCCGCCGCCGAACCAACCACTCACTGAAGAAGGATCTGTTCTCAATATTCATTTAGGTTGGAAGATAAGCACCCGGGCGCAGGCACCGTGCGGTTATACTCCTGGCCGAATTGGGGGGCTTTTGATTTCTCGCCGTGCGGGCATATATCTGCTGGTGGCCTTGACGATTGCCCTCGGAGTTGCAGGCCTGCTTGCTCCGCGTACCCCGCAGCCGCTTTCCTATCATCACTTCGCCGACCAGCGAAGCTGGCTGGGAATCGCAAACTTCGGCGACGTTGTTTCCAACATTTTATTTGCAGTTTTCGGCGTGCTAGGTCTCGTTTACCTGAGCGGAGAATCGAGTCAAACACAGTTCATCGACGCTAGGGAGAGGTGGTTCTATCTTCTCGTTTTTCTGGGATTACTCTTGACGGCGTTCGAGTCATCCTATTATCACCTCGCTCCCGACAATGCCCGCCTGGTTTGGGACCGCCTGCCGATGACCCTTGTTTTTACGCCGCTAGTCGCTGCGATGATCGCGGAACGCATCAGTATACCTACGGGCTTGTGGTTGCTCCCTGTTCTCGTTGGCATCGGCATCGCCAGCGTGCTGCAGTGGTATGCCAGCGAATTGCGAGGCCACGGGGATTTGCGGTTCTACGCTGCTCTGCAGATTTATGCTGTGCTCGTTCTGCTAGTGGCACTGCTCCTGCCGCCGCGCTACACGCGCAGCTCCGACCTGTTCGTAGTAGCAACCCTCTATGTGGTCGCCAAAATTTGCGAGAACGCAGACCGGCAGATTTTCTCAATTGGCCACATCATCAGCGGCCACACCCTCAAGCATCTGGCCGCAGGCGTTGCAGGGTTTTGGATCTTGCGAATGCTCCAAAAGCGCCAAACGATTCAAAATCAGCCGGCTCGATAGACCACGCGCCCAGCCACGACCGTGGCGACCGGCCCGCCTTTGAACTTCCGCCCATCGAACGGCGAGTTCCGCGATTTGCTGGGGGATTCTTCGACACGGTAAGTCCATGCGCGATCTGTTGAAAAAATCGTCAGGTCCGCCGGCTGTCCCGCCGCAACCTTGCGCTCCATTCCCAAAACTCGCGCTGGACTAGTCGTAAACAGCTCCACCATGCGCATCAGCGAAAGCTTTCCTGTGTGCACCAGCTGTTCGAGCGCCAGCGCCAAGGCCGTTTCAAATCCCAATATGCCAAACGGCGCGCGGTCGAACTCCACGTCCTTCAGCGCCGGCTCATGCGGTGCATGATCGGTGGCGATGACATCCACGGTCCCGTCCGCCAGCCCCTCAAACAGCGCCGCCCGGTCCTCGCGCGCCGCCAGCGGCGGATTCATCTTGAACCGCGAATCGTACGTCACATCCTCATCGATCAATGTGAAGTGGTGTGGCGTTACTTCGCATGTGACATGCAGGCCATGCGATTTCGCCCAGCGCACCTGCTCCAACGAAGCCTTTGCCGAGAGATGCGCAATGTGCAGCCGCGCCCGAGTCAATTCCGCCAGTTGCACATCGCGCGCCACGCAAACCGCTTCCGCCGCCGCCGGCATTCCTCGTAGCCCGAGCCGTGTGGAACTCACTCCCTCCCGCATCACTGCGCCTGACGCCAGCGAGACATCTTCCGCGTGCTCAATCACCGGCAAATCCAGCGACCGGCAATAATCCATCACTTGCCGCGCCAGCTTGGCCGTGGCAATCGGCTGCCCATCATCCGACACCGCCACGATGCCCGCTTCTTTCATCCCCGCAATTTCTGAAATCGCTTCGCCCTTGCTTTCCAGCGACGCCGCGCCAATCGGCCACACGCGCACACTGCCCGTCACCTTCGCGCGGTCCAGAATGAATCGCGTCACGGAAGCATTGTCATTCACCGGCTTCGTATTCGGCATGCAGCATACTGCGGTGAAACCCCCTCGCGCCGCTGCCTTCGTCCCAGTTTCAATCGTTTCCGAGGATTCCTGCCCGGGCTCGCGCAAGTGCGCGTGCAGGTCAATAAATCCAGGTGCGACAATCAGACCCGCGGCGTCAAACACCTCTGCCTGTTGCTTCTTGCCAATTTTTCCTGGCTGCGCGACCTCGATGATCTTCTCGCCCTCGATAAGAATGTCCCGCGGCGCATCCGTCTTCGTTCCCGGGTCGATCACGCGCCCATTCTTAATCAGTAGCATTCGCTGATTCCTTTGGTTTCGCTTCCAGCGCCGGGTGTGTCCCGCTTTCGGACGCTCCCGCAATCACCAGATACAGGATGGCCATGCGCACGGCCACGCCGTTGGTCACCTGTTCGAGTACACACGATTGCGGCCCATCTGCCACCTCGGGGGTAATCTCGATCCCGCGGTTGATCGGCCCCGGGTGCAGCACGATGGCATCCCGGTGGGCGCGCCGCAGCCGCTCCGCATTGAGTTGGTACAACAAAATGTAATCGTTCGCCGAAAGCGGCGGGTCGTTCAGCCGCTCCGTCTGCACGCGCAGCATCATGATGACGTGCGTGTCCTCCAGCGCTTCTTCCATCTTGTAAACGCAGCGGATGGACACGCCCGGCGCGATTTTTTCCAACTCCCGCGGCACCCAGATCGACGGCCCGCACAGCGTGAACCGGCAGCCAAATTTTCCCAACAGATGAATGTTCGACCGCGCCACGCGGCTATGCAAAATGTCCCCGAGAATTGTTACATTCAGGTTTTCGATTGTTCCCAGCCGGTCGCGAATCGTCAACGCGTCCAGCAGCCCCTGCGACGGATGCTCGTGCGTGCCGTCGCCCGCGTTCACCACCGGGATGTCCAGGTGCCGCGCCACATAATCCGCCGCGCCCGACGCCGAATGGCGCATCACGAAGCAATCCGGCTTCATAGCGTTCAGGTTGAACGCGGTGTCCAGCAGCGTCTCGCCCTTCTTGATGCTCGACGCCTCGGCTTGCAGGTTCATCGTGTCCGCCCCCAGCCGTGCGGCCGCTGTTCCAAAGCTGATGCGCGTGCGCGTCGAGTTCTCGAAAAACGCAAGCGCCACGGTTTTGCCGCGCAGCGTGGCCAGCTTCTTCAACTGATGCTTCTGGATTTCCTGGAAAGGTTTGCTCTGGTCGAGAAGAAATCTGAGTTCGTCCGCCGTAAGCGGTTCCAGGGCGAGCAGATCGCGGAAGCGGTAAGTCAATGTCCTCACTCAGATCATAAGATAGCCAGCTGGATTCCTGAAACCAAAACTAATCCACGCGGTCGACCAGCATCACGCGCTCTTCCTTATCAATTTCTCGCAAGCGCACCTCGATGATTTCCGTGGCGCTGGTCTGCACCTGCCGTCCCGTATATTGCGCTTCGATGGGCATTTCGCGGTGCCCCCGGTCGATCAGCACGCACAACCTCACACGCTTAGGCCGCCCCAGGTCGAAAATCCCGTTCATCGCCGCCCGAATCGTTCGTCCCGTATATAAAACGTCGTCCACTAGAACCAGGTCCATGTTGTCGACGCCGAACGAGATGTCCGAAGACCGCAGCACCGCTTGAGGCGCCACTTTCGACAGATCGTC
>DATDNK010000461.1:0-2881 GCA_036518275.1 Candidatus Acidiferrum sp.
CGCACCATTCGCCACTTGTGGGAAGCGAATCCCGGTTTCGACACGCTAAACCTGATTACCTTCAAGGTGGGGCAATCGCCTTCGGCGTCCAAGACGGGCCCCGCCATTCGCGCCTCCTACTTCCAGTTGCTGGACCGTATTCGAGCGATTCCCGGTGTGCAGGCCGCGGACTTTGCCGGACTCGTTCCACTGACCGACGATGACGCCGACGCGCCGTTCTGGATCGATTCGCAAAAGCCCGTTGAAATTCAAAACGCTGCGCGCACGCTGGTGTTCACCACGGGCACGGATTACCTTCGCACCATGGGCATTCCGCTGCTGCGCGGCCGCTTCTTTACGCCCGAAGACACGACGAAAACTCCGTGCGTAACCGTCATTGATACCGTCTTCGCCGAGAAATATTTCCCGGGACAAAATTCCGTCGGTCAATCCATCACCTTCGGATGGGACACGCCGGTAGGCCCATGCGAGATTGTTGGCGTCGTGGGTCACGTCAGCCATTGGGGAGTGGGCGAAACCGGGAAGCTCACGAGAGCGCAGAGCTACTTCTCGCTTCAGCAGGATCCCGACAAGTGGGTTCCGTTGAACTATCCCGACACGAAGATCCTCGTCCGCACTCCCCTCGACGTCGCTACCGTGATGCCGGCCATCAAGTCGGCAGTTTCCGCAGCGGGAAGCGATCGGCCGGTTTACGACGTGCGAACGATGAAGCAAATCGTCGCCGAGTCCATGTCCACACAGCGCTTCCCGATGATTCTGCTGGCAACTTTTGCGGCACTGGCGTTGATACTCGCGTCCGTTGGAACCTACGGTGTAGTCGCCTATTCCGTGAGCCAGCGTATCGGCGAGATTGGTATTCGCATGGCGCTGGGAGCTGCAAATCAGGACGTTTTTCGCATGGTCATCGGAAACGGACTGCGGCTGGCGTGCACGGGCTTGGCGATCGGAATAGCCGTCGCGCTTGCGCTCGCGCGTCTGCTTTCCAACTTTGCGCAATTGCTGTACGGCGTTCGCCCGAATGATCCCCTTACGTTGCTCACGGTCTCAATCGTTTTGATGGGCGTCGCCGTAATCGCTTCTTACGTTCCCGCCCGGCGGGCAACGCGGGTCGATCCGATAGTCGCGCTACGCTACGAATAACTCTTGGCCCAATCCAGACTTTCGCCCTAGAAGATGTTGCACATTGTTTCTCAGTTTTCTTTACAGCCTAAAACTTACGACTTACCACTTCTTTGCGCGGCCAGCGTATAATGCCGTGCGGCCTTTCCGCGTTCGAACAAAAAGAAGAGAAGCCAGGCCCATTCACATGATCGACCGGCTACCCATGGAGATTAAGGTTCGCGAATCCGGCGCTGTTGCCATTCTCGAGGTTCACGGGCGCCTCACCATCGGCGAACCCAGCGAGCAGCTCTACGCCGCTTTGCAGTCCGTCGCCAAGAAGGGCACGCGCAAGGTCATCGTCGCGCTCAACAGCACTCCGCAAATCGACAGCTCCGGCCTCTCCACGCTGGTTCGCATCTCCATTCAGCTTGCGCGCGATGGCGGCGTGCTTCGCCTGGTGTGCGGACCCGGCCGCGTCCGCGACGCCCTCACCGTCACCCGCCTCGTCGAAGCCATCCCCACCTTCGACACCGAATCCGCCGCCCTCGCCAACTTCGCGTGAACATCAACTCGAACTCGTATTCCGTCACAAAAGGTCTGCGGGAATTCTTGAGAAGGTTTTGCTTGTCACTTAAAACTTAAGCTTACAACTGTCCGGTCAGCCGCCTTTTTTGAGTTCGGCGAGGACGAGTTTGGCAACTTCTTTGAGGGTCTCGAAGACGCCCATGCCCTGAATCGCTACCGCTTCCAGAACCGGCTCGCCTTTTTTGCGAAGTTGCTTCGTCAATTCCGGCACGGACATGGCGTTGGGCAGGTCGCGCTTGTTTAACTGCAGGACGTAGGGAATCGTCGTGAAATTCAGGTTGTGTTCTTTCAAATGTTCCTGCAGGTTTTCCATGGTCTCGAAATTCGCGTCGAGGCGCTCTTCCTGCGAATCCGCGACGAACACCACGCCGTCCGCTCCTTTGAGGATGAGCTTGCGGCTTGCCTCGTAGAACACCTGGCCGGGCACGGTATATAAATGAAAGCGCGTCTTGAACCCGCGCACGGTCCCCAGGTCCAGCGGGAGGAAGTCGAAGAACAGCGTGCGGTCGGTTTCGGTGGCCAGGGACACCATTTTGCCCTTCTGGTTTTGCCCGGTGTGGTCGTAAACCCACTGGAGGTTGGCGGTTTTTCCGCCGAGACCCGGGCCGTAGTACACCAGCTTGCAATTAATTTCGCGCGCAGGAAAATTGATGAAAGGCACTTTGTCGTCGACCAGTTATGCGGCCACAAATTTAGCATACGCGGTGCAGGCAGGCCAGCATTCCCGCCCCGCGTCTCCATCCCTCACTGCCTTCTTAACAGTTTCCGCGATTCGAGGGCATTCTCCACGGCCTATTTTTCGCGATGATGCGGTTCGGTAACCGCTGATGCAACTCGAAACGGCAAGTCCTTAACATGTGGTTATGTACTCGAAGGTAACAAAGCGGCGTTTGACGCGGCGCCTCTGCCTCTGCTAGCATGCGCTACATGGCAAAAGTGCGAAAAGCGTCAGGAGGGTCCTCCCACCACTCCAAGAGCGCTGGGCACGGTTCCTCTAAGTCCATGAAAAAGAAAAACTTAGGAACGCCCCATCCCCCACAACGCGGCGGCGTGGAACTGGTTGATCCAAGAGTGCAGGCGCAACTGAAAACCTACGACGAGGCGCTGGCGCTCTTTCATCAGCAAAAATTCGCGCGCGCCAAGCAAGAACTTGAAGAAGTGCTCAAGGGCCCCAGCAAAGAGCTGGCGGACCGCG
>DATDNK010000462.1:0-6826 GCA_036518275.1 Candidatus Acidiferrum sp.
GCGCGGCGCTCAGGAGAAGGCAGGTGACGATCGGAAAGTAGAACGTCGTGTGTTCGCCGCGGTGAACTATGTCGCCGGGCAATTTTCCCAGGCGGAAGGGGAGCTTGTTGCCAAAGTACAGAAAAGCGCCGACAAGAATGAGGAGGGCGCCAAAGAAAACAAGAGAACGGCCGAGATGACGCAAAGGATCCATAGGTTAATTTTACCCGAAGCCGCCGAAAGTCTCCCTGGAAGCGCCTTCTTCATTGACCTACATATTCCACTTGACAGCTAGTCTTCGTACGGTATAGGGTACTCATAAGTAACATAAACATAGTGTCCGCCAGAAAATCGACTAAGTTATTGGGGCTGTGGCCATGAATCGCGTGTTCTGCATGAAGCCATGATCCGATGATCCTCCGTCGTTTGCTGGTCCTCGAGATGGCTGCTCTCCTTCTGTGGAATTCCGCATGCGCGCGACCCGCAGTGCTGGGCGTAGTGATCGAGGCGGACCGCGTGGAACTCAATACAACGGCCGTAACGGCGGGCGCTACGGTTTACGACGGGGACCGGTTCTCCACCGAAATAGGAGGCATGCTGTTGTTGCGGAGTGGCTCAACCATGCTCGAACTGGCCGGGGATAGCATATTGAGTGTCCAGAACGCGGCAAACGTTGCGCGGGGCATAGAAGCAAAGCTTGTTCAGGGAACGCTGGTCTTCAGCGCCGCGCAGGCAGCGTGGCTGAATATCATTGTATGCGACGCGAGCATTCGCCCAGTCGCGGATGCCCGAACCGTTGCGCAGGTAAGTGTTGCAGGTCCAAAAGAATTGCGCATCTACGCACGGCGAGGGGCATTGGAGTTTTCATATCACGGAGAAACGGAGACAATTCCCGAAGAAAAAGCTTATCGAGTGGTCTTGGATCCACCAGATGAAGAGTCAGACAAGAAGGAGCCCGTAAAGGGTCGAAAGGCGAAGGCTTTCCTGGTTCTTATTGCTGGCGGAGGATTGCCAGCCCTTATTTTTGGGCTTCACGAAGCGTTTGAAAGTCCGGAACGGCCATGAGCGCAATCATGCCGATAGGCGCGGGTGCAACGGAAAGCAAGTTCAGATTAGTTCCATGGAGGAAAAGAAGTAGCCGATCTCAAAAGCCGCAGTTTCGGTCGCGTCGGAGCCGTGCGTGCAGTTCATCTGAATGCTGGTGCCGAGATCGCGGCGAATCGTACCCGGGGCGGCTTTTTTCGGGTCGGTGGCGCCCATGGTTTCGCGCCATTTGGAGATAGCGCAATCGGCTTCGAGGACCATGGCGAAGATTTTGCCGGAGCTCATAAAGTCGGTGAGCTCGCCGAAGAACGGGCGCTCACGATGCACTGCGTAGAAGCCACCGGCTTCTTCTTTGGTGAGACGCATGGATTTGATAGCGATGATTTTGAAACCGGCTTTGTAAATTCTTGCAAGAATTTCGCCCTGCAAATTTCGACTGACAGCGTCGGGTTTGATGATGGCAAAAGTGCGTTCAAGAGCCACGAAAGATTCCTCCGAAGACAGGATCAAGATGCCGGGCTAAAGCCCGGCCGCTGCAAAATCAGCAGAAGGAGGGCCACCAAGAAAGTTTAGGGCTATTCCTCTGGGCCTAACTTTAAATGGCTGTGTGAGCCACACCTTTGCGTACGAAAGAGCACAGGCTAGAGCCTGTGCTACCAAAACCTATTTCAACGCCGCGGCGACGGTGGAGCCGAGGTCCGCAGGAGTTTCCACGCAGCGGATGCCTGCGGCGCCCATGGCGGCGTACTTATCCCTGGCCGTGCCCTGGCCCCCACTGATGATGGCGCCGGCATGCCCCATGCGACGGCCGGGAGGTGCAGTTTGGCCGGCAATGAAACCAACGACGGGCTTCTTCATGTTGGCCCTAATCCATGCGGCAGCTTGTTCTTCGGCGTTGCCGCCGATTTCACCAATCAAAATGATGGCGTGCGTGTCGGGATCGTCGTTGAAAAGTTGGATGGCGTCGAGAAATGGCGTGCCGATGATGGGATCGCCGCCGATGCCCATGCAAGTGGATTGGCCGATACCGAGAAGCGTCAATTGATGCACCGCTTCGTAGGTCAGAGTGCCGCTGCGGCTAACGACTCCGATGTTTCCTTGCTTGTGAATGCGGCCGGGCATGATGCCGATTTTGCATTTGCCGGGAGAAATAATGCCCGGACAATTAGGGCCGATGAGGCGCGTTTTCTTGAAATCGACGACCGAGGCCACGCGAACCATGTCGATCACGGGAATGCCTTCGGTGATGCAAACAACGAGAGGCAGGCCAGCGTCGGCGGCTTCCAGAATGGCGTCCGCGGCGTACGGCGGCGGAACAAAGAGAACAGTCGCGTTGGCGCCAGTGGCTTTTGCGGCCTCGTAGACGGTATTGAAGACGGGGCGCTCAAGATGTTTGGTGCCACCTTTTCCTGGGGTAACGCCGCCAACGACGTTCGTGCCGTATTCGATCATTTGTTGCGCGTGGAAAGTGCCTTCACGGCCGGTGAAGCCTTGAACGAGCAGACGCGTGTTTTCATTGACCAGGACGCTCATCGGGCACCCCCGGCCAGCTTCACGACTTTTTGGGCGCCATCTTTCATGTCGTTGGCGATGGTGAAGTTCAGCCCGCTATCGCGAAGAATTTGCTGGCCGACTTCCACATTGGTGCCTTCCATGCGCACGACAATGGGAACTTTTACTTGCAGGTCCTTGGCGGCGGAGACGACCCCGGTGGCAAGAACATCGCAGCGCAAGATGCCGCCAAAAATATTGATGAATACAGCTTTCACCGCAGGGTCGTTCATCAGAATGCGAAACGCATTTTTCACCTGATCGGAAGAGGCGCCGCCGCCCACGTCGAGGAAATTGGCGGGCGAGCCCCCGGCGTATTTGATGATGTCCATAGTGGCCATGGCGAGGCCCGCACCGTTCACCATGCAAGCGACACTGCCGTCGAGCTTGATGTAATTGAGGCCGTATTTGGAAGCTTCGACTTCGAGAGGATCTTCTTCATCGAGGTCGCGCAGTTCGCGGAGTTCCTTGTGACGGAATAAAGCGTTGTCGTCGAAAGTCATCTTAGCGTCGAGGGCCACGAGCTTGCCTTCGCCCGTTAGGACGCAGGGATTGATTTCGAGAAGCGAAGCGTCCATGTCTGTAAAGGCACGATACAGAGCTTGCAGAAAGGGCGTGGCGTAATTAACGACTTCGAGTGGCAAGCCGAGGCCGAAAGCAATTTTGCGCGCCTGATAGGGTTGCAAACCAACGGAAGGATGAATCGTCTCGCGCAAAATGGCGGAGGGATCTTTCTTGGCGACTTCCTCGATTTCCATGCCGCCGGCAGCGCTGGCCATGAAAACAACGCGACCGGAGGAGCGGTCAACAAGAAGCCCAAGATAGAGTTCGCGCTTGATGTCCAGCCCTTCTTCGATGAGCAGGCGCTTGACGATGCGGCCGACCGGACCGGTCTGCGTAGTAACTAGCTTCATGCCAAGAATATGGCCAGCAATGTCTGCAGCCTCTTCCGCGGAACGCGCCAGCTTGACGCCGCCGCCTTTGCCGCGGCCCCCAGCATGAATTTGCGCCTTGACGACGCAAATGTTGGATTTCAGGCGTTGGGCAGCTTGGAGTGCTTCTTCCTTGGCGAAAGCAACTTCGCCGCGGGGAGTGGTGACGCCATAACGCGCAAGTATCGCCTTGGCCTGGTACTCGTGGATTTTCATGAAGGTTCTTGTGCTTCCGTTCAGGCTTGAAACAGTCAGCCGGTGTTAGAATTTTGAGGCTAGTCGAAACATAAAAGTGTACTCGGAACCGAAAGGGGGAGCAAGAACACACGAAACACAGTTGTGAACGGGTGCGTGATTTCGCAAATGGTCCGTTGTGCGAAATACTATGGCAATGCAGTGGAAATGCGAATTGTTTAGGACGCCTAACGGCGGTTGCGGGGGCGCTGTGCGATGAGCCTGCTCCTGATAGAACGCGTTCAAGCGGGTTGCGCCCTCTCACGCGGTGACGCTGAAGCCTTGATGGAAGAGCTGCTCTCGGGACGAATCGGGACGCCGGAGATTGTGCAGTTGCTGGCGGCGCTGAACGGGCGGCCCGTGCAGGTGCAGGAACTTGCAGGCTTTGCGCAAGTGATGCGGCGGCACGCCACGCGGGTGTTCGTGGATGGGGACGCACGACCCGCGAACATGGTGGATACCTGTGGCACCGGTGGAGATGCTTCCGGAACATTCAACATTTCGACAGCTGCGGCAATTGTCGCCGCGGCAGCGGGAGCCCGCGTAGCCAAGCACGGGAACCGCGCTGCCAGTTCGCAGAGCGGCTCAGCTGACGTGCTCGAAGCGCTTGGCGTGCGGATTGATTTACCGTTCGAACAGTACGGCCGCGCGATCCGGGAAATTGGTATTGGATTCTTGTTCGCGCAGGCAGCACACACGGCGACGAGACATGCGACTCCAGCCCGGAAGCAGATTGGCGTTCGCACCGTGTTCAATCTGTTGGGGCCGCTGACGAATCCTGCAGGCGCGCAAGCGCAGGTCCTCGGAATCTTCACGATGGATGTTATGGATCTTGTCGCCGCTACGTTGGCGGAACTGAGGACAGAACGGGCCTTCGTCGTGCATGGCGGGGGAGGATTGGACGAAATCTCGCTGGCCGGACCGACGATGGTTGCGGAGGTGCGTGACGGGAAGGTGCGAAGATTCAGCCTTACGCCGGAAGAGTTTGGCGTGGAGCCCGCGCCACTAGCGGCTGTCCGCGGCGGGACGGCGGCGGAAAACGCGGAACTTATTGAGCGAATCCTCGAAGGTGAAGCCGGACCGCCACGCGATATCGTGGTGATCAATGCGGCCGCGGCGCTGGTAGCTGCTGGCGTTGCGCCAAGTTTCCGGGAGGCTGCGGAAATTGCGGGGGCCGCCATCGATTCCGGAAAGGCTGCCAAAACGCTGACAGATTTCAAAGCGTTCACGAACGCCGCTTAGTCTCAGACAGAAAACAAAGGGAGAAACATTTTGAAGAAGATCGTTGGCACTTTGGCGGTCCTCCTGTCGCCCTGCTTCGCAGCGAGACAAAAGGCAGCACCTCCGTCGCCGGCGCAGGTGGTGCAAGCCGTGCGCGAGTACCGGATGGAGAACGAAGACCGCATTGTGCGGGAGCTAACGGAATTTCTGGCGATTCCAAACATTGCGAGCGATACGCCGAACATTCAAAAGAACGCGGCGCACTTAGTGGAGATGCTGGAAGCGCGCGGAATCGAGACGCATTTGTTGCCCATCACCGGGCGCGGACCCGTGGTTTTTGGAAAGCTGATTTCGCCGGAGGCAAAGCGCACGGTGATTTTTTACGCGCATTACGACGGGCAACCGGTGGATCCGCCCGCGTGGACGGATGGAGCGCCGTTCGAACCGGTGTTGCGCAGCGCCGCGATAGAAGCGGGCGGGAAGCGAATTCGCTTCCCTTCGAATGGTGCGGCGACTCGCGGCGCGTACAACGACGACTGGAGGATTTATGCGCGGTCGGCTTCGGATGACAAGTCGCCCATTGTGGCGTTGTTGGCCGCGTTAGATGCACTCCAGGCGAAGAAAATCCCTCTTGCGGTGAACCTGAAAGTCATTTTGGAAGGCGAAGAAGAAGCGGGCTCACCGAGTCTGCAGAAGACGCTGGAGCTGCACAAGAATTTATTGGGCGCGGACTTGCTCATCACCGCCGACGGGCCGGTGCACCAAAGCGGGCGGCCGCTGGTGTTCTTTGGGAACCGCGGTATTCTCGGGTTCAGCATTACGACTTACGGCCCGATCCGAGCTTTGCACAGCGGGCATTATGGAAACTGGGCGCCGAATCCCGGGCTGGAATTATCGCGTCTGCTGGCGTCCATGAAGGATGAAGATGGGCGCGTGCTGGTCAGCGGCTTCTACGATGACGTTGCCCCATTGGGTGAATCGGAAAAAAAGGCCGTCAACGCAATGCCAAATAACGACGCCGAACTTGAGCGCGAATTACAGTTCGGAAAAGCGGAAGGAGGAGGAAGGCACCTGGCCGAACTGTTGCAACTTCCCTCTTTAAACATTCGCGGGATTCGTTCTGCTTACGTGGGAGACCAGGCGCAAAACATTGTGCCGGACAAGGCCGAGGCTGCGCTGGATGTGCGGTTGGTGAAGGGCGAAGATCCCGACAAGAAGTTCGAACAAATACTCGCTTTCATCCGCCAACAGGGCTTTTATGTTACGAGTGATGCGCCCACAAAAGAGGAGCGCCTGGCGCACCCGTATGTCGCTCGCGTCGTGAAAGACGTTTGGAATTATCCAGCATCGCGAACTTCAATGGACCTACCGGTCTCCAAGGCGCTCGTGAAGGCAGTTCAAGACACTACAGATGGCTCTGCTGTAATTGTGCCGACGCTCGGGGGAAGCGTGCCGATGTACATCTTTGAGGATTTGGGGCTGCCGTGGATTGGCGTGCCGATCGTGAATTACGACAATCATCAGCACAGCTCGGATGAAAATTTGCGGCTGGGGCATTTTTGGAGAGGGATGGAGATTTACGGAGCAATTTTGGCGGATTTGAATTGGTAGCCAGATATAAAACTGAGGGGCTGGGTACGCGGGCTCTCTTAACACAGACATCACAGAGGACGCATAGAGGAATAGAAAGTAGAAGCGTCGGATTCGAACGAAATGCAGACGACTCAAAGAGAAAGGAAATTCTGGAGGAGTTGCTTGCCGGATTCAGTGAGGACGGATTCGGGGTGAAACTGGACACCTTCGATTTTGTGGCGGCGGTGACGGAGGCCCATGATGATGCCGTCGTCGGTTTCGGCAGTGATGGA
>DATDNK010000463.1:0-13174 GCA_036518275.1 Candidatus Acidiferrum sp.
CGCTGCGGCGGCTCGTCAAACGTCGAGCTGATGACTTCGCCTTTCACCGTGCGCTGCATGTCGGTGACTTCTTCGGGGCGCTCGTCAATAAGCAGCACAATCAGCGCAACTTCGGGATGATTGGTAGCGACAGCGTTGGCGATGGCCTGCAGCATCATAGTTTTTCCGGTGCGCGGCGGCGCGTTAATCAAGCCGCGCTGCCCTTTGCCTACAGGGCAGAGCAAATCCAAAACGCGCCCGGTCATGTTTTCTTTCACCGTCTCCATTTTCAAACGGCCTTGCGGATAAAGCGGCGTGAGGTTATCGAAGAAAATCTTGTTCCGCGCGACTTCTGGATCTTCAAAATTGACCGCTTCCACTTTAATCAGCGCGAAATAACGTTCGCCGTCCTTGGGTGGCCGGACTTGACCGGAGACGGTGTCGCCGGTGCGGAGGTCGAACTTGCGGATTTGCGACGGAGAGACGTAGATGTCATCCGGCCCGGGGAGGTAGTTGTACTCTGGCGCGCGGAGGAATCCGAACCCGTCGGGGAGGCATTCCAAAACGCCTTCGGAGAAGATCAAACCGTTCTTCTCGGTCTGCGCGCGCAGAATCTGGAAGATCAGTTCCTGCTTGCGCATCCCGCTCGCGCCGGGAATGTTCAATTCCTTGGCAATCTTGGCGAGATCGGTGATGTTCTTTTCCTTCAGCTCGGCAAGGCTAATACTCATCTGATTCTTTCCTTCAACTTGTGTTTCTTTTGGCATAGTTTCCTAATGTGATTGTGAATTGACCCTGAGAATCCGGATTGTTCTTGAGGTGACGCACCAAACTCGCGGTTGACCGCTCTAAGGCCTTGAACCGAAGACGCGAAACCAGCCGAAATGGGTAGACCGGACTTTTCCCCAACCGGACCCGCTCACCGGCCCACTTCCGGGCTCACACTCCCCTCGCGGGCCTACAAGAGCAGTCAGACGCGCAAAGTTGAGCCTTTCCGGAATATCGCTGCTTAGTTGGTCAAACTCTTGTCTTTCTCGGCGCCAGTGGCAAACGTTTCCGCGACGGGCGCTACCGCGGCATGCTCAAGCGGCACAACGGGCCGCTCCAGCGCAATGTGCAGTACTTCATCCATGGTCTCGACAAAATGGATCGTGAGACTGGAGAGAATCTCTTGCGGGATATCCGCTAGGTCCTTCTCATTGTCCTTCGGAAGCACTACCGTACGCAAGCCCATTCTGTGGGCGGCCAGGAGCTTCTCCTTGACGCCCCCGATGGGCAGAACCTTGCCGCGCAAGGTGATTTCGCCCGTCATAGTGACGTCGCAGCGCACTGGAATCTTGGTCAGGGCGCTCACAATCGACGTACAAATGGTGATACCCGCGGACGGACCGTCCTTGGGGATCGCCCCTTCCGGTACGTGCACGTGAATATCGATGGTGCGGTAGAAATCTCTCTGGAGTCCCAGCAGATTCGAACGCGAACGGACATAGCTCATGGCCGCTTGCGCCGACTCTTGCATCACGTCGCCCAGCTTTCCGGTCAGCGTCAGGCGGCCCTTGCCTTCCATCAAAGTTGCTTCCGTAGCGAGCACCGAGCCGCCTACTTCCGTCCAAGCCAGGCCCGTGGTCAGTCCGACTTCGTTTTGCTTTTCCAGCCAGAACTCGCGGAACTTCAGCACGCCGAGGAAGTCCTTTATGTTTTCTGGCGTGATCTCCACCGCCGAATCCGCGCCGTCCGACACTACTTTGCGCGCCATCTTACGCGCGATATTCTGGATTTCGCGCTCCAGGCTGCGCACTCCGGCTTCATGCGTATAGTGCCGGATGATGTGCAGTAGCCCCTCATCGGTGAACTTGAGATTCTTTTCCGTGAGTCCGGTGGCCTCGAGCGACCGCTTCACGAGGAAGCGCTTGGCGATTTCCATCTTCTCTTGTTCGGTGTAGCCGGGGAGCCGCAAGATTTCCATGCGGTCTTGAAGCGGTTGGGGAATGGTATGCAGCACATTGGCGGTACACACGAACATCACTTTCGAGAGATCGTACTCCACATCCAGGTAATGATCCGTGAACGAGTGGTTGAGTTCCGGGTCCAGCACTTCCATCAACGCAGCTGATGGATCGCCGCGGAAATCCGTGGACATCTTGTCCACTTCGTCCAGCACGAAAATCGGGTTTACCGTGGCGGCTTTTTTCATCATCTGGATGATCTGGCCGGGCAAGGCCCCAATGTATGTTCGCCGATGACCGCGAATTTCCGCTTCATCGCGCACGCCGCCAAGCGAAACGCGCACGAACTTGCGCCCTGTGGCGTGGCCGATGGACATCGCCAGCGAAGTCTTTCCCACGCCAGGCGGTCCGACAAAGCAAAGGATCGAGCCCTTCGGGTTTTTCACCAACTGGCGCACCGCAAGGAACTCCAGGATGCGGTCCTTGATCTTCTCCAGTCCGTAGTGCTCCTCGTTGAGCACTTTCTCGGCGGCTTTGATGTCCCTGATTTCTTTGGATCTTTTCTTCCACGGTACCGCAATCAGCCAGTCGAGATAATTCCGGCTCACGGTGGATTCCGCCGACATCGGCGGCATCAACTCCAGGCGCTTCAGCTCCTGTATCGCCTTCTCATGAACATCCTTGGGCATGCCCGCGGTATCGATCTTTTTCTTCAGCTCATCGGTTTCGCTTTTTTCGCCGCGCCCCAGCTCTTTCTGGATGGCCTTCAGCTTTTCGTTGAGGTAATACTCTTTTTGCGCGCGCTCCATCTGGCGCTTCACGCGCGTATTAATGTTCCGGTCGACGTTCAGCTTCTCCAGTTCAATTTCCAGAATTTCGCCGATGCGGTTCAGCCGCTCCATCGGGTCCACGGTTTCCAGCAAATCCTGCTTCTCGTCCACGGGCAGTTGCAGGTTCGCGGCAATCGTGTCAGACAAGCGCGACGGGTCATCTCCGCGCGCCGCCGCAATCATCGTGTCGTAATTCAAGCTTTGCGACAGCTTGATAAACTGCTCGTACAGCCCCGTCACTTTCTCTACAGTTTGTTTGACCTGTGGAGAATCTTCAATGCGCTGGCCCAGCAAACGAATCGTGGCCCGGAAAAATCCTTCTTCAGTGGCGATGGAGAGGGCCCTCGCGCGCTCCACGCCTTCTACCAGAACTTTGATATTTCCATCGGGTAGTTTCACGCTCTGCACGATATTCGCGAGCGTCCCAACCGCGTAAATCTCCTCAGGCTTCGGATCGTCCACCGAAGCGTCGTGCTGCGTGGAAAGGAAAATCTTCTTGTCGCTGGCTAGGGCCTCTTCGAGCGCCCTTACGCTCGCTTCGCGGCCGACGATGAACGGCGTCATCTGCTGCGGGAAAATGACCATATCCCGCACCGGCATCATCGGCACGCGCCTCATCTCTTGTTTCTCTCGTGTAAACATGGGGGCCCCTGAAACTTCTACTTTTGCCTCTTGGTTCTATACGGCCGCAGATTGGCCATACTCTGAATTTAATGCGCGAGCCGGCTCATCCGGCTTTTTCAAGCAAGCTCCAATTGATTTCGCGCGTGCGCACCATCTCCGCGCTGACTACGAATTCGCGCACCTTCCGCTGCATGGGAAGGTGGTACATGAGCTCCAGCATGAGGTCTTCCAAAATCATGCGCAAGCCGCGCGCGCCGACTTTGCGCTGAAGTGCTAACTCTGCCACAGTTTCCAGCGCTTCCTCGGTAAATCGCAGGCGCACGTTCTCAAACTCAAACAGCCGCTGGTATTGCTTCAGCAGTGCATTCTTAGGTTCCGTCAAAATCTTGACCAGCGCTGCTTCATCCAAGTCGTTCATCACGCCCGCCACCGGCAGGCGGCCCACAAATTCCGGAATCAGCCCGTAGCGGATCAAATCGCCAGGTTGCACTTGCTCGAGCAACTCCGTATTGCGGCGCTGCGGGGTCGAAGGCGTGGCATCTGTGTGGAAGCCCAGCGAACGGCGGCCCGTGCGCTTCTCGATGATTTTCTCCAAGCCGACAAATGCTCCGCCGCAAATGAACAGGATGTTTGTCGTGTCCACCGGCGTAAATTCTTGGTGCGGATGCTTGCGCCCGCCCTGCGGCGGCACGTTAGCTACAGTGCCTTCCAGAATCTTCAGCAGCGCCTGCTGCACGCCTTCGCCGGAAACATCGCGCGTGATCGACGGGTTTTCATCCTTCTTCGCGATCTTATCAATCTCGTCGATATAGATGATGCCTTGCTGTGCCTTCTGCACATCGCCGTCGGCGGCTTGGAGAAGCTTCAAAATAATGTTTTCGACATCCTCTCCGACGTAGCCCGCTTCCGTCAGCGTCGTCGCGTCCACAATCGCAAACGGCACTTCCAGCATGCGCGAAAGCGTTTGTGCCAGCAGGGTCTTGCCCGTGCCCGTCGGGCCGATGAGCAAAATATTCGACTTGCTCAACTCCACCTCGCCCGGTTGCTTGTTCAGGAAAATCCGTTTGTAATGGTTGTACACCGCAACCGCGAGCTTTTTCTTTGTGCGGTCCTGACCGATGACGTAACCATCCAAAAACCGTTTGATTTCCGGAGGCCGCGGAAGCTGCCTTGCGGGCGCTGTAGACTGTTCGCGCTTCTCGTCCTCCAGAATCGTCTGGCAAACGCCCACGCACTCGTTGCAGATGTACGCGCGCGGATAGTCCGAAGGCGAACTGATCAGCTTTTCGACCTGCTCCTGGGTCTTGTGGCAAAAGGAGCAGCGCAACGGCTCATCTGGGTTAAATTTCTTCACAGGTATCGAGGCCTCAGCTCCGCCCGCTTTCGGAGTCCCCATCCTTTATTCTAGGCCGTTTTGTCCCCTGAGCAAGAGAGAAACTCGTGGCCGTGCGGACTATCGGCAACGTGCTTTCTCGTCTCTGCTTCGAGCGGTAAAGCACTTCGCGCCTCAAAACTAACGATGCTTGAAGATGATCTCATCGATCATCCCGTATTCCTTGGCCTGCTCTGCGTTCATGATGTAATCGCGCTCGACGTCTTTCTCGATGCGGTCCACGGACTGCCCGGTATGTTTGGCCAGCAGTCCATTGATGGTCGTGCGCATGCGCAGGATTTCTTTGGCGTGAATATCAATGTCCGTCGCCTGCCCGCCAAGTCCGGAGAGCCACGGCTGGTGAATCAGGATGCGCGCGTTGGGCAGCGCAAAGCGTTTCTTGGGAGCGCCTCCCGTCAGCAGCACCGCGGCAATCGAAGCGGCTTGCCCCACACAAGTGGTCACCACGTCCGGCTTAACGAATTGCATGGTGTCGTAAATCGCAAAGCCAGCGGTGATCGAGCCGCCCGGAGAATTGATGTATAGCTGAATGTCCTTCTCCGGGTCTTCCGCCTGCAGGAACAGCATCTGTGCGGTCGCCAGATTGGCCACGTGGTCGTCAATCGGAGTCCCGATAAAAATGATGTGCTCTTTCAGCAGCCGGGAGTAAATGTCGTACGCTCGTTCGCCGCGGCTGGTCTGTTCGACCACCATGGGTACGAGAGTCGTTGCGTGATAGTCAGGTTCGTCGAATTTTTTCATGGAAGTAAAACCACTTGCACCCGGCCGGAATGTTTCACTTTGCGTCTGTCGCCGCGTTTGCCGCCGCGACGGTCTTGATTTTCGCGTTCTGCTCGAGCCACTCGAGTGTCTTATCGCTTCGCAACTTTGCTTTCATCCTATCGAGCGTTCCCTGCTTTGTCAAACGAGCGCGCAACGCTTCCGCCGATTCGTTACTATGTCCCGCGGCGTGTTCCAACTCGCGCGTCAGGTCTTCTTCGCTCACGTCAATGCTTTCCGCGGTGGCGATGCGGTCGATTATCAATTCCGCCTTGACGTCATCCCTGGCACGGTCCTCTTGCCGGCGGCGCAAAGTCACCCAGTCCACGTTCACCGCGCGCGGGTCGACACCTTGGGCGGCCAGCGAGCGCACGACGCGCTCCAGGCGCACATCCATTTGATGCTCCACTAGCGATTCCGGCACGGGGAAATCGTGCTTCTTCACCAATTCCGCCAGAGCTTTTTCATGGAGCAATTCTTTTTGTTTGTGGTCGCGCTGGTGTTCCAAGCCTTCGCGAACTTTCTTCTTCAATTCGTCGAGCGTCTTCGCGTCGCTCACGTCTTTTGCAAAATCGTCGTTCAGCTCCGGCAGCTTCTTCGCCTTGATTCCCAGCACCTCCACGGCGTAATGAAATTTCTTGCCCGCCAGCTTGGGGTCGGGATAGTCCCCCGGATACTCCACGTCAAAATTCTTGTGCTCGCCCACGTTCGCGCCTTTCAAATTCGTGTTGAAAGGCCCCATAGTTTCTTCCGCGCCAATGTGGCACAGCACGTTGTCAGCCTTCAGCGGGTCGCCTCCGCCTTCCGGAGTGCCGAGCAACTTTACTTGCGCGAAGTCACCATTCTGGATGGCGCGTCCTTCAACCGGCGCAAAAGCCGCGGCTCGCTCGCGCATTTCCTCAAAAGCCTTCGCAACATCTTCCTCCGTGATTTCCATCGTGGGTATCTCGAGTTCCAGGCCTTTGTAGCTGGCTAATTCAAATTCCGGCATCACCTCGAAGACCGCGCGAAACTTCACCGGCTGGCCCTCATTGAAGTCGAGCTTGTCCACTTTGGGCTGCGTTACGGGCGAGAGTTTTTGCTCGGCCAAGGCCTTTTCCACGCACTCCGGCACCAGCGTCTGCAGCACTTCTCCCTTGATATCCTCCGCGAATCTCCGCCGGATCAGTGAGACCGGTGCTTTCCCGCGCCGGAATCCCGGAACGGTTGCCAGGCGCGCGAACTCCTTCGCCACGCTCTCCATTTTCTTCGACACTTCTTCCGCGGGAATCTCCAGTTCCAGCTCGCGGCGGCAACTTGCTTCAGCCATAAGACGGTCCTTTCCTGCGGAGGCAATCGGCCTGGAAGAAACTTCCGCTAGTCTCTAAGGCACATACCACGGGCGGCGTTCACGCACATTTCAATCCCACAGGACCGCCCAAAGGATGCAAACTTTCGGAAGAGGCCAGACAGGTGAGAGTTCTCCCTGCAACTTGAATCTTCAGTATAGGTGACGCCTACCCCAGCGTCAAATACACTCCCGGTTTCCACTCGCCCGCGCGACATCCAAACGGTAGAATCCTTTAGCCGGACGTAGCCACTCGTGTACACCGCCGAACAATATACCCCTCTCTTCTCGAAAGGCCGCACCATGAGTGCGGCACGGGAGCAACGGTTCCTTTGTCTCTTTGCGCTTGTTCTTTTCCTTTTGGAGCCTTCGCTGGAAAGACGAGCTAGCGCCCAAGCTCCTGAGGACAAGGACGCCGGCTCAGCATCAATCCGCCCCTGCGTCGAGCGCGAACCCCGTTCGAGATCGGCTCGCAAAGATAAGGGCAAGGGGAAAGGCCGTGCCAGTTCCGAAGAAGCCGCCATCGCCTGCATCGAGGCAGCGGACTCTGCTTTGAATACCCAGGAATTTTTTCAATCATACTTGCGGGCACAAACATGGCGATTTGGCGAAGAAAAAATAATTGCCGACGGCTGGATCTTCGCCCGCTATCTCGACAAGGACGAACTCCTGCAATTTGCTAAGGAGGGGCCTTTCGCTGGGCACGTCGCGTGGACAGGAGGCAAGGCCGTCGTCCTGGTAACAACTCGCGAACTCGATGACGGCTACACCCGCGTCCAAGTCTCTGCCCACATGCAAGGTTTCGGGCAAAATGTGGACCCCTTCGCTCCAGCGAGGGACTTCTGGGATTTGGATTCCACCGGCCTCCTGGAAAAGACTCTAATCACGGCCCTCGAAGATCATTGCAAGTCTGTTCATGCACCTGAATCAACCTAAGCCGCAGTTGCTGACCGGTCCGGTATCCTCATCCGGCTTCCCGGAACAGGCTCGCCACGCGTGGGTACAGGCCCTCAACCGCCAGGAACAACTCGTGCATTCCTGTTGTTTCGCGAGTCACCTGATGAGCTTCCAGGTCTGTCTTTATGGCCAAGCTCAACTGAGTTGCGCGCCGAATGCGTTCAGAGGTGATTAACGGTAGCACCGTCTGCGGGTCGTGCTTCTGCAGTTGGCGCTCTTGCCATTCTTGAACCGCCCAGGCCGTCTTCCGGACATAGTCCACCGAGTCGCGGAACTCTTCGAGTATGCGGGGGTCTATGCCGCCGGATTTCATCTCCTGCTCAATTCTGACGAGTTCTGCGCTGGTCTTCCTTAACTGAAAATTCAAGCCCCAAAAAGTCTCGCTTCGAGGCAGAAGCTCGACAGCAACCTTGGGAACACCGCCCTCCTTGGAAGTACGTGTGCCAACAACGCGCGCTTTGGTTGCTTCACCCGAAAGAAGATTGGTGAGCTCCAGCTCACTGCCGGCTCTGGGGTAGGTCTTCATGTCCAGCAGTCCGCCCAGAGCGCTCACCTCCATGGCTCGGGCTGTTTCTTTGATGATGTTTCCGCCGAGCGCCTGCCATTTCGCCTCTACAAACACGACGACAGGAAAGCGGCTGCCCCTGCGCTTCTCTTTAATAGGTCCCTCCGTCGGCTTGTCCATTTTCGGAGACCTCCGCTAAATTCGATGGAAAGCTCTTTATACCACGTGTCTCTCATCCAGTAGGGCCAGAAGCCCCCTTCTTGAGATCGAACGTCTTCGCTAGCCTCCCGGATTTCCGTCCCAGATTTGCTAATCCGCTGCTGCGGGCCGGTCTAACGCATTCGTCAAATCCGCATGCAGCAGCCGGTGGAACAAATGCTCTCCGGCTTCGCGCCGCACCGAAAGTCGCCCCGCTACGTAAGCGCGTGATGCCAGGCCGCGCTGCACGGAGTCGCAAATCGCCACGTCTTCGTCCTGCACTTTTTCGCTGACCTTGATGCTCGCGCGATGGTGCGCAGCGGCTTTCTTGCTCACGTCTGAAAAATAGTAGTCAAACACCACCGCACACTTGTCCACCGCCAGCGGCAGCACCAGGTTCGTATCCATCACGCCTTCATACGCGTTGATCATGAAGTTGGGATACATCCACAAGTAAAATGCGCGCCCTTGCCGCGTCGCCGCCACACCGCCTTCGGATTTCTTCCCGGAAGAAAGCGGGCTCGACTGCAAACACGCTCGCTCGAGGTTTTCGATCGTATATTTCGTGTATTCGATGACGCTGCTCAGCCCCTTGTGCGCATGCGGCACGTGGTATCCCCCGTCGAGATAATTGTCCACGTACACTTTCCAGTTGCAGTGCAGCGTATAAACGCGCCGGTCAAAGAACTTCATCTTTTTCGAAAGCTGCAGCGGCGCAACAATGCCGGGAACCTTTCCCAGAAATTCCTGAAGCGG
Organism: Candidatus Acidiferrum sp.; assembly: GCA_036518275.1. Taxonomy (GTDB): domain Bacteria; phylum Acidobacteriota; class Terriglobia; order Acidiferrales; family UBA7541; genus Acidiferrum. The sequence continues at coordinate 9,275 of DATDNK010000463.1, forward strand.
CGCGGCCTGTCCGTCCAGATTCACAAACACAAAATTCTCCCAGGTATCCACCTGCATGGGCACCAGCCCGCTTTTGGCACGGTCAAAATTGCGCACGCCCTCGAACTCCACCATGCCCTTAAGAGCACCGTCAATTCCATAGGTCCAGCCGTGATACGGGCACCGGAACTGCTTTGCGGAACCTTCCGCCTGCGTTACCACCGCCGCTGCATGGTGCCGGCACACGTTGTAAAATGCGCGCAAAACGCCATCCTCGCCGCGCGCCACCATGATCGGCTCATCCGCCAGGTCCGCCGTGAAAAAGTCTCCCTTTTTCCGCACCTGGTCTACGCGGCCAACGACCTGCCACGTCCTGCCGAACACGCTTTGTTGTTCCAGTTGTTCGATCTGCGTGTCGAAATACCACGGCGAGGGGATCGTCCACGCATGGTCCAGCGGATCGTGTGGATTGTACAAATTCAGCAGCTCGCGAACACTTCGTTCCATACAGTGCTCCCTGTGGGCGTTATACCAACCCAAAGCGAAAGCCTTGCCTCCTTGATACTCCGAAACGTACGGAGAGAAAAGAGAAAACTACTCCGCTGCGTGGTTGCGAACCGCGATGCAACTTCCTGTGCGTTGACGAACGGTAGACTGCCACTTAGAATGACTCGCGGGAAAGTCTACGGACCCATTCATGGCCGCCTACCGTTTGCATCGCCAATCCAAGCCTGCTCATCCGAGCAAGATCGTATGGACCGAGGACAAGTTTCGAGCTTTGCTTGAATCCGCCCCCGATGCCATGGTCATCGTGGACGCCTCCGGCAAAATCACGCTCGTCAACGCGCAAACGGAAAAGCTCTTTGGCTACAAAAGGGAGGAACTTCTTGGCCAGCCCGTGGAGAACCTTATGCCCGACCGATTTCGCGGGAGTCACCTGGCCCACCGCGAACAGTTCGTCAAAGCTCCGCGGCTGCGCATGATGGGATCGGGAATGGAACTCTTTGGCCGTCGCAAAGGCGGCGCCGAATTCCCCGTCGAAATCAGTCTTAGCCCCTTCAAGAGCAAAGATGGCATTCTCGTATTCAGCGCCATCCGCGACATCACCTTACAGAAACAGGCTCAGAAAGAGCTGGCTGAAGCCAAGGAGACTTTGGAGGTGCGTGTCCGGGAGCGTACCGCGGAACTTTTGCAATCCAATCAGGCGCTGCAAGCCGAAATTGGCCGCCGCGAACTGGCGCAGCGGCAACGCGATGAAGAGCAGGATCGCGCGAAGCATCTCAAACAGCAGCTCATCCAAACCCAAAAGATGGAAGCCATCGGACGCCTGGCCGGTGGCGTCGCTCATGATTTCAATAATCTTCTGGGCGTGATCCTCGGAAACAGTGAGCTACTTCTTCAGAGCGAGCCCCTGGACAAAGATCTCAGCGAACGAATCAAAGAAATAAAAATGGCGGGGGAAGAAGCAACATCGGTAACGCGCCAGTTGCTCGCGTTCAGCCGCCAACAAGTTTTCAACCCGCAAATTCTTGACCTGAACGTCGCTCTACAGGACTTGCAGCCCTTATTAATCAGGATTGTTCGGGAGAGCATTCATTTTGAGATGCAACTCGGCGAGCAAATAGGTTCCATTAAGATCGACCGCAGCCAGTTGGCGCAAATCATCCTGAACTTGGTCGCCAACGCGCGCGATGCCATGACCTCCGGTGGGCGCCTGAAAATTGAAACATCGAACGTCGAACTAGGCGAGCCGTATGCCCATGAGCATGTAGACGTTCGCCCCGGTCCTTATGTGCAATTGAGCGTAACCGACAGTGGCAGCGGCATGGACCGAGAAACCGTCAGCCGCGTCTTCGAGCCTTTTTTTACGACCAAGGAACAGGGCCGTGGCTCAGGACTCGGCTTGGCGACGGTCTACGGAATCGTCCGGCAAAGCGGCGGGCACATCTGGGTCTACAGCGAGCCGGGATTGGGCACTACTTTCAAGATTTACTTCCCGCGAGTCATGAATGCATCCGATTCCGCATCACGCACGAATACGCTGGGGGAGACGTTGACTGCGTCAGCAACCATTCTGCTTGTAGAAGACTCCAAACTTCTCGCAAAAGTCACACGCGATTTCTTGCAGAGCGATGGCTACGAGGTTCTGGTAGCTTCCAATCCCCGGGAAGCAATCCGCATTTCCGAGAATCACCAATCGCCAATCCACCTGCTTCTCACCGACGTAGTCATGCCGGAAATGAATGGCCGTCGGCTCTCCGAGGAGCTTCTGGCAAAGCGCCCTGGAATGAAAGTCATCTACATGTCAGGTTATACGAACGGGATTCTGTCAGAGCACGATTTTAAGCCAGAGGAAGTAGCCTTTATCGAGAAACCCTTCTCTCACGAAGCGCTTTCCCGTAAAGTGCGCCATGCCCTGAATCCTGGGGCCCCATCGTGAGCGGGGTATTTGATTGTGGCCTTAGCGTCAGTCGGCTGCCAAGCTTTCCAGCGCCGGTTTGTTTCTGAGTACGAGCGTCGAGCCGTTCAGTTCGATGGTTCGCTGTCTTTTGAACTCGCTTAACGTGCGTGTAACCGTCTCCCGCGAAGCGCCGATCAGTTGCGCAATTTCTTCATGGGTCAGCGCCAGCTTCACCCGGACGGCGCCATCCGCCGCCGCTCCATTCGACGACCAATCCAGCAGGAATCTCGCCAGCCGTTCGGACACTGACTGGCACAACCCGATCGAACGCGCCATGTCATAAGCGGCATGGCAGTCGCGGCTCAGGTGACTCGCGAAATGCAGGCAGACATCGCCGTGTTCCGTGATGCACTTCAAGAAATCCACGCGTGGGATAAACGCCAATTCTGCAGGCTGCAGAATTTCCGCGGTCAGATCGTAAGGCTTTCCGGTGATGACGGAATTCAGGCCCAACGCTTCGCCGGGTTTTGCAATCTTTAATATTAGTGTGCGACCGTCGCTGTTAGTTGTCAGCAGTTTCACCCGCCCATGGCGCAAGACATAAACGCCGCGCGCCGGCTGGCCCTCCATAAAAATGATTGCGCCAGCAGGGAAACTGGCTGGGTGCTCGATTTTTTGCAGCGCATTGAACGCTGCCTCGGAGAGGCCCCCACAAAAGTCGTTGCTCACTTCAGCGGTGGCAGTTCTATGAACCAACGCTAACCCAGATGCCGAGCTTACTTTCTTGGAGCGGTTCGTTTGCGTCCAAGGCTGCAATGAAGGAACTGAGGTTCTGGCCGCTATCACGGGACTTGCCATAGTCGACTCCCTTCCACGCCTGTTCCTTTTGAACGAGTGAGGGAAAGGCAAGCCAAGGGCCGATGTCCAGCAATACTCAAAACCTGTGCAATAGATCCTAACATTCACAAAACACAGTACTTAGTTAATGCAGGTCTGAGTTTGTCCGCAACATGCAATATTCCCAACCTGGTTCTCTCTGCGCCATTTCGCACACCGCTGAGTGATCTACATCACTGTCCTTTGTGACATGCTAGGTCGCGCGCTCGGTGCAGACGCCAACGGGCCGCATCTTGCCCGTTTCGTCCTCCCTCCCGGCATATAATGCATGCCATGGCTGGGTCGCCTCGCGAATCCATTGATGGTTCCACGGTTCGTCTTGATCGGCAGGATCCCTACCTGCGCCTTCAGTCCGTCACCATCTACGTGCACGATCTAAATCGCAGCCTTGACTTCTATGCGGGCCAATTGGGCTTTCAGCTCGTCTTCGACGCGCGCGATGAAAAATTTGCCCAACGCTATTTCGTCACCGTCGCGCCGCCCGACGGCTCCGCGAACCTCACCCTCGTCGCACCCGAGCGCGATTCGGAGCAATACAAGCTCATCGGCCGGTCCACGCAGGTTACTTTCGTCACCGAAGACGTCCTCGCCAAGTTCCGCGAATGGAGCGCGCGCGGCGTGCG
>DATDNK010000464.1:0-4615 GCA_036518275.1 Candidatus Acidiferrum sp.
TGGGCATATTGCGGATCGTCGCGAAGCAAATGACCATATTCCTTGACGTTGGAGCCGCACCCGGCCGCGTTGGTGACAATCGTCTCGACGTTGGCTTGCTCGAAAACATCAATCGTTTTCTTGGCTAAGTCGACAGCGGCAGCTTCTTCTCCCGCGTGCACGAGAAGCGCGCCGCAACAGGTTTGTGATTGTGGGGCGACAACTTCACAGCCTTCCGCGGCGAGCACGCGGGCGGTTGCCGCATTGACCTGCGAGAAGAATTCGCGCTGCACGCAACCAAGGAGCAAGCCGACGCTGCGGCGTTTTGTGCCAATCGCGGGCGTGACTTCCGGCACGGCTTCTTGCGGTGTGAGTTTGGGAAGCAGCGCTTCCATGGTTTGCCATTTTTTTGGAAGCAGCTTGATCAAGCCGAGTCCGCGGACGAGAGCTTGCAAACCGGACTTTTGATAAGCAAGGAGCGGCGCGCGCAGGCGGCGCAAGCGATCTGGTTCTGTAAACGTATCAAATAGGAAATGACGGTGGCGTTTCTCGGCGGAAGAACGCGTGAAATTACGTTCGATTTGCGAGCGAGTGGCTTCAATGAGCTTGCCGTAGTCCACTCCGGAAGGGCAGGCGGTCATGCAGGCCATGCAGCCAAGGCAGCTATCGAAGTGGCTGACCCAGCGGGGGTTGATTTGCGCAGCGCCCTCGGCGGCAAGCTTGATCAAGTAGATGCGGCCGCGCGGCGAATCCATTTCCTGCCCCCAGAGGACGTAGGTGGGACAAGCGGGAAGGCAGAGGCCGCAATGCACGCACTTGTCGATGATTTCCGTTGCCGGAGGATGGTGCTCGTCGAAGGCGGAGCTAGGCAAGTTAGGAGAAGTGGTCATCGCGCAGTCTGAAAACCGCTGGCAGCTAGGGGCCGACTTTGATAAGCACGACGTTTTGTTCGATGGGACCACGGGAGAGTGCGACGCGCTTGCCGTCGGGAGACCAGGCGAAGCCGTGAATTTCTGATTTGACGAAATGGGTAAGCTGCTTGGCCGGGCTTTGGTCAAAAGGAAGAGTCCAGAGATTGGGAATGCCGCTGCGGTCATCCAGAACGGTCATGCCGCGGCCGTCGGGCGTCCATCCGACGATTCCCATGGAGTCGATTGTAGATGGGGGATCACCTGCAAAGAGTGGGGCACCACCCGAGGCGGGAAGGACATAGCCCTTGATCCTCCCGGTCTTTGGGTCCATAAAGGCCGCCATAATCCGACTTCCATCTAGGGAGTAGGCTTGGTCGCCGAGGAGCAGGAGGTCGGAAAGGGGCGTGGGAGGACCTCCGCCCAGATCCATCCTGTACAGGAGTGTGCGGCCGTCCGGGCTCGTGCCAGAGAACACCAGATCGTTGGATTGGATGCGGCAACTCGGGCCGGCTTCGCCAGCGCCATTGGTGATTTGCGTGAGATTGTTGCCATCGAGATCTATCTTGAAGAGATGGAGCGTGCCAGTAGGGTCGGAACCAAAAACAATGGAGCGCCCCGATTCGCAGACTGCAGGCTGAGCGTGAAAATAGCGGTCGTTGGTGAGCTGGCGCGCGGCAGAGCCGTCGGCATTGACGATCCAGATTTGATACGAATCGGAGACATTCGTTTGATAAACAATCCGGCCGTCGGTGGTCCAGGCGAGCCCGCCAATGCCGTCCATGCGGCCGGAGGTGATTTGCACGGCAGCGTCGGGATCACTTGCGGGACCAACCCAAAGATTGACGTTGATGTCCATCTGGAGAGCCAGGAAAGAGTGGGGGTCGGACGTCATACTGAGGGCCGTGTAACTGTTGACGTCGCCGGTGAGCTTGCGCGCTTCGGAACTGCCCGGCGCGTTCCAATAGATTTGCTGAGGCGCGCCCGTTTTCTCTTGAGCGGCGATGAGAATGCCGCCGCGGTCGGGAAGCCAGCAAATGTCATTCACGGTTCTCCAGCGGACGGGCGAAAAGGACGTGGAGGAGCCGTCGCTCGCGGAGACGGTGAGGAGATGGTAGTTGAGGCCGTCGGGGGCGGTATCGGAAACGACGACAGCAATGGCACTGCCATCCGGAGCCCAGGCCGGGTGGGTAAAGGACCCGGTATCTTTGCCGAGACGACGCGTGAGGAGAACAGTTTCATGGGCTCCCGAAGGATCGGCGAGGACGAGAGAGGATTCACCTTTCACACGGTCGTCGCGAGTAAAGGCCATCTGCCTGCCGTCGGGGGAGAAAGTGACGGGACTATCGACACGGTCCACGAGCTTGCGCGGCGCTCCGCCCAGTACGGGAATCTGGTAAAGCGTTCCGTGGAAGTCGGTGAGATTCACGCGTTCGACATAATCAATGAAATTTCCATCGGGAGTGAAGTGCGGAATAAGGCTGGCGCGCGTGGCGGGAGCAAGGAGCTGAACACCATTGGCGGAGGCCAATTGGCGAAGCCAGAGGCTTTTCTTTCCGTTATTGTCCTCGCCATAAGCCACGTAACGGCTGTCGGGGGAAAGCGCAGGGGAAATTGCTTGACCGCTCGTAGTGATTCGCCGCATGCGAATGGAAGAAAAATCCACACGTGGCTTGCCGCGGGACAAAAAATAAAAGGAAGCGGTGGTAAGGGCCGCTAGAAGCAAGACGAGCGTGATGACCGTTGAAGTTCTTGTACGCAGCGATTTAGTTTTTGCGCCGTCCGCTTCCGATTGGACTGTTCCGACAACGGATGCGGACGCTGAAATCGCGCTGCTGGGAGCTAGGGGCAAAACCATCCAGAGAATGAGATACGCGATCAAGCCAACGCCGAGACCAAAGGCAACGACGACCCAGATCACACGGACGAGGGTGGCGTCCATGTCAAAATAATCGGCCATGCCCCCCGCCACGCCTGCAATTTTCTTGTCGGTCGACGAGCGCATGAGCTTCTTCTTGCTGCCCGCTTGTGACGAGAATCCCGACGGAGGAGCTTCCGGCTGATTCGCGGCGGGAGCGGTACCAACGGAGGCTGCCTGCCAGACTCTAACCTTGCCGGAGCCAGAGTCGCGCTGCTGGCGCTGCAGGTCGGCGCGCAAGTCTGAGGCAGTCTGGTAACGCAGCGCGCGATCCTTCTCCAGAGCCCGGATGAGGATGCGCTCGAGCTCGAGAGGGAGAACGGGGTTAAGCCGAAGAGGTTCAACCGGCTGGCGATTGAGGATTCCGTCGAAGATCACACCGGACGTGCGGCCGGGAAACGCTTGATTGCCGGTGGCCATTTCGTAAAGCACCACGCCAAAAGAAAAAAGGTCTGTGCGAGCATCGAGCTCTTCGCCGCGCACCTGCTCAGGAGACATGTATGCGATGGTGCCGAGCGCGGTGCCGGGGCTGGTCAAGTTGTCATCGAGTAGAGTTGCGCCCGAACCCACGGACATGGTTACGGAGGTAGGGGAAACGGCGCGCGGGCCGATCTTGGCGAGCCCGAAGTCGAGGATCTTGGCTTGGTTGCGGCTGGTCACGAAAATATTCGCGGGCTTGATATCGCGGTGGACAATTCCTTTAGCGTGGGCGGCATCGAGCGCGTCGGCAATATGGACGCCGAGGTCCAGAAGCAAATCGAGAGGAAGGGGGCGGCCGCCAATGCGATCACGAAGGGTGTGACCCTCGAGATATTCCATGACCAAGAAGTTGCGGCCCTCGGATTCGCCGATGTCGTGAATGGTGCAGATGTTCGGATGATTTAACGAAGAAGCGGCGCGGGCTTCGCGCTGGAAACGCTCCAGCGCCTGGGGATCTTTGGCCAGATCTTCAGGAAGGAATTTAAGCGCAACAAAACGTCCCAGGCGGGTGTCTTCCGCCTTATAGACGACACCCATCCCGCCGCCGCCCAATCTTTCTACGATCCGGTAATTCGAGACAAGAGCGCCAATCATGCGATGAACTTTGACAAGGGCCATCGTATGCGGCGCTGGAGGCCAAGTCAAATTAAGGCCGATGCTCAGAAATTCAGATGCCGCGGAGGAAACGGCCGGGATTGAGGGTGTTGACGGGGTCAAGTTGGCGCTTGATGGCCTGCATGAGGGGAAGGGAGTCGCCGGGGGTGCCCCAGGCGTCGAGGGCGAAGAGTGCAGCGGGGCGATGGAGAACAATGAGGAAGCCGCCCATTTTTTCGAGATTGCTACGCAAATTCGCGAGGGCGCAGTGCAAGTTGTCGGTGGCGCCCTCGAGGCGAAGCCAGCCAAGACCTGTGGCGTACATCAAGGATTGCCAACGAAGATGGGTGGAGTCGGCGGTGCGGCGGATAAGCTCGATGGTGCGCCCGAGATCAGCGGGGAGAGTGCTGATTTTGGCGATGGCGTTTTCTGCGCGAGTGGAAAACGACCAAATTTCTTGCCGGGCATTCCAAGCGGCGGGCGAAGCTTCGGAGATTTTCGCTTGGCAGAGAGTGCACAGGTGCGCGGCTTGCGCATCGAGGCCGGCTTCCGTACCTTCAAAAAGAATGTCGATTGTGGAAGGAATTTCAGCGGAGAAGTGCGATTGAATTGCAACATGGGCAAGCTTGGAATCTTGGATAGCAAGGACCAGCTTTTGCGCTTCTTCGGGATTGACCGCGGAAATCGAAAATGAGCGCCTCTGGTGCGGGAGAGGATGCAGCCGAAAGACGGCGCG
>DATDNK010000465.1:0-27211 GCA_036518275.1 Candidatus Acidiferrum sp.
CGTAAATCCCCGCAACGGCAAGTTTGTACTTGTACGCATCAACGACCGCGGACCCTACCAAGAAGGACGCGAAATTGATGTATCCTATCGTGTCGCCCGGAACCTTGATCTGGTTCATGCGGGCGTGAGCCAGGTCCGGCTCGAGCTGATGCAATTGCCTGAAAAGCGTTGACCCCGAAGGAGGTCGGGGTCATTTATGACCCAGACCACCTTCGATGCCCATCCCCGCAGCAGCCTGATTGTCGCGCTCGACTTCGACTCTTTATCCTCCGCGGTGAAGTTTGCTCAGCAGATTGCCGATCTCGTTGGTATGTTCAAGATCGGCAACCAGCTTTTCACCGCAGCCGGTCCCGCTGCTGTCAAGGAAATCGCTGCCCTTGGCTCCGGTGTCTTCCTCGACCTGAAATACCACGATATTCCAAACACGGTCGCCGGGGCTGTGTTGTCCGCCGCAGCCATGTCCGGCGTGCAACTGCTCAATGTGCACGCGCTCGGTGGCAAAGCTATGATGGTAGCGGCTGCGCAAGCCATCAGCGCGGGTGTACCCATGGGCGCAGACCGACCACGACTGCTGGCCGTCACGATTCTCACTAGCATGGATCACAAGACCATGAAAGAAGTCGGCGTGGGCGGCACGCCGAGGTCGCGCGTCGTAAAGCTCGCGCAACTGGCAAAGGAAGCTGGGGTCGACGGAGTGGTCGCGTCGGTTCAGGAAGCCAAAGCCATTCGAAAAGCCTGCGGTGATGGTTTTCTGATTGTCACTCCCGGTGTGCGCCCGAAAGACTCCGACGTGCAACCCGCACCCGACGACCAATCACGCAAAGCCTCGCCACGGGAAGCGATTCGCGCGGGCGCCGATTTCCTCGTTGTTGGCCGCCCGATTCTGGCCGCCGCCGATCCCCGCTCCGCCGCGCAATTTATCGTCGACGAAATCGCGGCCGCGAAGTAAGACTTCCCATAGCGCCCAAGGTATATTCAGGACATGAACATCGTTGAGCTTCTCGCCTTCCTGCTACTTTGTGCAGGTCTCGGTTTTCTTGGGCATTTCTTCTCCTCTCGCTGGGGTTGGCTACTGGGCGTTATTCCTGGAAGTGTAGTGCTCTTGGTATTGGCATTCGGCTCTATTCGAGAGGAATCTAGAAACTGGCCGAACTGCTCCAAGCGCTAATGCTAATGCCTATGACCAGCCAGCTAAAAAGCGTCATTGTTGGAACGGCCGGGCATATCGACCACGGAAAATCCGCGCTGGTTGAGGCGCTGACCGGCACGCATCCGGACCGGCTCGAAGAAGAAAAGCGCCGCGGCATCACCATTGATTTGGGTTTTGCATTCCTGGAAGAAAACGGAGTGCGCTTTGGCTTCGTGGATGTGCCGGGGCACGAGCGCTTTGTGAGCAACATGCTGGCCGGCGCGGCAGGAATCGACGTCTTGTTGCTGGTGATTGCCGCCGATGAATCCATCAAGCCGCAGACGCGCGAGCACTTCGACATTTGCCGCTTGCTGGGCGTGCAGCGCGGCGTAGTGGCGCTGACAAAGAGCGACCTTGTCGACAGTGACACGCTCGAACTGATTCGGCTCGAGGCTGAAGAATTTCTCCGCGGTTCCTTCCTGGAAAACGCTCCACTTGTTTCGGTGAGCGCGAAGACACGTGCAGGCCTCGACGATTTGAAGAAAGCGTTGCGCGATGCGACGGCGAGCGTCACCGCAAGAGATGAGTCGCGCTATTTTCGTTTGCCGATTGACCGTGCTTTCGCGATAAAAGGATTTGGATCTGTCGTGACGGGGACACTAATTTCCGGAAGCGTTGGCGCAGGCGATGAAGTGGAATTGTTTCCCGGCGGAGAGCGGCTGCGCGTGCGCGGAGTCCAGTCCGGCGGAAAGGCGGTCGAGCGCGCGATGCCCGGGCAACGCACTGCGGTGAATCTGGCGGGGATCGAGCACACCACATTGAAGCGCGGCATGGTGCTATCAACGCCGGGAAAATTCCGAAAGACGCGACGAGTGGATGTGCGGCTGGAGTTGCTAGCGTCAGCGCGAAAAATGAAGCAGGGCACGCGCGTCCATTTTCACTCGGGAACGGCGGAGACCATTGCCGAGGTTTTTTTCCACGGACAAAAAGAATTGCCACCGCGGGGCGGTGCTTTTGCCAATCTAAAATTGCAGGACGAAATTCTCGTCTTACCCGGCGACCGTTTCATCGTGCGGCAGTTTTCCCCGGTGTTGACGATTGGGGGGGGCGCAATTCTTGATCCTCTGGCGCGGCGGCCGATGCTGCGCGACACGGGACGAATCGCGTATCTCGAAACGTTGGAGCTGAGGAATCGCGAGGAAATTCTTGGGACGATGACAGAGCGTGCGATTCTTGGTATTGGTCATGAAGAAATTGTCGCGCGCACGGCTTGGATGGACCTGGAAATTCGCGACGCCGCCAAGAAACTCTGTGATGCAGGCCGGGTGAAATCGGTTTCCACGGAGCCGCTCGTGCTGGTTTCGGAAAAGGTCTTTACGGAGGTTCGCAGGAAAATTCTGGAGAAGGTAGAAAAATTTCAAAAAGAGAATCCGCTGGTGCCAGGAATCTCGCGCGAAGATTTGCGCGCCAGCCTCGGGAAGCGCGTGCGGGCGGAAACGTTTCGCGCCGCCCTGGAGGAGCTGGCTGCGCAAAAGAGACTCGAAGCGCCCGGTGAACTGGTAAAGAAAGCCGGCTCGGAAGTGACGCTGCAACCGGAAGAAGCGAGGGCCAAAGACCAAATCGAAGCAGCGTTTGCGGCGGCCGGACTGCAAGTGCCTGCGGTGAAAGAGGTGTTGGCCAAGCTGGCCATCGAAACCAAGCGCGCGGAGCGATTACTGCAAATCCTGCTGCGTGAAAAAGTTCTCGTGCGAGTTTCGCCCGAACTGATTTTTCATCGCCAGGCTCTGGCGCAATTGAAGGAGCGCCTGGCCGACTTCAAAAAATCCAAAGGCGAGCGAGTCTCCGTGCCCACTTTCAAGGAACTGACCGGGATCACAAGGAAGTACGCCATCCCTCTGCTGGAATACCTGGATCGCGAACGAGTCACCCGGCGCGCAGGTGACGAGCGTGTTATTCTATAGCTGCCAATTGGACAGTCTTGCCGCGTGCGAGAGACGAGCGTGTTACTCTATTGGCGTACACTGTTGAGGATACTTGCGGCCCGAAGGGCCCTGGGTTAGGGATTGCACGCAAGGTACTGGCTGCGTAAGAGCGGGAGGAGTCTATGTTTGAGAGTCCGATTCACTGGGTGATCGTCGCGGTCGTCGTTCTCATCTTGTTCGGAGGGCGGAAAATTCCAGAAGTGATGCGCGGCCTGGGCGAAGGCATTCGCAGCTTCAAGGAAGGGATGTCCGGCACTTCCCAGACACCGGCACCACCGGCGCAAACCGCGCCGCCTGCTGCGCCTGCGCAACCGCCTTCGGAAGAAAAGAAGTAACCAAACACGGCAAAGACTGCATCGCAAATCGGACTTGGGCGGCTCGTGTAGCCGCCCTTCCCAGTTATGAGAGGTTAGTTCCCAGGTTTCACCGCAAACGGTATAAGGTAAGTACCAGGTTGACAAAGCCAAGACCTCGGGCATAAACTCTTCGCGAACGTCTCAGCCCACCTTAACTCGCAGGGGATGCATCGGCATCCTGGGGATACTTCTACATCCCAGTTAGGGTTTTCCATTCCCAGCCCGATGTGCCAGATCCAGGGCAGCTCAAGCCCTGTTTCACAAGCAGGAACTCGAAGACCAACTTGCCAGACTGACATTTTCGCAAACGCCGGGGGTATCCGTGTCCAGGAAAGAGTGGCTCATCATTGCTGGCTCGGCGGCGGGTGGGCTGATCCTGCTGATGCTTGCCACGCCGATCTTCAGGCATCCGCCAAGAGAGGCTTCGAAAGCGTGGAATCAGGAGGGGATCAGGGCGGCATACGTTGCCGCACAACTCCGGGAAGTGGACAAAACACATTCCTCGCTGATCCTCTCTTACGATCTCAACAACCTCACGGAACTCGATTATCGCCTAGCCGAGAGTTCCGGCGCGGTGATCATAAGCAGGCTAAAGTCTGATGGGAGCCTCAGCCAGGAAGAACCCATCCGCCTGAGCTACCCGGTCTTTCTGCCGGCAAGGCAGCGTGCGCACATGGCTATAGAGATCCCGGGCGCACTTGCCTGGCCGAGCCGGGACGATTCCCGCTATGACGAAAAGCTCAGGGAATTTGTGAAGCGAAGGCTCGCGGGGGTACGGGGATTTGTCGTCTTTGATGAGGCGAGTCACAGCCAGATCAACCTCCCCGCCGCCTGGCCGGAGTTGCAGGAACTGGATAGTACGCGAGCGGGGGGCTGATTCTCGACGCAAAACCAGGAAGCCGATTGTTACCAGAGACAGATTTCCAGAGCCCAGTCCTCAGAAAAACTATCAATAGCGGGGACTCTATTATGACCGCTTCAGCCGCAGCTCACAAACATGATTGGAATGCCAGCGAACGGCGCTCCTGCCACAGAGAGCCGCTCCAGTGGGCCGTCCTGGTGTTCTTTGGGGACAATTGGGGCAAGCTCATTGACCTGAGCGAAAAGGGCATGTCTTTTCAATTCGAGCACGCTCCTTCCCTTCGTGAGCCCATTCACTTCACCTTCGAGGCGATGGGCTGTATGCCCATCCCACACGATGGGAAGGTCTTCAGTGACTCGATTCAAGCAACTGGCCAGGTGATCTGGACTCAGGAATTTGAAAGAACAGCGGGCGTGCAATTCCTGGAACTCTCCTCGAGAAGCCGGGAGCAGATTCGATACTGGATGTCTGCGGTTCCGTCGGGGCAGGTGACGCCACAGCACGAGACCAGCGAATGGGACAACGAATGGAGCAACGACGCTCCTCAGGAAGAGCCGGAACCCTTCCCCCCACCGGAACCTTTAGCATCACCTACCAAATCAACTTTAGAACCGCTGTCGGAAACTTCCGAAAGCGCTGAAGATAATTTGGATTCCGAAAACAAACTGCTATGGGAGCCCCACGGCCCATTTTCCGGTGAGAGGCACGATGACTCGGAGTCCGAAGCGGAACTGCCTGTGGAATCACAGCATAGCGTTGGGCCACAAGGGATTGATCCACCCTCCCGCGAAAGGCAAAGCTTTTGGAGGGCCAATCTCGACACCACGCCGGAAGAGCTTGCGTCTCTTGCCTTTGAAGCTCCAGGGCTCCTGCAACGCGAGGAACGGCAAAGGCACGGGCAGACATTGGGCCTGAAGCAGCAGAGGTCCCGGATAGGGTATGTTGCGGTGCTGGTTTTTCTAATTGTAGTGGGCGCGATCGCTGGAATCTTAAGGTTTGCATCTGAGTTCAGCGGAGGAGCGGAAGTTGCGCGAGACATATCTCACCCAGTAGCCGCGGCAGATTCCGGACGGACGGAAAGTCGCATGGTTGCCGAAAACACAGGCCCATTTTTGGTTGAGGTGTTGGACGCCAACAACCGGCGGTCCGTCCTGTGGTTCTCCAGCGACGCTCACCCAAGTACGCCCGAGCACATTGCTCTAACTTCTTCCTCGCCAGCGATTCCTGCCCCCAGCTCGAAAAAAGCAATCGGTGAGCAAAAGCCAGCAGCGGCGGAAGGGCGCGAACCAATTCACGATTTCAGTATGGCTTCTCCCCGCGCCGCCGGTTATCCCGGCACGAATGCCGCCGAAAGTTCGGCAGCGCTCGTCGCACCGGCGATTCCAGGAGGAGTGCCTGCTTCGGCGGAAATGCCGCTTCTGGAGGACCTGCCGAGCCCCGAGATCCCAGCCCCCGTTGAGCGAACCCCGGCTTTAGGTGGCGATGTTCAACCGGCGCGATTGATTCACGCGACACTTCCCGACTACCCGCAGTTGGCCAGAACTAACCATGTGACAGGCGACGTTACCTTGGATGCGCTTGTCGATGCGTCAGGCAACGTGCGAGACATCAAGGTAATCTCTGGTCCGGTCCTTCTGCGAGAGGCCGCGAAGACAGCACTGCGGCAGTGGAAGTATGAGCCCGCGCGCTTGGACGGACGGCCGACCGCTATGCACCTCACGGTCATCGTAAAGTTCAAGAACAATCAGGACAACCGCTAGCTTATCCAATCTGGAAAACCTGTACGTTGGGCCAGTAGCCACGCAATAGCTCCTTCTCCAAAATCGGGTAGTACAGGGACCCGGGACACGCAGGAATTCCGACACGACAGTCTAGGAGAGGAATATGAAATTCAGCTGGATGAAGTGGAGCGTCCTGCCTGCCGCGATTTTGCTCGTTGGCGGCGCGGCAGTGGCGCAGGATCAGTCTTCTGGCTCACAGTCGTCTTCGCAGAGCGGAGAGGCCGCAGCGCCAGCGCCGGCAGAAAAACCCAAACCGACGGTAGCGCAGCGCAAGGAGAATCAGCAAGATCGCATCGCCAATGGGGTGAAGAGCGGGCAATTGACCGCGGGCGAAACGAAAAACCTGGAAAAGAAAGAAGCGGCCATCAACAAAGAAACTGCGGCCGATCGCGCGGCCAACGGCGGCAAACTTACCGCTTCTGAAAAGAAGCAGGTCAACCGGCAACAGAATCGCACATCCAAACAGATTTATGACGACAAGCACAATGCCAACACCGCCCACTATGGCAATAACAGAGTGGGACAGCGGCGCGAGAACCAACAGGACCGCATCGCCCAGGGCATCAAGAGCGGGCAGATGACGGCTGGCGAAACGGCGCGCGCGGAAAAACAGCAGCAGGGAATCAACAAACAAGTAGCCGCGGACCGCAAAGCGAATGGCGGCAAGCTGAATGCCAGCGAGAAGAAACAGATCAACAAGGAACAGAATGCCGCGTCGCGGAACATCTACCGCAAGAAGCACAACGCGAAGACGCAGCCGGGTACCGAACCTAAGCCGTAAGTTTCCTCCCCCCGAAGCAACAAGCGAGGCGCTCCGATCTTAGGGTCGGTGCGCCTCGTTTCTTTTTTGGTACCACCGGTAACCCGCGAACGTCACCATTCGTAGTGACAGTAGGAGGGCTTTCAAACTGCCATGCCCTCTTGGTGTCCGCAGCTTGGTTTCGATTTTGATAGAGTAGCGGAAAGGGCTTCCCAGGCCGATGCTTGCCATTCGCGACAACCTAGCGCAGTGTCTGAGTGCGCTGCATGCGCACAAGCTGCGATCGTCCCTGACCATGCTGGGGCTGACCATGGGCGTGGCGACGCTTATCACGGTGATGACCATCGTGCAGGGAGCGAACGCGTATGTGGAAAACAAGATTGCCAACCTGGGAACGAACGTCTTCCAGATTGCGCGTACGCCGTTTGCGGTGACGGACTTCAACATCATCATCAAGGCGCTGAAGTACAAAAAGATCGAGCTGGAGGACGTGCGCGCGGTCGAGGAGGCTTGTACGGCTTGTGGAGAAGTGGGGGCGACGGCCAGCGCGTCGGTGAAGGCAAGATACGAAGACAAAGAGTCGACAGATGTGAACTTTTACGGGCAAACGCCCAACATGGCCAACATCGATTCGCGTACCGTGGAGCTGGGGCGCTACTTCAGCACTTGGGAATCAGACCACCGCACGTTCGTATGCCTGATTGGAGACACCATCGTGCAGCGGCTGTTTCTTGGCGTGGATCCCATCGGAAAGAACATCCGCATCGGGAATGATGAATTCATGGTCGTCGGGGTCATGGAAAAAGTGGGCAGCGTGCTTGGACAGGACCAGGACAACTTCGTCATCGTGCCATTGCCTGTGTTTTTGAGCATTCAGGGGGCGCACGCAACGAGCCTGACGATCAACGTGAAGACAACCGCGTCAAATTTCGAGCCGGCACAGGACCAGTCGCAGCTCATTCTGCGGGCGCGGCGGCACCTGAGCGGGAAAATGGAAAATGATTTTTTCATCGGCACCAAGGACAGCTACATGGCGCTGTGGAAGAGCATCAGCTCGGCGTTCTTCGGCGTGTTCATTCTGGTGAGCGCGATTTCCGTAATCATTGGCGGCATCGTGATCATGAACGTGATGCTGGTGAGCGTGACGCTGCGGAAGAGAGAGATTGGCGTCCGGCGGGCAATGGGCGCGACGCAAGGGGATATCTTGAAGCAATTCATTACGGAAAGCTTCATGCAGTGCGTCGCTGGCGGCACCATCGGGATCGCACTGGGGTTTCTTGTTGCGCTGGTGCTGCGGACGTATACACCTTTTCCCGCGTCCGTGCGCACGTCGGTGGCGGTGATGGGCGTGATCATGAGCTCGGTCGTGGGATTGTTTTTTGGAATTTACCCGGCGTTGCGCGCGGCAAAGCTGGATCCCGTGGTTGCATTGAGGTCTGACTAATGGCGCTGATGACACTTGAGCAGGGACGCGAGAATTTCCTTGCGGCCATGGAGACGCTGCGGTCGTCCAAAGTGCGATCGGCCTTGACGGTCCTGGGCATTGTCATTGGCGTTTCCTCGGTGATTTCCATGGCAGCAATCATCCAGGGACTGAACAAATTCGTGCAGGATCGCGTGGAGTCGCTAGGCTCGCGGACGTATTTTCTGACGCGGTTTCCGCCGGGCACGGACCCTTCGCGGATGCCGCAGCGGATTCGCGTGCGCAAATATCTGGAATACAACTATGCCGAATACATCCGGCAAGCGGCACCCGATGTGCAAGATGTGAATACCGTGGGCACTCGTGGATTCTTTCTTGGAGATTCGAATCTAATCACTTACGGAGACCACAGCGTCGAAAAACTGATCGTCCGCGGAGCGGAGCCGTCGTATACCACGGCGCTGCCGCTGTTCACGATTGCGCGCGGGCGGTTTATTAGCGCGTTCGACGAAGAGCACGCGCGCTCCGTGGTGGTGTTGGGAGCTGCAATTAGCGACTCGCTTTTTCTCAATGAGGACCCATTGGGGAAAACCGTGCGCCTCAACGGCAGCACTTACGAGGTGATCGGAGTGTTCGAGCACGATCAAGGTTTGTTTCTGGGCCCCGGCGTGGATATTTTTGCCATCATTCCGCTGAGCAAATTCCACAAGGAATATCCGGAAGCGAAGGAGCTGATCCTAATTTTCACAATTCCCAAGGACGTGAACATCGAGACAGCGCAAGGGGAAGTGATCCAGGCGATGCGGCGGCTGCGGCGCATTCCCGCCGGAAAGGAAAATGATTTCGAGCTGAGCTCGCCGGATTTTCTGAGCAATTTGTGGAACCAGTTGACGGGAGCGCTGGTGATTCTGACGACGGTCATCAGCTCGATTGGGCTGCTGGTGGGCGGGATCGGAGTGATGAACATCATGCTGATTTCCGTGACGGAGCGGACGCAAGAGATTGGAGTACGCAAAGCGATTGGAGCGCGGCGCGCGGACGTGCGATTACAATTCCTGTTGGAAGCGGTGGTGCTCACGCTGGTGGGCGGAACGATTGGGATTCTGATTGGGGCGGGGATTTCAACGCTGGTGCGACTTACAGTTCCCTCGGTGCCGGCGACGCTGTCGTATTTGTGGGTGACGATTGGATTTGTGATTTCCGTGGGCGTGGGATTGTTTTTCGGGTATTACCCCGCGAATCTGGCGGCGAACCTCGATCCGATTGATTGTTTGCGGTACGAATGAGAATTCTGGATGGATAACAAGCAGTGTTTGATCTCGTGTTTGCGCGCCCAGCTAAGGCGAACTCTTGGTTTCGGTTTTACACAAACCCTTTGGGATCCAATCATGCACTAGTGTAGTTGGAGGCTTCGAGGACTGGTGAAGGATTAGAACCAAGGCCCGGCGCTGGTCTTTCCCAGTGGCAGTGAGGTGCATGAATAACCCGCCAGGAACGATGACTGCCGGCCCCCCCGCACGCCCAACTTGCACGCGCCCGTCGGAACTCTCCAGGCAAGTCTCCCCGGCCATGGTGTACCAGGCTTCAGGACCAGAATGCGTGTGCGTCATCGATGTCATGCCGGGCGTGAAAATTGCCTCCATATATTGTGCCGAGTACTCTTCCCCTTGAACGACCGGAAGCGGACCGATCAGGGCGACACGGCTTCCGTGCGAGGGCCGCCATCCCGCATCTTCGATCGTCGAGAGCCATACCTTGCCCAGCGACTCCAAGACGGTTCCCTGTGGGCTCTTGTCAGCCTCCGCTGCGGCGCGATTCGGATATGTGTCCAGATGCCAGAACATCTGTGATTTCGTGAGCTGGCCAACGGGTTGATCGGCCAGAATCCAGCATCCCACTTCCTGAGTCCGCTGGCTCACCGGTTTGCATGTTTGCCCTTGAGCCGACAAGTCTGTGCAAGAGAGCGAGGTCAACACCAAAGCAACAAAGGGTAAGAAATGCGTATGTTGAGTCGTCATAAAGGTTAAACCATGGCGGAGAAATATTCTTCGGTCCAGCCGAGTTCGGTGAGGGCTTGCTGAATCCGCGCAAGAGGCAGGCCAACCACATTGAAATAGCAACCTTCAATGCGAGGAATGTAGCGGGCGGCATAGCCCTGGATGGCGTAGGCGCCGGCTTTGTCGTGCGGCTCACCGGTAGCGAGATAGCGAGTGATCTCTTCGTCGGTGAGTTTGGCGAATTGCACGAGAGTGGTCTCGACAAAGGAATTGCGCTCAGCGTCGGGAAGACGGATGAGACACACGCCGGTGAGAACAGCGTGCTTGCGGCCGGAAAGTTTTTCGAGCATGCGGCGGGCGTCGTCAGAAGAACGGGGCTTCCCAAAGATGTGACTGTCGAGAACGACCTCTGTGTCGGCGGCGATGATGATAGCGGGACCGATGGCGCGGGCGGCGGCAAGTTCGGCCTTGGCTTCGGCGAGGCGGAGGACGAGGTCTTGGGGCGATTCACCGGCGAAAGGCGTTTCGTCGACGGCCGACGAGAGCACCGTGAAATGATAGCCCGCATCACGAAGGATTTCGGCGCGGCGAGTCGAAGCGGACGCGAGAATCAGCCTCATAGCGTGCCCCAAGGGGGAAGGATACTACAGCGCGAGATAGATGGCAGCCTGAGCGAGAGGATACCTAGCCCCAAATTACTGACCGGTCTGACGCGCTTTGTTTCGATTGCGAATTCGAAATATCGGGATAGCCACGACTAAACCGGCGGCGGCCAAGAAAATAGCAACGCCTCCGCGTAGCTGGGCTTCTTCTTGGCTTTTCTCTTGAAAAGCCTTTAGTGTTTCGGACGATGGATGTCGCAGGTACTCCTTGTATTCTCTCAACGCGTAGTCCTGTGTAGGAACAAACAGGACAAATAACAGGAGCGCACCAAGCACAATCTCTAGAAGCCAAAGAACTCGATATTTCATCGGGTGGCTTTCAGATCACGACGGATTCTTGATATTCGCCGAAGAGGCGGCGGAGGGCGTCGGAGATTTCGCCGACGGTGGCGTAGGCTTCGACGGCGGCGAGGATGGCAGGGAGAAGATTTTCGGTAGTGGCGGCGCGGCGCTGGAGTTCGGCGAGAGCGGATTGCACGCGGGCCGAGTCACGTCGGACGCGAAGAGCTTTGAGGCGGGCGACTTGGGAGCGCTCGATTTCTTCGTCGATACGAAGCGTCGGGATCTGGTGTTCTTCGTCCGCGATGAAATCGTTGACGCCAACGACGATTTGCTCCTTTTTCTCGATGGCGCGCTGAAATTCGAACGCGACTTTCTGGATTTCGCCTTGGACGAAGCCGGATTCAATGGCGCGCAGCATGCCGCCCAGGGAATCGATTTTGGCGATGTATTCCTCCGCGCCGCGCTCGATTTTGTTGGTGAGATGCTCGATGGCGTAAGAGCCGGCGACAGGATCGATGGTGTTGGTGACGCCGGTTTCGTGAGCAATGATTTGCTGGGTGCGCAGGGCGATGAGCGCCGCATCTTCGGTGGGAAGCGCGAGAGCTTCGTCGAGCGAGTTGGTGTGCAAGGACTGACAGCCGCCGAGGACCGCGGCGAGCGCCTGCATGGCGACGCGGACGATGTTGTTTTCCGGTTGCTGCGCGGTGAGCGAAGAGCCGGCGGTTTGCGCGTGGAAGCGCAGAAGGAGCGAGCGCGAATCCTGTGCGTGGAAGCGGTCGCGCATGATTCTGGCCCACAAGCGGCGCGCGGCGCGGTACTTGGCGATTTCTTCGAGCAGATCGCTGTGCGCGTTAAAGAAAAAAGAAAGCTGCGGAGCGAATTCGTCGATGCCGAGCCCCGCGTCGAGTGCGGCTTGCACGTAGGCGATCCCGTCGGCGAGGGTGAAGGCAACTTCCTGAACGGCGGTCGAGCCGGCTTCGCGGATGTGGTAGCCGGAGATGGAAATGGTGTTCCAGCGGGGGAGATGGTCGCGGCACCAGGCGAAAATGTCGGTGACGATGCGCATGGCGGGACGCACGGGATAAATGTAGGTGCCGCGGGCGATATATTCCTTGAGGACGTCGTTCTGCACGGTGCCGGAAAGTTTTTGCAGATTGGCGCCTTGCTTTTTCGCCACGGCGACGTAGAGGCAAAGAAGAATCGCGGCGGTGGCGTTGATGGTCATGGAGGTGGAAACTTTTTCGAGCGGAATGCCGTCGAAAAGCGTCTCCATGTCTTCGAGCGAATCAATGGCAACCCCAACTTTGCCGACTTCGCCCAGGGCGAGAGGATGGTCGGAGTCGAGGCCGATTTGCGTGGGCAGATCGAACGCCACGGAGAGACCGGCTTGGCCTTTGCTTAGGAGGTAGCGATAGCGTTTGTTGGATTCGACGGCAGTGCCAAAGCCGGCGTACTGGCGCATGGTCCAGAATCGGACGCGGTACATGGTGGGATAAATGCCGCGCGTGTAAGGAAATTCGCCGGGATAGCCGAGGGCAGTTTCGGAATCCCAGTTGCGGAGGTTCGATTGGGTATAGAGAGGATCGAGCGGAATGCCGGAGAGTGTGGCGAATTTTTCTTTGCGCTCGGCGGGACGGGCGGATTTAGTTTTGGTGTCAGACATGCGAATATGGAAAATGGAAAATAGAAAATGGAAAATGGGGCCCGGCCATTTGCTTGTGACTGAAGCTTAAGGACATTCTGGCCTTCATAACTTGTGGGCGTGGCGAAACGAAGTCACTGAAAAAAACACCAGCAAGCCCGCCACCGCAACAGCCAGAGCGACCAGCCAACGAGACGCGTCGCGCGTCCAGGCGCGGAAGGCGGCGTTGAGCCAGCCCAGCGCGAGGACGGCAAACACCGCGCCAACCACTTCGTGAAAAAGTTGCCGGAGCACACGCCAGAGGCGGCGGAAACCGCCCTGCGGGGGCGATGCGGCAGAAGCGCTCGCGGTCGTGGACATACAAGCATCTTAGCGCAAAACGGCTAGGCAGGCCGGTGCCGTCCTAAGTTTACGTGCAACTCCTTGGCTGTTTGGACAGGCACACGTAGGGCAAGCACTGTGAACGGATTGGAGACAACGGCCTCAAGCTCTCTTGTATCCAACAATGTGTGGGCCTAAAATGGCACTTGAAGTACGGGAGAATCCCCCTTGCAACTCGATGATCACTTAAAGAACCTGCTCCGTGAACTGGGACATGCCATCAATGACACGGTGTCTGAATCCGATCGCATCACCGGCGCGATTGCCGGAGTGCGCGCACACGGCTATGACATCGTACTGAAATTGGACGCCACCATTGGGTTGGCAAAGCGCGACGGCGCCACGGCGGAAGATTCAAAACTGACGACGCAGGACCGGCGCTTCCTAGAGTCGCTGCGGATTCAAGTGGACCAGGAATCGATGGCTGAAGAGGGGGACAAGAAACCGGTGGCGCGCCTGGCGATGACGCCCCAGGACGTGCGGTTTTTGAAGTCGCTACGGATTGCCACGGACGACACGGAATGAAGAGTTTTGCCAAAGCGACCTGGCTGGCGCTGCCCGCAGTGATGATTACGGCGGCGGTTTATTGTCCGGCGGCCGCGGCGCAGGTTCCGGTGGTGCCCATCGTGGTGGACACGGCAGTGCCCATCATAGTGAACGCCGTGAAGCCGAAGCCCAAGGCGAACGGGCTGGCCAAATTTGAAGGCTTCGTGATGCACGCGAATATCGCGCAAATCACAGCGCGTGCCAAGAATAGCGAACTGACGATCCTGACGTTCCCGCTGTCGCAAGAAGCATCGCAAAGAATGCAGCAGATCGTGGACAAGGGCGGCTACCAATACGGCGACAAAGTCACGGTTTATTACAACCCTACGACGATGCAAGCCTTGAAGTTCAAAGGGAAACCCTCGAAGCCCATTTGATTTTTTTGTGAGGCGGCCCATGTTGCGCCTCCCAGCCGTTGCCGGACGCTTTTATCCTTCCAATCCAAAGGAACTCAGTGGCCTCGTTCGCGAATATTCGCGGCGCGATCCCGGACACGAACCCATTTCTGTAAAAGCGTGTCTTGTGCCCCATGCAGGCTACATGTACTCGGGCCACGTTGCAGGAGCAGTGTTTGCGCGCATGGCCTTGCCGCGGAAGATCATCGTTCTCGGCGTACGGCATTATCCGCGAGGCGAACCGTTGGCGATTTTATCGACCGGCGCTTGGCGGACGCCGCTGGGGGACGCAACGGTTGACGAAGCGGTGGCGGAAGAATTGCGGCGGGAATGCCCGCTGCTGCGAGAAGACAGCGTGGCGCACAGCACGGAGCATTCGCTTGAAGTGCAGCTTCCGTTCTTGCAGGTGCTCGCTCCGGGATTCTCATTTGTGCCGATAGCGCTCGGAACGGTGCAATTCGAATCGCTGGTCAACGTGGGCGAAGCGCTGGCACGCGTGCTCGCTAATACGAAAGAGAATGTACTGCTGCTTACGACCTCGGATTTGAATCATTACGAAGATGACTCGAGGACGCGCACCAAGGATCGCAAGGCTATTGATCGCTTGCTGGCGCTCGAGGCGCGAGGGCTTTACGACACCTGCCGAAACGAAGAGATATCCATGTGCGGTCTGGGTCCGGCGGTGGCAATGCTCACTGCGCTCAACGGGCTGGGCGCGAAGAACGCGGAGTTAGTGAAATACGCAACGTCTGCCGATGTTTCCGGGGATCGCAGCCAAGTAGTCGGCTACGCAGGAATGATCTTTTCTTAACCACCCGCGAAATTTGGAATCCCACAGAAATAAAACGGTTCTTCGCTTTTGGCGAAGAGCCGCTTCGTTCATAGATGCGAAATCGTTAAATCGTTAGTGCGGGCGACCGCCGGAAGAGGCGTGAGGCGCAGGTGCTGGAGCAGGCGCGGAATGCGTAGAGCCACCGCCTGCACTCGAGGTGCCGGAAGAATGAGAGCCACCCCAACCGCCCCAGGTGCTGCGCGAACCGCTTGTGGAACTACGTTCGCCGCCTGAATACCGCGGCACGGGAGGCGGAACGCTGTTTCGCGGCGGCGGGGCCACCGTGTTACGCGCGGTCGCGGAAGGAACTCGTGCCATGTTGCTGCGGGCGTCTTTGCTATCAGGGATGCCTGCTTGTCGCCGTTGCGCAAGGCTCTCTTTTTCATTTGTGGAAGATGCATTCACGGGGTTGTTCGAGTTTACAAAGCGATGCTCTTTCGGATCGTAGACGATCGATGAGTCTCTGCTTGTAGTGACGACACGCGCACCCAAGTTTCTTTCCAGCACGGTCCTCGCAACGCGGGCCGGAGGCGCAACTGATGTAAGGGCGTTGCTAAACGCGTCTTTGGGCGCGGACTTGAGGGCCTGCCATTTTTCTCCAGGCTCGGTAGCAATGGCGCGCCCACCGGGTTCGGTAGGCGAAAGAATTCCATGTTCCAAATTCAGCGGTGTCTTGCCCTTTGCATCTAGCGGATGCATGGGGACGATGCCGACGCTGCTGTTGTTGCGAACGAAGACAGCAGTCACTGGGTGATAGAGGGGCCGTGGTGCGTGAACCACGGGCGGGCGTCGTCTAATGGGAACTCGGGGATAAAAGCCGGGGTAGCCATAAAGCAAGGGCGGCGAGTAGAACCAGCCACCGCAACCCGCATCAAAGAGCCATCCACCGTAGTGATAGGGCGCCCACCCCCACGGCTGGAAACTGTCCCAAGTCCAGCCAAAAACAGGATCCCAGATCCATTGTCCATCGGTAAAGGGCGACCAACCATAACCCACGCCAAAGGGCCGCCAGCCGAACCCGTAGCCTCCACAGTTGAACCAGGAGCCATACGAATACAAACTGCCGAATCCCGGTGCGTAATAGGGAGAACTTGTGTATTGCATGGTGGCGGCGGTGGCCGTGGAAACTGTGTCAATCTGGCCGGAAACCCAGCGGTCAAATTCATCCTGCTCGAAAACCCGGCCAATGCTCACGGAGGATTGGTCGCCAGCTTTCATGGAAAGCGACTGGCCTTTTTCGAGCCGCGTGGTCTCGTCTTGGTGCAGAACGCTGACATGGCCCGCGATCTCTTCGACGGTGCTGCCATCGTCAAAGCTATCGAGGCGGAAGGTGGCGCGGCTTCCTGCTTCGACAGTGAAATCACCGCCCGTTAAGCTGAAATAATCGCCGCTTACAGGATTCACATGGAAGGAAGCGCTGCCTTGCCGCAAAACCAGCCGCGTAATCAGCGCTCCGTCCTTCAACGAGAGGTCATAAAACTCGAGGACGGTGTTCTCCTTCAAAAATGCGAGGGTGCCATTCTCAAATTCGACTTCCGCGCGGCCGTTGTCGGTGGCCAGAACATACCCTTGGCGAATGGGCAGGTTGAGTTGGGCCTTGCCCCAGTTCGCTTCAGAATCAGCCAGAGGATCGCCATGTGTTTTCGCCGCAAAGCGCACGTCGCCGGTGACGACACTGAGGCGGATGATGCGGGCATGGCTCGAGTCGGCGGACGCCGACGGCACACTAAGGAATAGCGCCGCCGGAAGAACCAAAAGCAAGAAGGGAAGCAGTTTGCGTAGAGTCATGGGTCACCCCCTTCGCGGGGACACTACCTAAGCATTAGACGCCGGGGAGGAAGAGCCGGTTGCGCGCTCAAAGCTCCTAAGAAGCATGGTCTCGCCTGGGGTTGCCGAGGTCAAGAGGAACAAGGTCGCACGCGCGAGGAAGGGCAGTCGATGGAGTACAGGCGGTGAAACGCGTGCTTCAAGAATTTGACGCATTCGTTTCTTGACACTCTCGAGGCGAAACGCTAGTTTCACAACGGGGGATATCCAGGCCGTCCGCACTGTGTCTCGAGGACCGTCCTCATTCCTAAAAAGGGCGTCTTAAAACACATTTGAGGTTGCTCACCGCAGCGGAGGGGCGGAGTCCCATCACTAGGGGGCGTCATGCGAATCCATTATCGTGTGTTATCCACTGCAGTCTTGGTATTGGGTCTGCTGGCAGGCAAGTGCGCCTACGGGCAGGGCGGCGCCACAGGCGCCATTAGCGGGGCGGTCGTGGACACCAGCGGTGGGTCTGTGGCCGGAGCGGACGTACAAATCATTGATGCGCGCACGGAAGTCGCGGTGCGGAAGCTGCCCACGGCCTCTGACGGCTCATTTGTTGCGCCGCTGCTCCCGCCGGGCACTTACTCCGTGGTGGTCAATAAATCGGGATTCTCCCAAGCCAAGGCGGACGGCATTGAAGTACGCGTGACGGAGACCACCAAAGTGACGATCACGCTGAAGCCGGGTGCGGTCAGCGAGAAAGTGGAAATTTCCGCGCAAGTCACGACGGTGGACACGACCAGCGCCACGACCGGCGAGTCGCTCGGCACGGAAACGGTGCGGGAATTGCCGCTGGCCACGCAAAACTACCAGCAATTGCTGACGCTTTCCGCCGGCGCGCAGAGTGAATTGAACGCCGCGGCGCAGCTCGGGCGGGGCGGCGTGAAACTGTTCGTGAACGGGCAGCGTGAAGACAACAACAATTTCCTGATCGAGGGCATCAGCGCCACGGATTACAACGTGGCGCAGGCAACCTACGTGCCGCTGCCAAATCCGGACGTCATCCAAGAATTCAAAGTGCAGACTTCACTGTATGACGCGAGCCAGGGACGGGACGGCGGCGGCAATGTCAACGCCATCCTAAAATCCGGCACAAAGGAGCTGCACGGGGACGTTTACGAATTCTTTCGGAACGATATCTTGAACGCCAATGAATTTTTCCTGAATCGCCAGGGACAGGCGCGTCCAGTCGTGAAGCAGAATATTTTCGGCGGAAGCCTCGGCGGCCCGGTGGTCAAAGAGAACTATGGCTTTTTCTTTGTGAACTACCAGGGAACTCGGCAGCGCAGCGGGCTTTCGCCGGGAACATTCATCAGCACAAACATTCCTTACATTCCGGCAGCGGACCGCGCCAATGCGACAACATTGGAAGCGGATTGCGGCGTGCCGAGCATTGATCCGGTCGTAATGGCGCTGCTCAACTTCAAAAACAATCAGTTCGGCGGCGGGGCCGGAGGTTATTTGTTTCCGGTCCCCACAAACGTCCCGGCTGGCGCCAAGCTCTGTGACCCCACGAACCCTGTACCGTTCGTCGTTAGCCGTCCGGGGAAATATACGGACGACCAATTCACCAGTAACTGGGACCGCGAGTTTCGTGGCGGGTCGGATAAAGTTTCGGCGCGGTTCTTCTTCTCCGATTCGGAAAGCTTTCTTCCCTTTGGTGGCGGCGACTTACAGGAATCACTGGGGAGCACGCTGGCGAGCAGCATCAGCTCCGCGTCGCTGAATTTTCCGTTCGATACGCCGGTGCATGCGCGGTTCTTTAACGTCACGGAAACGCACTTGTTTTCGCCAACCTTGGTGAATGAATTCCGCTTCGGGTTCGTGCACATTCACGACGATCTCGACAACGTTCCGCCGGTAACCGTGAGCGATCTGGGGATCGACCGGCCCACGAACAAAGTCACTTCTTCCATTTACAAGTTTGTTCTCGCGAGCTCAGGCTTTGAAGTGGGTCCCGCGCCCTTCGCCGATCAACACCAGACGCAGAATAATTACAACGTCGTAGACACCGTAAGCTGGGTGAAAAACAAGCACGTAATGCGTTTCGGAGGCGAGGTTACGCGCGTCAACCTCGACAAAAGTTTTCCTCAGGTGTTTAATGGCGAGATTTTCTTTACCAACACTCCGGACGGAAACAGCGATTTCAAGAATTTCCTGCTCGGGTCACCGCAGTTCAGTTTTGGCGGCGGCGGCGTGGACAATCACCAGTACCGCTCCAACAATTATGGTGTTTTCGCGCAGGATGATTGGAAGATTCGGCACGATTTCACGTTGAATTTGGGATTCCGCACGGAAATCTTTGGCGGGTTCTACGACAATCTGTGCCACATCGGCAATCTCGATCCTGCGCTTGCCAGTAAGGGGCAAT
The DNA here is from genome assembly GCA_036518275.1 of Candidatus Acidiferrum sp. Taxonomy (GTDB): domain Bacteria; phylum Acidobacteriota; class Terriglobia; order Acidiferrales; family UBA7541; genus Acidiferrum. The sequence goes on from DATDNK010000465.1 coordinate 19,214, forward strand.
TCCCCTTTGTTTATCCTTCGTGCGTGTCGAAACTGCCGGTGCTGGGACTCACTTCCAACGCCAACCGGACGACCTATAACAACAACTATTCGACCAATATTGGGCCGCGGATCGGATTGGCTTACGACGTTTTTGGCCATCACACCGCGACGATTCGCGCAGGCTTTGGAATTTATTATGTGCGCGAGGACGTTGGCACCGTGGACCAGCTTTCGTTCCAAGCGCCGTTCCTCCCCGTAGCGTTTGGCGGCGGACTACCTGGCTGCCTGTCAACATTTTTCTCGGAGAACGCCCCTGCCTCGTGCATTCCTTCGGGATTCACATCCAACCCGAACGGCTTGCCGCAAGCAGGGACCTTGGACCCCACATTTGTGCCTTGCCTGTCCGTTTTCCAGGGCTTTCCGGGAGGGGACACGACTCAGGCGGCAACCTACGGACCGGCTTCCGGGGCAGCCTGCCCCGGACCGCTCCTTTCGACTAACATCTTTGGTTTGCAAGTGCCGCGGCACTTCGTGGTGCCTAGCACTCAGCAATGGAATTTCACTGTGCAGCGTTCTCTTGGCAAGCAGTGGGTCCTCGAAGTCGGCTATGTCGGCACCCACGCCGTGCACCTGCGCGAGACGCGCGACAGCCTACAATCACAACGGGCCACCGTGTCGAACCCGGTTGTCGTTCCTGGAGCCAGTTGCGACGGATCGGCTACCGGTCCGAACGCGTCATGCGCCATCACTACGAACACTTTCGGCAATGCCGTAGCGCGCTCGCGGGCGCAGGGCATCAATGGGTACGGCGGCTTTCAGCTTTTCGCGAACGACGCGTATTCGCACTACCATTCTTTGCAGACGTCCCTCACGCGCCGCTGGAGTGCGGGCTATTTCCAAGGCGCATACACTTTTTCCAAGTCCACCGACGCGACTTCATCGGGGAACACCGCCTTCAACACTGCCTTTAACGATGAATCAACGCTCGCGGCTTCTCGCGGCCTATCGGACTTCGACCGCCCGCACCGCTTGAGCGTGAGCTACCGCTACGACTTACCGTTCTACAAGGGCGCCACAGGTCTAACCGAAAAACTGTTGGGCGGCTGGGCGCTAAGCGGGATTACCATCATCCAATCGGGCATCCCCTTCTCCGTGACGGATTCTGGCGCGGGCACCGCATTCCTTGTGGCCGGCTTTACGCCCGGGACGCTTTCGGGAAGTCTGGCCAGCGGCAGCACTCTCGCGAGTGCTGTGACCACAGGTGACATCCATAAGCGGATTGATGGCTACTTGAACTTGACCGCGTTCACCACGGCACCGCAACTCTACGGTCCGGCCCTCTGCAATCCCAACCAGCCTGATCCAAGCATTCTGCCAAACTCGAATTTCTGCACCACGGATTTCGGCAACCTAGGCCGGAACGTTTTCCGCGGCCCGCATCAGCAGAATTGGGATTTCTCACTGATCAAGAATGTCAAGTTGACGGAGCGGCAGACACTGCGCTTTACCACAGACTTTTTCAACATCTGGAATCACGCCAATTTTGGCAATCCGACGGTGAACGATGTGGAGACCATTTTCTGTACGCCGCCCGGTGTAAATGGTTGTCCTGGCACCGGCATCAACCCGAACACGCCGTTTGGAAAAATTACCAGCACTGTTGGCACGCCGCGGCTCATCCAGTTTTCGCTGCGCTACGCGTTCTAGGCGCGAGACCAAATTGTCTTGAGGCTAAGAGGCGCATGAGAATGCGTCTCTTGGCGTTTTCCTTTGACATTCCCATTCGAGGCAGGGCCAGAAACTTGACATCGAGTTCGTAGCCTGCGAGGAGTGATACCATCGTTCCCGGATTGCACCCATGACGCGCATCGCATCGCGCATTTCACAATTGCACGGAGAAGGCGCGCTGGCCGTGTACTCGCGCGCCAAAGAACTCGAACGCAAGGGGCGCTCAATCATTCACCTGGAGCTGGGTGAGCCGGATTTTCATCCTGCGGCGCCCATCGTCGATGCTTTGCGCGGTGCTGTGGCTGCGGGGCGCGACCGTTACTGCGCCACGCGTGGCCTGCCCGCTTTGCGCGAAGCCATTGCCGCGTATTTGAAGCGCACGCGTCGGCTCGACGTCGCAGCAGAACAGATTCTTGTCGCGCCCGGATGTAAAATGGCGCTTTCGCTGGCAATGATGGCGCTCATCGAGCCAGGCGACGAAGTGCTTTATCCCGACCCGGGCTTCCCGATTTATCCCTCGTTTGCGCGGGGCCTGGGAGCGAAGCCCGTGCCTTTTGGTCTGGAGGAAAAGAATCACTTCCAGCCGGATCTCGACGAAATCGCCGGGAAGATCACACCGAGCACCAGCGTGATCATTTTCAATTCACCGAACAATCCGACCGGCACTGTTTTCAGCGCCACCGCGCTCGAGAGAATCGCCACGCTGGCACAGAAGCATGACCTCTGGGTTGTTTCCGATGAAATCTACGCGCGCATTCTTTTTGGCGGCGAATACCAATCGATTTGGGCCCTTCGCGGGATGGCCGAACGCACGGTGATCATTGACGGCTTCTCGAAAAGCTTTGCGATGACCGGCTGGCGTTTGGGTTACGCGGTCGCGCCCGTGCAGGTCATCGACGCCATGGATTTGCTGGTGCTGAACACGTTTACCTGCGCGGCGGAGTTCACGCAAGTAGCGGCGATCGAAGCGCTGCGCGATTCCACCGGGGCGGTCGACGCCATGGTCAAGGAATATCGCAAACGGCGCGAGCTTTTTGTTGCTGGACTAAATGAGATTCCTGGATTCCGCTGCCAGACGCCACAGGGCGCGTTCTATGCGTGGGTCAATATCGAAGAGACGGGACTATCCGCCGAGGAAGTACAGACCATTTTGCTGGAGGAAGGTGGCGTCGCGGGAATTGCGGGAGCGGCGTTTGGTCCCGGCGGGAGGAATTACCTGCGCTTCTCGCTGGTGAGCGCGAGGAATCTGCTGGAAGATGCGTTGGAACGCATGCAGCGCGTGTCAATGCACTGGCGCGCGGCCGTCTCTCGCTGATACGAGTTCTGGATGAACTGTTCGCAAGGATGCCGATGAAGCAATGGATTCGAATGGCTGTGATTTCTGCCCCGGTGATTTGCGCCGCAGCCACAACGCATGCTCAGGCCAAGCCGTTTCCTAGCGGCGACGTCCAGAAGATTTACGAGCGCCTGCTTCAGCAAATCGATCGCATCCCTATCTACGATAATCATTCGCACGCCACCTTTCCCGACGATTCGGACATGGACGCGCAAGCAGCCCCGCCGGACGAAAGCTCGGTAATTCGCTTGCGCGACGACAATCACGAATTCGTAGCCGCCGCCAAAGCGCTCTTCGGTTATCCCTACAACGATTTCCAGCCCGAGCATGCCAAATGGCTCATCGACAAAAAGAAAGCCGCCGAAGCTTCGGGGAGCACAGCGTATTGGAACAGCATTCTGGACAAACTAAATATTGAAACGTGCCTCGCGAACCGCGTCGCGCTCGCCTCATATCTCAACCCCAAGCGCTTCCATTGGGTTTTCTTCGTGGATTCGTTCCTGTTTCCTTTCGACAATCACGCGCAGATTGCGAAGAATGGCGACATGGCCGTTTACATTCCACTGCAGGAAAAAGTGCTTCAGCGTTACATGAAGCAGGGAAGTGTGAATGGCTTGCCCGCGGACCTGGCTGGTTACGAGAATTTTGTGAGCCAAACGCTCACCGCCAACAAGAAGAGGGGCGGCGTGGCGATGAAGTTCGAGGCCGCTTATTTCCGGTCGCTTTATTTTAGCGATCCGCCGCGCGCTACGGCGGAAGCGATCTACGCGAAATATCACGCAGGAGGCGTGCCTTCCGAAGAGGAGTACCGCACGTTTCAGGACTACGCTTTCCGCGTGCTCATCGACCAGGCGGGAAAACTGAATCTGCCTGTGCATTTTCACAGCGCTGTGGGGATTGGCGATTACTTCAGCCTGACCAACGGCAATCCGTTGAATCTGGAAAACATCCTGCGCGACCCGCGCTACAAGAACGTGAAGTTCGTACTGATTCATGGCGGCTATCCCCACACCCTCGAGATGATCTGGATGACTGCGGCAAAAAACGTGTACACGGATTCCTCGCTGATGGGGTATTACGTTTATCCTTCGGAATTGAAGAACATCCTCAAACAGTGGATTTCGCTTTACCCGGAACGAATGATGTTCGGCTCGGACGCCTTTCCATTTAACGATGCAGTTGGCGCTGAAGAGACCTTTTGGCTTGCGGCGCGCTCAGCTCGCACGGCCGTGGCCGCGGCGCTCGCCGAGCTGGTCGCCGAAGGCGCGTTCACGGAGGCAAGGTCGCTCGAACTCGCGCACATGTACCTGCACGATAACGCCGCAAAACTTTATGGAGAGGGAAAATGAGCACCTCCGCGCAGATGAAATACATCCCGTGGAAAAACGTAGAACATGAACGTCTCAATCCGCTGATCGACCGCGAACTCGTTGTCGGCGACAAGATCATGCTCGCGCGCGTGTTCTTGAAGAAAGGAGCGCACGTGCCCATGCACCATCATCACAACGAGCAGGTTACTTACATCCTCGAAGGCGCGCTGAAATTCGCCATCGACGGTAAGGAGATCATTGTGCGCGCGGGCGAAGTCCTATGCATTCCCTCAAACATGCCCCACGAAGCCTGGGCCATCGAAGACACTCTCGACCTGGACGTCTTTGACCCCCCGCGGGAAGATTGGCTCGCCAAGACTGACAACTACTTGCGCCATGGCCGCTAGAATCCCATTCTGGGCGGAGCAATCAGTATCCACGCTGTCTAGCTCCCCCACACCCAAGCCACCAGCAATTCTCTGCAGATTCCTCTCTGACCTGTTCTCTTTTTTGCCGTCCTGAAGTGAAAGAACGTAGACAAAAGGCCTGGTGTTGTTTACCGTAAGCATGTGGCTGACGCTGAGCGTGGGGCAGCCCTTGAGAGGCAGATTATGAAGAGGCTATCAGTATCTGCGTTTTTGCTGCTTGGGAGCGTCTGTGTGTCACAGGCCCAAGTCAGCGCGACGAAGCCGCTTTTCGACACGGACAACGCCGCGCCGGACTCTTCTGCAACTTCGGCAGCGAAGGCTACGCTCCCCGATTTCCTTGCTGTGGCCGATTCATTCGCTCAACCCCGCGCCACTTCAGCGTCTACTTTGCCGGATCTGAATCTAAGCACCGCATTGCTGGCGGAGCCCGGACCTGCGAAGCCGGCTGCAGCTTCTCCTAAGCCACGATTTGTTTATGGAGGCCGCGATGACTATCGCTGGCAACTCAGCCTTGCTTTCGTCTGGTTCCGCTTCAGGTCTTCTGCTTTCAATGCCAACGAATTCGGAGTTAAAACTACGGTCACTTATTTTCTGAACGAGTGGCTAGGCGTCGAAGGGAGCCTGACCGGTGCATTCGGTGGGTCGGTCGGAAGTGGTGGTGGGGACGCGAAAATAGCTGTGTACGGCGGGGGCCCAAAAGTGGCTTGGCGGCAGGGGCGATGGGAACCGTGGGTTCACGCTATTTTTGGTGGCGGGCATGAAGGTCCGCAGACGGCGTTCGGTGGCCGCAACTCGTATTCGATCATGCCTGGCGGCGGGGCGGATTACCGGTGGAACCCGCACCTTTCCTTCCGCTTGGAAGGCGATTACGTCCGCACCGGCTTCTTCCATCAATCGCAAAACAATTTCCAGTTTGGTGGTGGAGCCGTCGTTCACTTCTAGTCAGCAAGAACGCCGGAAGGCTTCGGTCAAGTTTCCTGGCCGAAAACACTTTGGCGCGCCGCAAACTTTTCTCAGATGTGCCTGTATCTACCAGATTTTGCAGGCTTGCTCGCGGACCATTGCGTCACCTTGCTTACAGCCGAACGCCTTTGCAAATTCCGCCATATTGGAAAGCGGGCCGTCAGCGCGGAACCTTCCCAACGGATGCGGGTTGGTGTTGGCCATTAGCCGCGCATACTCGAGTCGCTCGTTGGCGCCCCATACCTGGGCCCATCCAAGGAAGAAGCGCTGCTCCGGCGTGAATCCATCTCGATCGGGCGGTCGCGGCTTCCCCTGCAGCGATTTCTCGTAGGCTGCGTAAGCAATCGCTAGCCCTCCCAGGTCCGCGATGCTCTCGCCGAGAACGAGCTTCCCGTTCTCATGCAAATCCCCATCGACAACGTATCCGTCGAACTGATCGGAAACGCACTTCGCACGCGACTGGAAATTCTTGAGGTCTTCGGGAGTCCACCAGTCTTTTAAATTGCCTTTGCCGTCAAACTTGCTCCCATGGTCGTCGAAACCATGCGTGATTTCGTGCCCGATCACGGCTCCCATTCCGCCGTAGTTCACTGCGTCATCGGCATTTGGATCGTAGAAGGGCGGCTGCATGATTCCTGCGGGAAAAACAATTTCATTCATGCTGCTGTTGTTGTACGCGTTCACGGTGGGAGGCGTCATGCCCCATTCCGTCCGATCGACGGGTTTACCGATTTTGTTGAGGCGGCGCGCGAAATCGAATTCCGCCGCGCGCACCAGATTCTCCGCGTGGGAGCGCCGGTCAATCTTCAGTGCCGAGTAGTCGCGCCACTTGTCGGTGTAGCCGATTTTTACGGCAAAGGCTTCCAGCTTCGCAGTGGCTTGCGTGCGGGTTTCGGGTCCCATCCAAGGCAGGGTTTGCAAGTCATCTTTAAGCGCAGCGAGTAAATTGTGAACCATCTCGAGCGCGCGGGCTTTGGCCGCCGGAGGAAAATATTTCTGCACGTAGACCTGGCCCAACGCCTCGCCGAGATTGCGGTCTGTCGCTTGCACGCAACGCTTCCAGCGCGGCTGGATTTCCTTCGCGCCTGTCAGGGTCTTGCCGCGAAAATCGAAGTCCTCGTTGACAAACTTCTCGGACAAGCCAGGGGCCGCGGTACTCACCAGGTGCCACCGCAAATAGGTTTTCCAATCTGCGATCGGAGTGCTAGTCAACTGTGCGTCGAGGGCCTTGAAAAAGTCCGGCTGGCCAACGTTGATGTCGTTCAGTTCCGGATGCCCAACCGCTTTGAAATAGGACGCCCAGGAAAAAGTCGGCGTGAGCGTTTTCAATTCCGCACGCGTCATCTTGTGATACGTCTTGTCAGGGTCGCGCAAATCGGTGTTTTTCATCGAAGCTGTCGCCAGCGCGGTCTCAATCTTCAGAACTGTGGCTGCTTCCTGGCTAGATGTATTCGCGGAATCGCCAAGCAGTTCGAACATGTTCGCGACGTGTTTCACGTAGTCTTCCCGGAGCTTTTGCGATTTCTCGTCCTGTTTCAGGTAATACTCGCGTTCAGGCAAGCCCAAGCCGCCTTGAAACGCGGCACCAGTCACTTGAGAGCTGTCCTTCGCATCTTGCGTCGAGTTGAAGCGAAACAGCACGCCAACGCCTTTGCTCTGCAAGCGTGCAGTTTCGGCCTGCAGGTCCGCCAAGGTCTGAACGGCCGCAATCTGCGTCAGGTCGGGTTCGATCGGCTTGGCTCCTGCCGCATCAATAGCCGTGGTGTCCATGCAGCTTGCATAAAAATCGCCAATCTTTTGTTCGTTGCTGCCCTGCGCGGCTTTGGCGGTTGCCGCCGCCTCCAGAATTTCCCGCAAGTTTTTTTGATTCCTGTCGGCAAGCTGACTGAAGGAGCCCCAAATGGAGTACTCCGGCGGGATGGGATTGGCTTTCATCCACCCACCCATGGCGAACTTATAAAAGTCGTCGCAAGGTTTGCAGGTCTTGTCGAGGTTGGCCGTGTCGAATCCCCACGACTTTGGCTGCTCGGCCGCATCCAGCGAACCTCGCAGCCCGGCGTAAGCGACTCCTACCGCCAGCACGCCGAGAACAGCAAGGATGCAACTTGCAGAAAAGTATCGTTTGAACATTGTTCGCCCCTGTTTAAATAAAGGTGTAAATGCGCTGTAGACGCTACTTGCAAAGATCACGTCGTCACATGATCCGTTTGTAGGACGAAAGAAGCGGCGGTTGGGTTACTCGGAAAATTCCT
>DATDNK010000466.1:0-11428 GCA_036518275.1 Candidatus Acidiferrum sp.
TGTGACAGGTCTTGCACTCCAAGCCAAACGCCAAATGCTTCTTATGGCTGTAAGGAATTGGCTGGGTGGGCGCCGGATGTTCGCTGGGATTGTCTGGCACCATGCTCTTTGTTGTAGAAGATGCCGGGCCTTGTCGAGCCGCCAAGCTTCCGACGAAAAGGAAAACGAATGCGATGACAACCGTCCCGACCAACACCAAGGAAACCCGCCTCATTGTCTTCATCCGCGTCTCCTCGCGCCCGCTAATCTCTTCTTCCTTCTCTCACCGTCACGCCCCTATGCCTTCTTGCTCACGACTTCCTCGATGCTGGTGCCAAAATCCTTTAGGATGACGGTCGCCGCGTTTCGCCCGGGTCCTCCGGTTACCGATCCCCCGGGATGTGTGGTGGCTCCGGTTTGGTATAAGCCGGGAATCGGCATCCGATGTTGCGCCCAGCCGGGCATTGGCCGCATGGGCCCGACTTGCGACGCACTCTGCGCTCCCGCGTGCGCGCTTCCGTGCCAGAAATGAGGATTCATGCGCTCCAAATCGAGCGGGCTTTCGATGAATCGCGCAAGAATCTTGTCTTCGGTCAAGTTAGGTGCGTATCGTCGCAGGTATTTTAAATAGGCGTCGGAGACTTCTTTCTTGATCTTGTCCCAGTGCTCTGGGCCTTCCTTGAGTTCGTACGGCTGCCACCCAACCACTTTGACGGTGTGCATTCCTGCAGGCGCGCGCGATGGATCCGCAACCGTGCAGGTGATAATCTGCATCGGAGGATCCTCCAGATTCGCAACGCCCCGCGCGTCATCATAAGCAAATCGCAGCGCCCGCTCCGGCGAAGGGAGAATGCCCGCCTCGATCGGCGCGAGTGTCCCTCCTTCCACGGCAAACTTTGGCGGCTCGCTCATCGCGTAGTGCGTCACAAACATGGGGTTTTCCGCCTGCCAGGTATCCACGCCGTCGATAAAGTCCTGGCCCCACAATTCGCGCGGCGCCATATCCACCAAGTGCTTGATGTGGATTGTCGAGACCACCGCTTTTTCCGCGCGATAAGAACTCCCGTCACTGCATTCCACTCCAACGCACCGGCCGTTCTCCACAATCAGGCGTTTCACCCATTTGTTGGTGAGCAAGACGCCGCCATGCGCTTCGATATAGCGGGCCAGTGCCTGCGTCAATACTCCCGATCCGCCTTTGGGAATGGGACGCCCCGAATGTTGCTGGCGCGCCGCGCCGTACGCCAGCCGCCCTGTCATCGGCCCATCCGGCGGCTCGGCTGCCAGATGCGCCATGAACAGGAGGAAAATTCTGGAGTGCTCATCCTCAAACATGTCGCGAATGTTTTCCCACGCGGACATCGCCAAGCGTCTCTGCCACAACTTGCCATGCGGCACTTGCGCTAACTGGTCGTTCAGTGGTTTGCCGAAGCCAATGGGCGTGAAGCTCGCTCCAAAAACAATCGACCTGATTGCGTCGAACTCCGCCAGCATTCTTCGATACGCGTCGGCATCTTTTTTTGAGAACTTTCCAAACTCCGCGCAGGTTCGATCCACGTCGCGCCATTGCGTTAGATAACTGCCATCTTTGAATGGGACGTGAAAGATCGGATCGGGATCAATGTACTCTAATCCATAGTCCCGCAGCGGGATTTCGTTGTTCTTGATCATGGGGTTGTCCATTAGAAATGCGTGAGAGGTGGAACAAACATCGTCTTTAAACCCGCGCAGCGTTAATTGCGCGGTCTTCACGCCGCCCCCAACGATAGGGCGCCCCTCAAGAACCATGCAGCGATAACCGGCCTTCGCCAGATACGCAGCCGTGACCATGCTGTTGTGCCCCGCACCCGCCACAACGATATCGAAGCGGTCTTCTTTGGACGTTTGCGCGCTCAACGAAAACGGCGTGGCAGCTAGAGGCGCAAGGGCCGTCGCCTTCACGAATTCACGACGGCTGACTTTGCTCATGGGAACACCTCCCTCGCAACAAGCCCTGACGAACGGTTTGAATCCATTTCCCTCTGGAGATCGGATTGGCGAATCACAAATCACACACGCGGCGGTTTTGCACCGCTCGCTAAAGCAACTTCTTGGGCTCGCGAATCGCCTCTGCCAAATCGTTCAAAAACTCCGCCGCCCGCGCGCCGTCCACTACGCGATGATCGCTCGACAGCGTCATCGTCATCATCGGCCGCACCGCAGGTTTGCCCGCAACCGCCGCCACTCGGTCGGAAATTGCTCCCACGGCTAGAATCGCCACTTGTGGCGGCGTGATAATCGCGCTGAACGCGTCTACCTTGTACATTCCGAGATTGCTCAGCGTAAAAGTCCCGCCGGTAATGTCCGCCGGCCGCAGCTTTCCCGCTCGCGCGCGCTCCGTCAACTCGCGCCGTTGCGTGGAAATCTCCATGATCTTCAGCTTGTCCGCGTTGTGAATCACCGCGCCAACTACGCCGTCCTTCACCGCCATTGCCACACTGACATTGACATCCTTATTCGAACGAATGCCTTCGCCCGTCCAGCTCGCATTCATTTGCCGATGCTTGCTCAGGGTTCGCGCGATCATCGCTACCAACAAATCTGTAATCGTTTGTACTGGGCCGCGCGAACTCTCCGCTTCTTCAGTGAACCGCTTCTGCGCCGCAACCAACTCGCTCGCATCAACCTCGCGCACCAGAAAAAAATGCGGCACACTTGTCCAGCTTTGCGTCGTGCGCTCGGCCATCAGCCGCGCCACTTGGCTCAGTGGCTCGACCGCAGAAACGGGCGTCGTCGCACCGCCAGCACCAGCCGCTCCTTTCGAATCCGCAAATTTCTGTATATCTTCCGCAGTTATCACGCCCTCGGGCCCCGTACCCCACACGAGCGCAAAATCAATGCCCAATTCCTTCGCCAGTCGCCGCGCCTTCGGTGAAATCTGCAGAGCGGCGGCGGCAACAGCCGCTCTCGAAGCAGTGGCTGCGCTTTCCGGTGAAGTTGCGCCTTGCTTCCCCGCTCCGGCCGTCGCGCGCGCCGCAGGCATAGGCATCGACGCCTTTGCCGGCGGTTTCTCTCCCGGCGCCACCAGCCACGCAATCGTTTCCCCAACGGGGATTACCGCACCTACCTCCGCGGTGATTCCCGCCAGCACCCCGTCTCCCGGCGCTTCTACTTCCACCACGGCTTTGTCAGTTTCAATTTCCAGCAGTGGCTCGCCTTTGCGCACACGCTCGCCTTCTTTTTTTCGCCACGCCAACAATTTCCCGGTTTCTTGCGCCATTTCGAGCGCAGGCATCACCACGCTGATCGCCATCCGTCAATCCTATGCGCTGAACTGAAACAAAAGAGTCATGAAGTCGTGCCTCGGGCTCAATGAAGTCCGGGGGAATTGCGAAATGTCCTTTTACTTAGAACTTATAACTTACAACTTAAATCGCAGAACTGACTCAGTCCGTTGCGGCCACACCTTCCGCCTTCGCGCTGGCTTCCACCATTTCTTTCACGCGCCGGCTCGGTGGCTGCTCGTTTTCGCGCGTCGTGGAGAGAGGCCCGTTCACCGTGTAGTAGTGCGCTCCCGCAACTAGCAATTCCTCCGCCGGGAATCTCGTAATCACTTCGTGCCCCATCGCTGTCACCACGATTTCTTCTTCAATGCGCGCCGCGCTCCATCCGTCGCTCGAGGGCCAGAACGTTTCCAGCGCAAACACCATGCCCGGTTTGATCTCGTGTGAGTGCTCTAAAGACACCAGCCGGCTGATGACTGGCTTCTCCCAAATCGCCAGACCGATGCCATGTCCGAATTGCAGCGCGAACGCCGCCTCTTCGTCCGGAAATCCAAACTCTTCGGCCTTCGGCCACACGGAAGCAATTTCCGCCGTCGTTCTCCCTGGCCGTACCAACTCAATCGCCGCATCCAAATATTCCCGGCAACGTTTATACGCATCCCGCATCGCGTGCGACGCATAGCCAATCGTGAAGCACCGGTAGTAACACGTGCGGTATCCCATGTACGAATGCAGAATGTCGTAATACACCGGGTCGCCGGGCCGCAGCACCCGGTCGGAAAACACGTGCGGATGCGGACTGCAACGCTCGCCTGAGATCGCGTTCACCGCTTCGACAAATTCCGACCCCAAGTCGTACAACACTTTGCTAACCAGCCCCACTGCCTGGTTCTCGCTCATTCCCGGCTTCATTGCGCGATACAACTCGTCGTATGCGGCATCCACCATCATCGCCGAATGATTCAACAGCGAAATTTCGTCCTGCGTCTTGATCACCCGCGCGTCGCTCATCAACTGCTGACCGTCAACGACCTTGATGCCTTCTTTCTGCAGCGCAAACAGAATCGGCGGCTCGACGACATCGATTCCCAGCGGCTCCTTGTGCAGCCCGCGTTTTTCCAGTTCCACTTTGATCTTCCGCGCTACATTTTCCGCGCGCCCCATTTCCGGCGACATTGCTCCGCGCAGCAACGGAATCCCCGCGCGCGACCGCTCACCCAACCACGGGCAATTCTGCTGGTGGTGCCGCGCCGCGCTCCCGAAATCCCACAAAATCGGCTCGTCATTCTGTGGCAGCAGCGTGAACCGGCTGATTTTGTCCTGCGCCCACGTTCCAATGTGCGTTGCGGTGATATACCGCACATTGTTCATGTCGAAGCACAGCAATGCGCCCATTTCTGATTTCGCCAGCAGCGCTTTCGCCCGTGTTAGTCGCTCGCGACGCAGCCGGTCAAAATCAATGCGGTTCTCCCAATCCACCGCCATCGGTCCGTACGTTTTTAGCGCCATGTCACACCTCCTCTTGCGCGCTCATCCCTTCCCACACATCGCCCGCGCGGCCTCAAAAACCGTCTCTTCCGTCGGCACGGTCACGTCCTCTAACGGCGGCGAAAACGGAATCGGCACGTGCATCGCGCCCATCCGCTTCACCGGCGCATCCAAGCTGTAAAACGCGCCTTCCGCGATCACTGAAGCAATCTCTCCCGTCACCCCGTACCGTCCATATCCTTCGTCCACCACAATCGCCCGGGAAGTCTTCTTTACCGATTCCACCAGCGTTTTTTCATCTAGCGGCCATGTGGTTCGCGGATCAATGACTTCCGCGCTCACTCCTACCTTCTCCAACATTTCCGCTGCGCCCAGGGCCACTTGTACCATGCTGCTTGTCGCCACAATGGTGATGTCTTCGCCCTTACGCTTCACATCCGCCAAGCCAAACGGGATCGTGTACTCCTTCTCCGGCACCGGCCCTTTTTGCTTGTACATCATTTTGTCTTCGAAAAAGACCACCGGATTTTCGTCGCGGATTGCCGTCTTCAGTAGCCCCTTCGCGTCGTACGGCGTCGACGGCATCGCGACTTTCAATCCCGGCACGTGGCTCAACCACGCATGCAGCGACTGCGAATGCTGCGCCGCCGATCGCCGCGTCGCTCCCAGCGTGGTTCGCAGCACCATCGGCACTTTCCAAGTTCCTCCCGACATGTAATGCACTTTCGCCGCTTGGTTCACCAATTGGTCCATCGTCAGTGTCAAAAAATCGCCGAACATGATGTCCACCACCGGCCGCAGCCCAGTCATCGCCGCGCCCACTCCCATTCCTGTGAATCCCGCTTCGGAAATCGGCGTATCCAGGACACGCTCGCGGCCAAATTCCTCCACCAACCCCGACAAAACTTTGAATGGCGTTCCCGCTTCCGCCACGTCCTCCCCAAAAATGCACACGCGCGCGTCGCGCCTCATCTCTTCCGCCAGCGCCTCGCGCACCGCTTGCGCAAACGTCAATTCGCGTACGGCTACTTCAGGCATACACGTCCTCGCCTGCTTCTTCCGGCTTTGGATACGGCGCGGCAATTGCAAACTCCACCGCCGCTTTCATCTCCGCGCGGACTTCCTTCTCCATCCCCTCGAGTGCCGCCGCATCCGAAATCCTTTGCTGGATCATCCACTCCGTGAAGTTCTTGATGGGGTCGCGCTTCGTCTTCCACTCCTGCTCTTCCTGCTTTGACCTGTAATATTCGCGGTTAATGTCGCCCACGTGGTGGCCCATGTAACGATACGTGTTGCAAACGAGAAACGCCGGGCCTTCCCCCTTGCGTGCTCGTTCCGCCAGCCGCTGCGCCGTGGCGTAAACCGCGCGCACGTCTTGCCCATCTACAGTTTCTGCGTGCACGCCAAATGCAGCGCCTCGCGCCAGCATGTCCCCGGCTGTCGTCTCCGAATAGTGTGTGTATTCGTTATAAAGATTGTTCTCGCAAACGTAGATTACCGGCAGCTTCCATAAAGCGGCTAGGTTCATCACTTCATATAAAACGCCTTGCCCCAGCGCTCCTTCACCAAAAAAGCACACCGTCACTTGCCCCGTGCCCAGGCGCTTTGAAGACAGCGCCGCGCCCGTGGCAATTCCCGCGCTTCCACCGACTATCGCATTCGCTCCCAGGTTGCCCGTGGCCGGATCGGCGATGTGCATCGACCCACCCTTCCCGCGGCAATACCCCGCCTCTTTTCCCAGCAGCTCGGCAAACATCCGGTCCGGCGAAGCGCCCTTCGCCAAACAATGCCCGTGCCCTCGATGCGTGCTGGTGATGTAATCCGTCTCCCGCAGCGCTTCGCAAATCCCCACCGCCACCGCTTCTTCTCCGATATACAAATGCGCCAAACCCGGCATCAGCGCGCGCGTATAAAGCTCATTTACCTGCTCTTCAAACTCGCGGATCATCACCATACGCCGGTAGATGCGCAGCCACTGTTTAGCTTCGACTCCATCAACGACTCGCGTCTGGTCCGTGGCAATGCTCATTGGGAAGCTCCGGACACTTTTGTGGATAACCCCGACATCTGCGCCAAAACCTCAAACACCACTGCGAAATCCTTTTCCACCAGCCCCATTCCGCGCGCCGCCGTCAAAAACTCATTCGTCACTGCCGTCGTCGGCATCGGCACATCCAATTGCCGCCCCAACTCCAGCGCCAGCAGCATGTCTTTCTGCATCATGTTGACGTTGAACCACGCTTCTTCCGGCATTTTCAGCACGAACGGCCCGCGGTACTGCACCATCGGTGAGCCGATCACGCTGTGCGTCAGCACATCCACCGCGGTCTCCCGCTTGATCCCGCTTTTTTCGGCCAGCAGCACCCCCTCGCAGAACGCCAGCATTTGAACCGCAAGGCTCAAATTCACGCCAATCTTCATTACCAGCGCTTGCCCGTTCTCTCCCACGTATGTGACTTTGGGGCCAATGTCCAGCAGCAGCGGCTTCACTTTCTCGAACGTTTCCTTGCGCCCGCCCACCATCACTGAAAGCTTCCCTTCCTGCAGCGTGATCACGCTCCCGGAAACCGGCGAGTCCACCATGTCGCCGCCTTTTTCCCTCACCTTCGCAGCGATCTCCCGGCTGACCGCTGGCCCCACCGTGCTCATGTCCACGAGAATCTTGCCCGGCTTCGCTCCCGCTAGCATCCCATCCGGGCCGTTCATCACCGCTCTCAGCGCCTCCGAATTCGTCACCATGGACAACGTAACATCGCTTGCGTCAACGGTCGCCTTCGGTGTGTCCGCCCACTTCATTCCCTTCTTGATCAACCATTCCGCTTTCGCACGCGTCCGGTTGTAACCTGTAACGGTGTGGCCTTTGCCGAGCAGCCGGTTTACCATCTCGCTGCCCATCACTCCCAATCCCACGAATCCCAGATTCGCCATGAACTTTTCCTCTTCGGCCCAATCTTTGCCTTTACTTCTGCGCCTGCCTCAACCGCCTCGCGCCCTCCGTGAATCGTCCCGTACCTGCCGCATGTGCGCTCTCATCGCCTCGCGTGCTCCTCCCGCATCGCGATGCTCCACGGCTTCCAGAATCTTCTTGTGATGATACTGGCCACGCTCAGGCCCGCCTTCAACCTGAAAAATCCCCATCCGCTGCTCTCGCAGAAGCCCAACAATGGAATCAATCAGCGACAGAATGATGGGGTTCGCCGCCGCTTCTGCCAGTGCCAGATGAAAATCCAGATCCGCCTCGATGAACGCCTCAGGATCTCGCTTCGCGTTCTCCATCACGTCGAACGACTCACGCATAGCCGCCAGGTCTTCCGCATCCGCACGCTCCGCAGCCAAAGCGGCGATTTCCGGCTCCATCATCTCCCGGACTTCCGTCAAATACCGCGAACCTTCGGCCTGACCCGCCTTCACCATCCTGTCTAGGGAGAGCCGGATCGGGTGGGAGCTGGTTTCCATAATGAAGGTTCCGCGCCCGGGATACGCCTCAACAAAACCCTTTTCTCGCAGGGCCTTCACGGCTTCTCGCACTGCGGTTCGGCTCACGCCAAATTGTTGGGCTAATTCGCGTTCGGGGGGCAGCTTGTCCCCCGTCTTCAGCGCGCCTTTTTGGATGGATTCTTCCACCTGTTGCACAATCTGCTCGTACAAACGGGAGGAGCGCACAACTTTGTACATCATTAGATCTCCAAAAAATGCCTATCTTCGGCGGGCCTTTCGGGAAGGAACTCACATGCTAAATAGTGGTATTACCGTTGGACCATACGAAATCCTTGATTCCTTATGGGTTTAGCACGGAACTCATCCTCGACTGGTCGGATTGTCAGACCAATGTACCAACCTCCCTTCACCTTTGCAACCTGCCGCCCACGGTGTCTACTCTACCCAGACCGTTTTAATGTTCGTGAACTCGCGGATTCCATGTACTCCCAATTCCCTTCCGTGCCCCGACCATTTTACCCCGCCGAACGGCAGCCGCGGATCGGAGGCCACCATCTTGTTAATGAACACCATCCCCGCCTCAAGCTCGTTGATAAACCGCTCCCTTTCCTTGACGTCATTCGTCCACGCGCTCGCTCCCAATCCAAACCGGCTGTCGTTGGCGATTCGAATGGCATCATCCAAATCTTTCGCGCGGAACACGCTCGCCACCGGGCCGAACAGCTCCTCCCTGTATGCCGGCGAACCCTTTGGAATATTCGTCAGCACCGTTGGTGCATAGAAATTCCCGGGCCGCTCTAGCGGTTTGCCGCCTGTCAACACTCTTGCGCCCGCTTCCACGGTGGCCTTCACGTCGCGGTCCAGATCTTCCAATCCTTGCGTCGTCGATAACGGTCCCAGTTCGGTCGCCTCGTCGAAGGGGTCACCCACTTTCAGCGAAGCCATCTTCTCCGCGAACATTTTTTCAAACTTGTCCGCAATCGCTTCCGCTACGATGAACCGCTTCGCCGCAATGCACGATTGCCCGTTGTTAAAAACCCTCGCCTTCACCGCCGTCGTCGTAGCCGTTTCCAGGTTCGCGCTCGGCATCACGATGAAGGGATCACTGCCTCCTAACTCCAACACCACTTTCTTGATTCTCTTCGCTGCACCCACGCCGACTTCCACACCAGCGCCTTCGCTTCCCGTCAAAGTGGCCGCGGCGACTCGAGGATCTTCCAACACGCGGTCTACTTTCTGCGAACTGATCAGGAGTGTCTGGAACGTACCATCGGGAAAGTTGGCCTGGTGAAAAATCTCTTCGATGAGCAGTGCCGACTGCGGCACGATCGAAGCGTGCTTCAGCAGCCCCACGTTTCCCGCCATCAACGCAGGAGCCGCAAACCGCAGCACCTGCCAGAATGGAAAATTCCATGGCATCACCGCCAGCACCGGCCCCAAGGGCAAGTAGCGAATATAGCTGTGCTTTGCCGTCGTCTCTACGATTTCGTCCGCCAGGAATCGCTCTCCATTTTCCGCATAATAACGGCACACCCACGCGCACTTCGCGGCCTCATCTACGGCCGAACGAAAAGTCTTTCCCATCTCCGTGGTCATCACACGCGCGTAGTTCTCTTTTTCTTTCTCCAAAATGCCCGCCGCGTTCATCATCAGCCGCGCGCGCTCGGCGAACGGCGTTTTGCGGTAGCTCAAGAACGTGTCCGCCGCCTTTTGCAGTTTCACTTCGAGCTGCGCGTCCGACAACGACTCGAACGTCTTTAGCACCTGCCCGGTCGCCGGATTCACCGTCGCAATTGCCATTCTCTTCTTCCTCCAAAACCCGCTTCCTTCCAATCAAGTCTGGAGTTTCGCCCTTTTGTAACAGGCAGGAGTCTACTCCGGTTGCTGTTTCAAGATGGAGACGATCCCCGACAAGGCGGTTTAATCCTACTCTTTGGTCCTACCACTATACCCCAACTCGGGTGGGCGAAGTAGCCTGGTGCGCGTTATTTCTTTTAGATATGTGAATATCGCTTGACACCTTTCTTCGCCAGGTGGTACAGCGGTCATACCTGCTTGACGGCTGCGCTCATTTTTGCCCAGCTTGCAAACCCAAGGAGCCTCGACCTCATGCCGACTCGCAAGAGCCTAAAGAACAACCGCTCCGAAACTATCGCCTGCCAGAACACCCCCCTTGAGAGCAATTCCCCTCTCCCCACCCGTCGCCAGTTCCTTCGCACCGCAGCCGGCGCCGGCATCGCGCTGGCTGGCTCTTCCGTCACCGCCTGGGCCGATCATCACGGCCACCCCACTCCCAACAGCCTCACCTATCTCGACCGCCGCATGTATATCCACAACATGGAACTCCTTGCTCACTTTGTTCCCGGGCAGCATCGCGGCGGCAAAATGCAGCTCATGTCCGTCGGCAGCCGCCGCTACCTCTTCCAGCAAGGCGACGTCATCGACGTTAGTGATGTCCGCAAACCCACAATGTTCAACAAAGGCGGCTTCGAAGGCGGCCAGGTCCAGGTTGCCTACAACAAGAATCTCAAGAAGTGGATTCTCATGACCGGCGCGCAGACTCCCATCACCGATTCCACGCCGGCAGCGCCCATGGGCAAGTATGACGACCCTCATCTCGACGACAAGCGCAAGAATTACAAAGGCCTTCGCGGCGTTCGTTTCTACGACGCAACCGATCCAGCGAAGATTGTCAAGATCTCCGAATTCAGCACCGGCGCTACTGGTCAAGGCACGCACCGCAATTACTACGACGGCGGCAAATACGCCTACCTCGACACCGCGCCCGACGAAACTTTTATCCATCAACCCAGTTATTTTCGTGAACTCGTCAACGGCAACATGATCATCGACGTTTCCGATCCCGCCAGTCCCAAAGAAGTCTCCATGTGGTGGGTTCCCGGCTCGCGCAAAGGTGAGGAAGCCGAATACGACAAGTGGATTTGGTCAAAACTCGTTCCGCCGAAAGTCGTCGCCGACCAGACTCCCTTCGCGGGGCTCCACGGTCCCGTCTACGTGCCAAAAAAACTAGAAGATGGCGGCAATCGCGGTTACGGCGCCTTTGGCTGCAACGGCTTCATCATTCTCGACCTCACCGATCCCGCGCATCAAAAAGAAATCGGCCGTTTCGAACCGCCTCCGCAATATGCCGGCATGGGCATCGCGTTTCACACGATTTATTGCGGCATTCTTGAGCGCGGCTTCGTCATCAGCAACGGCGAAACCACCAATTCCGACTGCAACCAAATCTATTTGCCGAA
>DATDNK010000467.1:0-6133 GCA_036518275.1 Candidatus Acidiferrum sp.
GGCGTCGTTTTCACGCCAGCGCGTGGGGTCATCCATCCTAGCTTCCCTCTCAGAGGCAGGTGGGAACGACCTGCAAGAAGTGACAAGCAAGCCCCTTCCCCCTCGCTTGTCTCTCCATACAGTTCGTCAGACGAAACGCGCCTACTCCCACAGACAATGCACGGCTCCCACCAATTCCAAGCACACCTGCCAAGGCGCGCAAGTCCTTCCGTTTGTATAGGTTAGATCTGCACGGCTCTGTAATAAAGCGCTCCAAAACTGGACTCGAAATTCAAATCGGAACTCAGAACAATTCCAATCCCTAGACCGCGCATCGCAGCCCCCTAGCGAGGGCTTGGCCAAATCCAGTTCCAGAACCCGGGTTACAGAACTCCCGAACATTCCGCGCTATCGGTTTTTCTTGCGAAGCTGGCTCAACATGGGGCATGCGACCCTTCCGCACTGGAACACTGTTCACCCGCCGGTCCTCAGTTCGCCTGCTGGGGCTTGCAATTCTTCTGCTCGCTTGCTCGCTGCCCCTGGTGGCCGACACGCCCTCGCTGGTGCGCCAAGTCACGGCTGGAGGTTGCTACTGCCACTGTGCAGAATCCAAGCTGCACGGCGGTTGCGTGAAAATGTGTGAGACCAGAAAATACGCGCATCGCTGGTGGGCAACGAGCTGCGCGAAGCCGCACATGCACACCCCGTCTCACGACTCACACGCTGGCCCGCGGTTTCCGCATCCGGGCCGCGCCGAACATGCCCGCCTGTAGCCACCGCTTTTCTTCCTGACAACTCTGCGTGAGCCATCAGGACTTCGAGCAGCCCGATCGCGTCCCTCCGCATTCCTTCCGCGTCGCCCATCATCCGTTCAACTCTATTACATATTCAGTTAGGGAAACGATACCGGTGCCCAGGCGGGAGTTGCATCTTCCCACTGGTTATCCGTCAAGGGCCGTTGATTGGAGCCATCCGCATCCATTACAAAGAGCTCGCCATAGGGCTGAGGAATGTCGTCGTAAAGCGGTGCCTCATCTTTGAATCCCAGGCGGGCGCTGCTGAACAGAATGTGCTTTCCATCAGGAGACCATATCTCGTGGGCATCATTCCCCGGCGTGTTGGTCAATCTCTTTAAGTCAGTCCCGTCGGGCCGGATCGTGTAAATGTCATAGTCGTCTTGACTAAAACGCGTAAAGGCGATGAGATCGCCATTTGGAGACCAAGCCGGAAAATTGTCAGATCCCGTAGTTACCGTTGTCAAAGACCCGTTGTCCAGATTCATGATTCGGAGGCCATACTCCGACTCGCCCCAAAAGCGAAACACGATCCGCTTACCGTCCGGAGACCAACTCGGAAACCCGCTGTTTCCCGCAGTCTTGGTTAGCTCATGAAGTTCCGAGCCATCCGGGTGCACCATCATTACGCGGGCTGACCTGCCGTGAGGGACAAAGTAGAAACCCACCCCAAAAGCGATCCAATCATCCTTGGGCGACCATTGCGGAGCAAGCGCCAGTGTGGTTTCTTCTTGGCGAAAGATGAGTTTCGCGTTCATTCCATTGGCATCCATCACAGACACGGAGGGCATCAATGCGTCGTGCTCAAGGTTAGTCACTGCAAGCTTCTTTCCGTCATGGGAAAACGCGGGAAACGGGTCCGCATAGGCCAGATCAAATTTCGGATCGATGCTAAACAAGGGTTGGTTTTGGCGCCATGATTTAGCGGACCATTTCTGATATACGACCCATTTGCCATCAGGTGACCAAGAAGCGTTGCGCATCTGTCCGTCAGCCCCTTGCTCCCCGGCCGTGAAGGCTAGACCGGTCCGGGGGCCTGTCTTCTGGACATATCCGATCTTGTTCCCGCTGAGAAATTGCGGCGAAACTTTCTGTCCTGGACCTGACGTGTACTCCTGGCGAGTTCCGTTTGCGAGACTTACCGACACGATCTGCGAATCGACCAATTTTCCGGCTCTCGCGCGCCGTGGCGAAAGCCGGCCGTAAAACGTATCTTGGATATCCATCTCGTAAAAAACGATTCTCTCACCATCCGGGGACCACTTCGGGGAGCCCGCAAATTTGTCTCCTGAAGTGATCTTCCGCACGTCTGTACCATCAGCCCGCATCAGATAAATGCTGACAGCCTGGGATTGTTCAAATCGTCCCCCGTCCCGCCGCACAGCGGTGTTGCGGTCAGATGAGAACGCAATCCATTTCCCGTCAGGTGACCAGGACGGCCGGAAACTGCCGGGCGCGTGCGTAAGGTTCCGCGCCTTTTTTGTCTGCAAGTCGAGTATCCAAATGTCAGCAGAACCGGTACCGCGTGAGGACACGAAGGCAAGCTGTTTTCCATCCGGTGAAAGGGCCGCCTGATCGTCATACGCCGGATCATCGGTCAGCCGTTCGAGGCCTGATCCATCCGGGTGCACGCGATAGATGTCGGCCGAGCCGCCCCGCTCCGAGGTAAAGACAATCCACTTCCCGTCAGCGGAGAACGAGGCGTTGTAATCAAAGGCGGAATTTGGCAGCAGCGGACGCTCGCCGGAACCGTCCGCTTTTGCGATGAACAGCGTAGACTCCGAAGGACCAATACGGTGGAGAAGAATCCGCTCTTTCGCACGCACAAATGGGGCAACTGATGACAGCAGAGACGCCGCCAGCAAGACTTTTCTCAGCATGATTATTCTCCCGCCAGGAATTGGCCTAAGCCTAGCACGTGATGTGAATGGCGCGCCATCCCGCACTTATTTTCCGCGTACTCAGCGCTAAAGGCAGGGCGTCGTGAGAAGTAAAGTAATGTCATAAGCAGCAGGGTTGCACGTCATCCGCCGCGGCAGCCTATCCGTCGCCAGGGACTTGTTTCCGAGGGAATCTACAGGGAAACTCTCTACCGCGCTGATGTGCTGAGCGCCTTCGCGTCGTAGACAATCTTCCCGCCGACCATCGTAAGCACCGACTCTGTCTTCGGCAATTCCGGTGGAGGAACGCTAAAAATATCCTGCGACAGCACTGCGAGATCCGCGAATTTTCCCGGCTCAAGGCTGCCCTTATCCTTCTCGGCAAGCTCGGAGTAAGCCGCCGTCAGGGTGTAGGCGATAACCGCTTGCTCGCGAGTGATCGCTTCGCGCGGCTTTCCCGGATAGATGCTCGCCAGCATAATGTTCAAATACGGATTGTTCGGCCCATCCGATCCCAACGCTACTGGGATACCAGCATCCAACAATGAGCGCATCGGTTGCATCTGGTCCGCGCGTTCCACGCCGAAGCGCTTTACAAACAGCTCACGCAACGCCAAGTGCGTTGGATTCTCGACCACGATTAGCCCCATTCGTTTCACTCTTGGTATCAGCTCCGGCATGATTCCATCTCCATGTTCGATGCGCACGCGCCTGTCCGACCATGTCTTCGCGCCCCCGGTCGCATCCATCGCGTTTAGAAAAAGTTCCGTAGCCTGGTCACCTACGGCATGCACCATCAGTTGATCGCCGTTTTGCAGCGACTCCCGCAACATCGCTTCCATTTCCTTCTCCGGAAAGTCCAGCTCGCCCGAAGTACTTGGAAGGTCGCTGTACGGCTTGCGCAAGGCCGCCGTACGTTCGATCGGGGAACCGTCGAGGAGCCACTTGGTGCCGCTTACCGTGATTAGGGGCGTGGGATGCGCCGGAAGGGAACGCCCTTCTGTCGTGTCTCGCCCGTTCACCGTCGTCCCAGCCATGCGAACTACGCGCATCCGAATCGGAGTCGGCGCTTCTTTCGACGCCATCACGCACCGTTCCGCGCCTCCCGGCAAAGACATGTCTTGTACCGACGTGATGCCCAGCTTTACCGCATCCCGGAAAAATTCCCGCGCTTGCTGCAAAGCTTCTTCCTCCGTGGCCATATCGGAGCGGCGCCGGTTAATTTGGAATTTCGCGTATTCATACACCACGCCCGTCAGCTTGCCGTCGGCGGAGCGCACGAAATGCCCAGCCACGGGATCGCGCACGTCTTCCTTGACTCCGAACTTGGCGAACGCCGCGCTATTTAGGACGCCTCCGTGTTGCGCCCAGGTGTCCAGCATCACCGGATGATCTGGCGCAATTTTGTCCAGCGACGCGCCGTTCGCTCGCTCATCGAAGAAGGCCACCGGCCCGATCTCACCGTGGATTAACGTTCCCTTCGGAGTCTTCGCTACGGCTGCGGCTACTTCCTCCGCAACTTCCGCCCATGTCGGCTCCGCGCTCTTGAACTGCAGATGGAAACCAGCCGGCTCAAATGCACAATGGTGGTGAGCGTCGTTGATCCCTGGAATCACCACTCGGCCACCTAAATCGATGCGTTTCGTCTGCGGACCGGCCAACATCCCGACCCGTTCCGCACTGCCAGTGGCAACAATGCGCTCGCCCCGGATCGCGAGGGCTTCAACATATGGATGCGCCGAATCGCTCGTGAAAATTTTGCCGTTCAGCAGAATCACATCAGCGGGCGGTTGCTGGCCGGACGACGACGCCGCCAGAAGGGTCAAAGCCAGCAGACCGAGCAGAATCCTGGTCTTTATCGGTGGCATGGGGACCTCCTCGAATCGGAGTCATCATACTCCCTGCAGAAGACCGTTTGTAACACCAGCTCCCAACTCGTTGATTTCTTCAGCGCTTTCTTACGCGGCATTCAGAGAACAGTGTAGACTCTCCGCACCTGGATACGGTCGTTCAGCGCCTGAGGAGGAATTTATGAGCAACGCCGCCACAGACAGCAACACCAACCCAATCGGGGTCAGTCCCAACACGAATGTCATAGTGTCGAGCGTCACTTTGAGTTTCCCAGGCCGGTCGTCCCACAAGGTCTTTCTGATAGGTCACTTCAGCGCCGATATCACTGGCGCGACGGGCGGGATAGTAGTCTCGGGTATTCTCGTAGATGGAAACCTGATGATGGACACGCAGATCAACAATCTGCAGGGCCAAACAGGTGCGATTCTCTCACTTTCCGGTGTGCTTACGGTGAAGCCAGGCAAACACCGATTCGACTTGCAGGCCTACGCGACCAACGTGACCTTCGTCGGTGCGCATCACCGATCACTCACCGCCATTGATCTCGAGAAGTAGCACAGACCAAGCGACGATGAAGGCCCTGTTTGGGCTCCCTTGGCACCGTCGCGACTCCGGATTGACTCTGCCCTTCTTCTTCACTTAAAACTTATAACTTAGAACTGTCCTCAGATCGGCGGCTTGGTATGTGTCGCCAGACTTTCGCGGAAGGCGGCGAGATTCTTCTGGTCCACAATTGCCGTTCCCGTGTCCACCCAAGCCGGTGTGGGAGGATTCGGCGCGGTCCTCCAATCTTTGAATTCGTGAACAGCGTTGTGATGCAGATCGTCCAGGAACTTCAGGCCATAGAAACTCATCACATAAGGCTTCTGCACGACCGTAGCGGTAATCGCGCCGCGCTGAATCCAGTCCAGCGTTTCGGGGTCCTTGTCAAACGCCACGATGGGAATCTTGCCGTCCAAGTCCACCCGGTGCAGCGCGTCGGCCGCGCCAGCGCCTCCTGAAGCCTCCAGCCCAATAACCCCGTCGGGCTTGTCTTTCCCTTGGACCAGCGCCGAAATCGCGTCGTAAGCGTTGCGCGAATCGCCCTTGTCATCAATAGTCTTTGTAATTTTGATTCCCGGATATTTCTTCAGTGCATCCTCCACGCCACGAACGCGCTCGCCAAGATTGAATTGCCCCAGAATCGTGATCACGACGACATTTCCCTTGCCATGGAGCAAATCTCCCATGCGCTTTCCGCTCTCCTGGCCGGCGCGGAAGTTGTCCGTGCCTATAAACATGATGCGCTTGGACTCCGGCGAATCCGCATCCACGCAAATCACCGGTATGCCTTGCTGGATCGCGGAATTGATGCTTTCGCGGAAAGCCTCCGGATTCGACGCCGAGAGCAAAATCCCCGCCGGTTTTTGCCCAACGGCTTGCTGAAACGCGGTCACTTCGTCATTCGTGGAAAAATTGGCCGGCCCGGCAAGCTCGGCCTTGACGCCTAATTGCTTGGCGGAATCTTCCAAGCCCGCCGCGGCTTCCTGCCAATACGGCAGGCTCGTATTGAAAGCCACAAAAACGTAACGCTCATCTTTCTCGTGGTAAGGCGGCGCGCACGACACCAGCAATCCAGTCAGAAGCATC
>DATDNK010000468.1:0-7426 GCA_036518275.1 Candidatus Acidiferrum sp.
CCCGTGTATTCCAAATGGTTTGACGAATACCACAAGAAGAATCCTAATCTTGCGATCAACTACCAGTCCATTGGCTCCGGCGGGGGCATTAGGCAAATCACGGAGGGCACGGTGGACTTTGGCGCCACCGATGGTCCCATGACCGATGAGCAGCTCAAGGCCTACCAGGACAAACATGGATTTGCCATCCTGCACTTTCCCACAGTGTTAGGCGCGGATGTGCCCACGTACAACATTCCCGGCGTAACCGCGGAATTGAATTTCACGCAAGAGGCATTGGGGGGAATTTTCCTGGGCAAAATTACCAAGTGGAATGATCCAGCCATCGCGAACGCCAACAAAGGCGTGAATCTTCCCGCGAGCGAAATCGTCGTGGTGCACCGTTCCGACGGCAGCGGCACGACCTATATATGGACCGACTATCTTTCCAAGATCAATGAGGAATGGAAGACCAAAGTCGGCAGGGGCGCCTCGGTCAACTGGCCCACGGGCCTCGGCAACAAGGGAAATGAGGGCGTGGCCGGTCTGGTTAAGCAGACTCCGAATTCCATCGGCTATGTGGAATTGATTTACGCCATCCAGAACAAAATGCCGTATGGCCGAGTGAGGAATTCCGCAGGAGTCTTTGTCAAAGCGGATTTGGCTAGCGTTACGGCGGCCGCAGCCGGAGCGGCAAAGAACATCCCTGACGATTTCAGGGTTTCCATTACCGATGCGCCGGGCAAGGACGCTTATCCTATCTCGAGTTTCACCTGGTTGCTTGTGCCGTCGAAGTTTTCGGATGGGGCCAAACGCGATGCCCTCAAGGGGTTTGTCTCCTGGATGCTTGCCGATGGGCAGAACTACACTGAGGCCCTCGCGTATGCCAGGCTGCCCAAGGAAGTTGTGACCAAGGAGAAGCAAGCCATCAGCAAGATTCAGTAAGCTTGGTTGAAGAACTTGGCGACAACGTCCACCACCATGCCGAATGCGGGGCCGGTTGCTGGCTCGCGTTCGTTTCTTTCGCGCCTGCGCGACGGCGATGAGATTGCCCGCCTGATCACGTTTCTATTCTCCGTTTCCGTCTTACTTATAACACTGCTGCTGGTTTTACAGCTCTGGAGGGACTCGGCTTTGCCACGGCACAAGTTCGGCTTCGCTTTTCTCCGAACTTCCGTGTGGGATCCAATCTTTGAGCAATTCGGCGCTCTTCCTTTTATTTATGGCACGCTCGTCACATCGGCGGTCGCTCTGCTCATCGCCGTGCCGCTTGGCGTCGGCGCGGCCATCTTTCTTGCGGAGCTTGCCCCCGCCCGCCTTTCCGACACGCTTGAATTTTTCATCGACTTGCTGGCTGCAGTGCCCAGCGTCATTTACGGCCTGCTCGGAATCTTTATCGTGGTTCCTCTGATGCGCGAATATGTTCAGCCCGCCCTGAAGAGCGCCCTTGGCTTCCTACCGCTTTTTCGGGGGCCGGCCTACGGCGTCGGCTTTCTTACTGCCGGCATCGTTCTCGCTATCATGGCCGTCCCGTACATCATTTCCGTCTCGCGCGAGATCCTTCTTTCCGTTCCGCGGGACCAGCGCGAGGCAGCGCTTTCCCTTGGCGCTACGCGTTGGGAATCCACCTGGAAAGTTGTCGTTCCTTTCGCGCGTGCCGGCATCACAGGCTCCATCTTTCTTGCGTTGGCTCGCGCCCTCGGCGAAACCATGGCCGTAACCATGGTCATTGGCAATACTCCAACCATCAGCGCCTCGCTGCTTTCCCCGGGCTATTCCATTG
Organism: Candidatus Acidiferrum sp.; assembly: GCA_036518275.1. Lineage (GTDB taxonomy): Bacteria > Acidobacteriota > Terriglobia > Acidiferrales > UBA7541 > Acidiferrum. The sequence goes on from DATDNK010000468.1 coordinate 1,763, forward strand.
CCGCCGTTATTGCCAATGAATTCACCGAAGCCACGGGCAACCTCCATCTGGAGTCCCTCATTGAGTTGGGACTCGTTCTTTTCCTTCTCACCTTCATCCTCAACGGCTTGGCACGCATATTAATCGTCGCCACCTCGCAACGCGGCACAGGAATGGAGCACGCATGAACGGCCGTCTCAAATGGCGGAAGTTCGTGAGCGGCTTCATGCTGACGATGACCGGTGTGTGCGCCTTTGTCGCCGTTTCCGTCCTGTTTCTGATTCTCGGCTATCTCGTATACAACGGCGGTTCCTCCATCAACTGGGCGTTCTTCACCAAACTCCCCACGCCCGTCGGCGAAACAGGCGGGGGCATGGCTAACGCCATTGTCGGAAGCGGCAAGCTCTTGCTCGTCGCCACGCTGATTGGTGTCCCTGTCGGGTTCTTTGGAGCCATTTACCTTGCCGAGTTTAGCGGGTCGATGACGGCGTTCATCGTTCGCTACGCCGCTGACCTTCTTAACGGCGTTCCTTCCATCGTCATCGGCATTTTTGCGTTTGCCGTGGTTGTCCAGCCTTTTAAGCATTTCTCCACACTTGCGGGCGGCTTCGCTCTCGGTCTTATGATGATTCCCATCACGCTGCGCAGCACGGAACAATTCCTTCTCTCCGTGCCGTTAGCGCTGCGTGAAGGCGCCATGGCCCTGGGAGCAAGCAAATGGAAAACGATTGCCACGGTCATCGTTCCCGCCGCCTACAGGGGAATTCTCACCGCCGTTTTGCTGGCTTTTGCCCGCGTTGCGGGCGAAACCGCCCCCTTGCTCTTCACCGCTCTTGGCAACCGCTATTGGAGTCCCGGCTGGAACCAGCCGATCGAATCCCTCCCCCACATGGTTTATACCTATGGCATTTCAGCGTATGAAGACTGGCACCGGCAGGCTTGGGCGGCGGGGCTTGTGTTGCTTGGCTTGATTTTGGCAATTAACATTATTGCGCGGGCGATTCTGTCCCGTGGCATTGCGGTTCCGAGGTCCTAGCCCATGCACGCTTCTGTGAGGCCAGCAGTGTCCGTCAACATTCCGCCCAGCCTGACCAACGTACCTCCCCGCGAATCCGCGGCAGCGCTTTCCATGCGCATGACCCTCTCCAAGGTCAACTTCTTCTACGGCGCCAAGCAGACCCTCTTTGATATCAGCATGGGCATCGCTGCCAACAAGGTGACCGCGCTCATCGGCCCTTCGGGCTGCGGCAAGTCCACGCTCCTCCGCACCCTCAACCGCATGCACGAAACTATTCGCAACGCGCGTTTGGAAGGAGAAATCCTCCTGGACGGGCAAAACATTCTGAAACAGGATGTCACGGCCCATCGCCGCCGCGTCGGCATGGTTTTCCAGCGGCCTAACCCCTTCCCCAAATCCATTTTCGATAACGTCGCGTATGGCCTAAGGATTAACGGATCGAAGGTTCCGCTTGCCGACGCGGTCGAAAAGAGCTTGCGTCATGCCGCTCTGTGGGAAGAAGCGAAGGATCACCTGCACAAATCCGCCTATGAACTCTCAGGTGGCCAGCAGCAGCGGCTGTGCATTGCGCGGGCATTGGCGGTCGAGCCGGAAGTGCTTCTTCTCGACGAGCCCTGTTCGGCCCTGGATCCTATCAGCACCGCAAAAATTGAGGAGCTCCTGGTGCAGTTGAAGGAACTTTGCACGCTGGTGATCGTTACGCACAACATGCAGCAGGCAGCGCGCGTGAGCGACTTCACGGCTTTCCTGTTGATCGGCCAGTTGATCGAATTCAGTCCCACGCCGCAGCTCTTCACCACGCCAAGTGATCCGAGAACGGAAGCTTACATTACAGGGCGATTTGGATGAGAGCAGCTTGCCCGACGAGAGAATGAGGAGAGATTCCTCGCTTCGCCTGCCTGCGCAGGCAAGCTCGGAATGACACGGACAAAGGAAAGGCTTCATGGAACGCCACTTCGAAAAAGACCTGAACGAGTTGAAAGAGCGACTACTGTGGATGGGCAGCCTCGCAGAACGCTCTGTCCATCAGGCGGTTCACGCCGTTTTGGAGTCGGACGAGCCCCTGGCGAAACGCGTCCTGGAAGAGGAAGACGCCATCAACGAACTCCAGATGGAAATCGACGATCGCGTAGTTCAGCTTCTTGCGCTGCACCAGCTGATGGCCACGGATCTTCGTTTCGTGCTGGCCATTTCGCGGATTAACAACGACCTCGAGCGTATCGGCGACCAGGCCGTAAACATTGCGCAAGGCGCGCTGCGCATTCTCCGCCACCCGCGCGTAAAGCCCTACGTCGATCTTCCTCGAATGAGCGACCTCGTCGAGGAGACGGTGCGCAACGCGCTCAATGCCATGGTGCGGCGCGACGTGGACTTGGCGCACAGGGTGCTTGCCACCGACGATCAGGTGGACCATTACCGGGACCAGATTTTCCGCGAATTGCTCACTTACATGATGGGCGATTCCAGCGTGGTCTTCCCCGCGTTTGAATTGATTCTTGTCGCCAAGAACCTGGAACGCATCGGCGATCACGCCACCAACATTGCCGAGGACGTTATATACATCGTGCAAGGCCAGGACGTCCGCCACCCCACCGTCGACCGCCGGTAGGTGCACCACCTCTTGGCCAATTTGCGTTTTTGCTCCAACTTACCTTGCGAACGTGGCGCCCGGAATTCCTATTCGATGACTCCAAATGTGTAGAGCTTTCCTGATTGCATCGAACCGCCTTGCACGGTCCCGCCGCTTGCGCCGCCTCCAACTCCGCCTACGGAACCTCCGCCCGGCGGCAGAAAGCCATATTCCCCCTTCTTCAGTCCGGTCAAGACAATCTTGTAGGTACGGGGGGCGATCTTCTGGAAGTCAAATTTGATGGCGTTTTTCTCCGCGCCTCCTGACGCGTGATACACGCCGCCGGTCACGGCGCGAAATTCCCGGCGGTCGTTCTTTTCATCCAGCTTGAGCAGCATGTATTCGGATGGAGTTACGCCTTCCGCGCATTTGATGATGAACTCCATTGGCTCACCGATCTGTAGCTTGCTTTTGGGCCCGCTCACTACGGCGTTGATGTGTCCCTTTGTAAATCCACCGGTGAGCAAGCTCTTGCCTACCCCTCCCGATTTCCAGTCCACGATCTCGGCGTACACTTCTGCGAGAGATCCTTTCAGCTTCACATACAGGCCCACATCCTCGGGCACATCCGGGTTTGGAGCCGCTGCGGGCGCCGCGGGTGCGGTTGCGTCAGGCGCCGCTCCTTTCGCCGCTTCCGCCTTTTTCTTCGTCGCCGCCAGCATGGAAGAAATGATCTTTTCGCTGACGCTTGCGGCCTTCAATGCCAGTAAAGCCTGTACGGAGGTGTCGAAGTTCGTGTCCGCCGCCTCGATAGCAGCAATGGTCGTGGACTCGTCAAACCCTCCCTTCACCATCTGTACAACATCGTCGTTGGTGAGCGGCTTGCCCGACTGCGCTAAGGAGAGGCTCGGAATCAAAAGCAGAACTGCAATAAACGCGAACGCGCACCTTGCTCGCATGATCTTCCTCCATTGATCGACGCTCTGGATTGTAGAGGTTTGTCGCACGGGACAATCCTGTTCCTGAGCACGAGAGCCTGCCGTAGGGGACGAATCCACGTTTGTTCCTACCGGAATCGCGCGCAAAGAACTAGAATTATGGCGGAGTCTATGTCAATGCAGGAGAATCGGCAAGGGCGCTATTGTGTATTTCTCCGCTCAAATGACGCGAAGATGTTCATGCATCACATGGATCAGAGCTGCTGTGGAGATTCTTGTTTCGCATTAGGATCCTTGTGCGAAGCCGGGAGTTTGGGGTTTGTTTGGATGGGAGCCGGGACGTTGACTTTCCTTGGCCCGTAGGTAAATGCCCGAAATTCTTCTCCTTTTTCCGCGGAAACGCTCTTCTGTTGGCTGATCTCGCTCCCTGCTCTCTCACTGCCCCCACGCAGCGGGACGCGTTGTCCATCGACAGTCTCTACGTCCATCATGTTCCACTCCAACCGGGCGGGCTCGCCCGTGCGCGAACGCTCCCTGGAATCCAACAGTCTTCCGCGCGCTCTTGCTCCCTTAGCAATCACCCGCAGTCCTTGAATTCGAACGTCCTGCACAACCTGAAAATAAATGACGTAGCCCGGTTTTTGCTCAGCCGTGTCGAGAGATTCAGACAGGACAACCTCCACGGGCGCACTGTCTGGGATAACCATCGGAATACGGCCTTTAACCGCGGGAGGTAACTCCGGGGCCTGCATCATCGCCAGCACAACCTTATAAGGTACGTTCGCGGCGTGCAGAGCTTGTAGCCCTTCCGCAGATTTGTCGAATTTGCACGGAGAGTCGTGAATTCGGAGAATCACTGCGCGGGCAGATAATCCGCCGTGCAGCATCTCGATGACATCTTGATTCGTCAACAACTGGTCGGGAATGGCATCAGATTGATTGTTTGCTTCGGCGCAAGACGGACCGGCCCACACAACTACTCCGACGATTGCACACAGCAAGCTTACGCACCGGAGAAATCTTCGCTGATTCCTCACTTGCTCTTCTCGGTGAGACGACGCAACGAGTTAATGCACGCGAGTCTAGTTAAGGGCGCTCGGGCTGTCAACGCATCAAGCGCGTGAATCATCAGAGGGGACACGCTTCGCGCCTCTGGCAAGTAAGAGCATAAAAAATGCCAGGCCTGCCACTCCGGAAATCACCTTTCCCCAGACTCTGTCCCGTGTATCCACAAACTTTATCCGGATATGCTGTGTTCTCGCGGCCAGCGGCAAGATGATTTGGGCGGTAGTCTCTGGGGACTCGGGTATCACCGGCCGGCCGTTCACTTCCACGCGCCACGCCGGGTAATCGAGTAACCGGACCGCCAAACGCAGCTCATGAGGCGATGTCACGCTCAGTTCCTTTTCTTCCGCGGTCCAGCGCATGATGCGAATTTCCGCCTTTGGCGGGGACGCCTTCGCGCCTTTCGCGGGCAGAATCTGCACCTGTGGCGCTTTTGTTGGCAAGTTTGTGTGATCGTCCTTTGCCGGGTCGTATTCGTCGGTTCCGTCAAAGCCTTTGCCGTTCGCGATGGCTTCCTGCAGGACGGGAATGTCGTCGGAATCCCACCAGGCTCGCCGAACCAGGAAAGCTGCTGCTCCCGCGACGGAGACAATCACCACAATCAACCAGATCCACCGGGCGCGATGCCGCACTACGGCTGCGGCCCCGAAATACGCATAGGGTACGGCAAGAATGCCCATCCACCGCCAGGGAAATTGGATGAAGCGCAGTTTCGGCAGCAGCGACCAAAGAATCGCACTGGGCCGGATCATCAAGAATGTCGCCGCCGCGCTGAGCAGCAGCAATGCCAGCCAGGGTTTTCCTGCGGCCTCTGTGTTTCCTGCGTCTTGTGTGTGTTTTCCGTCGCGCTTGGCCAGGAGCGCAGCAATCCCGGTCACCACCATCAGCAGGATCGCTACGTTGGAAGCGGTCCAGTTGAACAGGTTGTGTTCGGGGTCATTGATCAGCGTGTACAGGAAATTTTGCGCCGGCTGCAACCCAGAGGAAAGCGCTTGATCGATGTTCACCCAGCGTTGCTCGTATGCTGCGGGCACGAGGTAGAATCCGGCCAGCCCGAATCCCAGCGCTAGTCCGCCAAAGCCTCGCCACAAGGG
>DATDNK010000469.1:0-4170 GCA_036518275.1 Candidatus Acidiferrum sp.
GGATTGCTCCCGCGCACAGCGCGAACTGGGTTTCAAGGCCGGGCCAGTGTCGGCAGCGCTCGAGCGCGCCGTGCGCTGGTACGAAGCCAACGGCTACATTGACAAAGGGCGCGCCAAGAAAATGGCACACGCCCGCGCCGCCTAGGTCTGGTAGCACAGGCCTGCCTGCTGCAAGCAGGCTTAGTCTGTGCTCTTGCTCTGCGGCTCGCGCGGCGGGGCTTAAGTTTGTGGGGGCGCAGCATGTTGCGCCCAATTGCCGACAATCGTCTATGAGAATTCTGGTCACCTTCGCCGTCGAAGCCGAATTCGCCCCCTGGCGAAGATTGCGTAATCTTGAGGAAATCAGAGACGGTGACATGACGCTGTTCAAGGCTCAGATTGGCCGTGCGCAAGTCGACCTAGTCATCACAGGAATGGGCGTGGACAATGCAACTCGCGTAGCGAATGCGGTGCTCGCAATAATGGCTCCGTACCAGTTCTGTGTTTCCGCAGGATTTGCGGGAGCCCTTGGTGATAAGTACTCCATCGGCGATATTCTTGTGGCCGAAGCAGTTCAAAAGCTTGGCAAGTCCAAGACGCTGCAATGCAGTCGAAATCTGGTTTACGCTGCAAGGGATGATGGTGCCAACCAGGTTAAGCTTTTCTTGACCAGTGATCATGTCGTTCGCACTGTCGAAGAGAAGTTGCAGCTTGCTCCATTCGCGGGTGCCGTAGAGATGGAGAGTTTTGCCATCGCTTCCGTCGCTCACGCACACAGGTTGCCCGTAGTTGCAATTCGAGTAATTTCCGACACGACAGAGCGTGACATGCCTGTCCGTATAGACACGATGGTGGATGAGAAAGGGCGCGTGAGCGTCGGGGGCGTGGTTCGACAAGTTGTACATCATCCGCTTCATTTGCCGGCTCTGATCAGGTTAGGCCGAGAGAGCAGGACCGCGGCTGAGGCGCTAGCAAATTTCTTGGAGGCGTTTATCAAGAAGCTTTCCTTCAGCTCTCATGGATGGCCACCCCCGGACCTTCAAGAGGTCGCTGCCCGATGACTCGGCCCATCACATCCCTGGAATGCGCGAGCACCCTAGGTCCGATCCCCAAAACCATGCGCGCTGGCGTCTTCCGCGAAAAAGGCGTTGTGCGTGTCGAAAAAGTTCCCGTGCCCGACGTGGGAGAAGGCGAAGTGCTTATAAAGGTCGCCGCTTGCGGCGTTTGCGGCACCGACATCAAGAAAATCTTCCATCGCTACGTCGAGCCACCACAAATCCTCGGTCATGAGCTTGCTGGTACGGTCGTCGCCGTGGGTCGCGGCGTCACCAAATGGAAGCCCGGCGATCGCGTCATGAGTTTTCATCACATTCCCTGCGGCAAATGCTTTTATTGCGAAGGTCGTCTCTTCTCCCAATGCAAGCAATACAAGACCACTGGCCTGACGGCCGGCTTCACTCCGAACGGCGGCGGCTTCGCGCAATACGTCAAAGCCATGCCTTGGGTTGCCCAGCGCGGCATCGTGGCTCTCCCCGATAACGTCAGCTTTGAGGAAGCCACCTTCATAGAGCCCATCAACACGATCCTGAAAGCCATCCAAAAAGCCCGCGTTGCCTCTGATGAAACCGTCCTGGTTATCGGCTGCGGCCCCATCGGCTTGCAGCTCCTGATGGTTGCCAAACTTCAAAACCCTACGCTCTACACCAGCGACCCCATGGCCGTCCGCCGGAACAAGAGCCTTACCTTAGGCGCGATTGAGTCGTTTGACCCCAGTGGTGGTAAGCTGGTGGAGGAAATTAAGGCCCGTACGGAGGGCCGGGGGGCTGATGCCGTTTTGGTGGCGGTGGCGCATCCCGCGGTGGTCGTGGAAGCGCTGGCCGCGGCGAGGCCTGGGGGGCGAGTCCTGCTGTTTGCCGCGAACGATCCTGTCACCAAAATTGAATTTCCAGCAGCCGCTGTGGGGATCGACGAAAAAGAAATCCTAGGCAGCTATAGCGCCGCGGTGGACATCCAAGAAACAGCCGCGGAACTGGTGCTCCACAAGAAACTTCCGGTAATGGATATTGTGACGCACCGTTTTCCTCTGGATAAAATTCAAGAGGCTTTGGATTTGGCTGCCCGGCCCACCGCGGAATCGCTAAAGGTTCTAATCACTCACGCATGAGGACCACCGACAAGAAAACGGAAATAGGCGAGGAATTGAAGACTGCTGTCACACGCGTCGCGGTGCCATCCAAAATGACGGCGGCCGTTCTTTATGGCAGCGAGGACCTTCGCATTGAAATGATCGACGTGCCTTCCCTCGCCGCCGACGAAGTGCTTCTCCGCGTGCGCCTTGCGCTCACCGACGGCACCGACCTCAAAGTTTGGAAGCGTGGTTATCACGCGCTCATGATTCAACCACCTGCAGTTTTTGGCCACGAACTAGTTGGCGACATCGTTGCCGTCGGTAAGCGCGTCGATTCGCGCTGGCGCATCGGGATGCGCGTGGTGGCGGCGAACTCCGCGCCATGCCTGCGCTGCTACCACTGCCGCCGCGGGCAGGAAAATCTCTGCGACGATTTGCTTTTCAACAATGGCGCCTATGCCGAGTACATGCGCATTCCGGGGCGCATCGCGGTCGAAAATATGCTCGAGGTGCCACACTCCGTGGATGACCAAAGCGCCGCGCTTGCCGAGCCTCTGGCTTGCGTGCTTCGAGGCATTCACGAAATGGAAGTCCGCACCGGCGACACCGCCGCCGTCATTGGTTGTGGCCCCATCGGACTGAAATTCATCCGTATGCTTTCGCGCCGCGGCGTGCGCGTCATCGCCATTGCCCGCCGTACTGCGCCTCTCGATGTCGCTCGACGCCTTGGAGCTATTGCGACCATTAACGTTGCGGAAGTTCCAGATGTCGTCGCCGCAGTGAAGGCGCTGACCGAAGACCAGCGCGGCCCCGATGCCGTCGTCGAAGCTGCTGGGAATCCCGCCACGTGGAGCATGGCCCTATCCATTGTGCGCCGCGGTGGCGTCGTGAATTTCTTCAGCGGCCTGCCCTCGGCCACGCACGTTGAAATCGAACCCGCTGCCATTCATTATTCCGAAATCAAGCTCATCTCCACCTTCCATCACACACCGCGCTTTTTCCGCGAAGCGCTCGAAGCGATTCGCCGCGGGGACATTTCCGCGCACGATTTTGTCACCGAAGAAATTCGCCTGGCAGACTTGCCGCAAGCCTTCGAGCGTATGAAGTCGCGCAGCGGCGAGATCAAGCTCGCCGTCAGGCCGTAGTTTTGCGTGCGCACAACGCACCCGCCCGTCATTCCGAGCGAAGCGAGGAATCTCTCTTCTAATGCTTCTTCCCGGCGAACTCGAAATCATGCGCAACGCGCCGACATCCGGCTGCTCCCCCGCTGTTGCCCAGGAGTACACACGCTGGCTCGCCACGCATCATTACGAAAATTTCAATGTCGTCTCGTGGCTTCTCCCCAAAGCTCTTCACCAGCATTTCTACAACGTGTACGGGTACTGCCGTTGGGCCGACGATCTTGCCGACGAAGTGCCGAATCCTATGCGCTCGCTCCAGCTCCTCGACTGGTGGGAGCGCGAACTCGACCTATGCTACGATGGCAAACCGTCTCATCCTGTGTTCATCGCACTGCGTCAAACCGTTCTCGCCAAAGATATTCCCAAGCAGCCCTTCGCCGATCTCTTAAGGGCTTTCCGCCAGGATCAGACTACGCAGCGCTACCCGAATTGGGACGCTGTAATTGGCTATTGCCTCTATTCCGCGAATCCCGTCGGCCGCCTTGTGCTCTACCTGTGTGGTTACCGCGACGAGCAACGCCAGCGCCTTTCCGACGCCACGTGCACTGCCCTGCAACTCGCGAATTTCTGGCAGGACGTGTCTCGCGACCTCGACAAAGGCCGCATTTACATTCCGCTCGACACTGCAGCAGCTCAGGGCCTAACGGAGGACGACATCGTCGAGCGGCGCTTCGATGATCGTTATGTCCGCCTGATGAAGGATCTCATTTCTCGCACGCGCGCCTTGTTTGCCGAAGGATTGCCCCTTGCGAGCATGGTTGATTCCCGCCTAAGCGTTGACCTCGAAATGTTCAGCCGCGGCGGCGTCGCCGTTCTCGATGCCATCGAAGCGATGGGCTACGACACGCTTCACAAACGCCCTGCCATCAGCAGGCTAAAGCA
>DATDNK010000470.1:0-4014 GCA_036518275.1 Candidatus Acidiferrum sp.
GGTTTCCTCACCTCCCGCCCTGCGCCGCTGACTGACACATGGAGCACGGCGCTTCAGCGCCCACGCTGTCCCCAAGTTATACTGGAGAGGATGAACCAAGAGGAAACTGGATTGCCGAAGGAGCCTTCGCCAACGGAGCCGCGCTTCAGGAATTCGATTCTCTCTATTGATTATGGGAGAGACCGGATGGGCTTGGCGATTACGGATGCAGACGCGAGGATGGCGCAGCCTCTTGCCACCATGGCTCGAGTAAACCGGAACGAGGACATGCGGCGGCTCCGCGAACTCGTGCGTGACCATCACGTCAAGCAGATCGTCGTCGGCTTGCCTCTCAACCTGGACGGTTCGCGCGGCGAAATGGCCCGGGAAGCCGAGCGTTTCGCGCGCCGCGTTCGAAAACAGCTTGGCGTACAGGTCGAAATGGTCGACGAACGGCTGACGAGCTGGGAGGCAGAACGTTTGCTCGAGGAAACGCAGGGAAGATTCCTTCACGCCAAAAAATCCGGTGGCAGGAACCCCAGGAAAGCGCCGGCCAGAGCAACCGTGGATGCCGTCGCCGCCGCTGTGATTCTGAAGGAGTTCCTCGAACGGCAAGGGCAACCGGAGGAACAGCGTTGAGAATCGATGAAAAGGTGAACGCGAGGCGGGCTTGAAATATCTTTCGTACTTGATTCTTGTGGCCGTGCTGGCTGCTGGAGCCTATGCGGCCTGGATGTGGTACAGCATCACGTATCCTTACCAGGACTTCCCGCAGGAGGGCGTGTTCGTCGACATTCCTCACGGAGCGTCGCCCCGCTACGTTGCCTATTTGCTGAAACACAACGGTGTGGTGCGCAGCAAGCTGGGTTTCGAGATTTACGCGCGGCGTCACCCGAAACGCACGCTGCAGGCAGGCGAGTATTTCTTTGACCGCCCCGTGACCGGGCACGATGTCTTTTGGAAAATCGCGCAGGGCCAAATCTACGAGAAGCCTTTCACCGTCCGCGAAGGCGAAACCATGTTTGAAATCGCGCGCGAGCTCCAGGCTGACAAGTTCATGCCCGCGGGCGATTTTGTCTTCGCGGCCAGCGACCCCTCATTGATTCGCGACTTCGCGCCCGAAGCCCGCACGCTCGAGGGGTTTCTTTTCCCTGCCACCTACGAGCTCTCACGCCATCCCGCTGCAAGCGAATTGACCGCGCAAATGGTCCACAAGTTCAAAGAGGAATGGAAGCGCATCGCCGTTGCAGATCCAAACGGCCAAACGGCTTCGAACGGACAAATTGCGGCGAAGGCACCCGCAGGTACTAAGAGCCAGGTCTCTTCGAATATGGAAAGCCCCTCTGCCCGGCTCCGCACCGTGACACTCGCGTCGCTCGTCGAACGCGAAACGCCCAAGCCGGAAGAACGTCCCATGGTCGCCAGCGTATTCGACAACCGATTGCGCAAAGGAATGCGCCTGCAATGCGACCCTACAGTGATTTACGGGTTGGAGCGACTGGGACAATACAAAGGGTCCTTGAGCGGAAAAGATTTGAGCTTCGATTCGCCGTACAATACCTACGAGCATGGCGGGCTGCCGCCAGGCCCAATTGGAAATCCGGGAGAAGCATCGTTGCGCGCCGCGTTGCATCCGGCGGAAACCAGTTTTTTGTATTTTGTGGCGAATACCCAGGGCGGCCATTTTTTCAGCTCCACGCTGGAGGAGCACAATAGGAATGTGCTCAGGTACCGGCGGCTGCTGGCGGGTCTTCCTGCGGATCCGCCGCCACCGCCGCCTGCCCCGCCAAGCGCGAAAAAGCGGCACGCCAAACCGGCGGCACATCAGCAGCCGAAGAAGCATCACAAAGGCAAAACGCAATGAACCAGGCTCTTAAGAATAAGAAAACTCTGATCCTGGAAACCGCCCGCGAAATCAATGCGCAGAAATGGACCCCCGCGGAGATCGAGCAGTTGCGGCTGAGGCTCCTGGCGGAACACGGTGAAGCGGGCAAAACTGGCGCCGAATACATTGCCGACGTCTTAAAGGACGCCGGGCACAAAGTCCTGCTCTCCTTGCAGGAAGAAGCCGAGGAGCAATACGAAGAGGAATTCGAAGACCTGCTGCACTTCAAAACACTGGGAGACGCGGAAGTCAGCATCATGCGCCTGGATGAGTTGATGCGGAAGTTTCGCGCTCATGGCGAGAAAGCGGCGGTGGAGCGCGTGCTGGAAGTCGCCAGGCTGGGCAAGCGCCGCGCGGAAATGATTGCCCACAATCACAAAGTCGAGCCGCAAAAGCGCTCCGAAAAAATCGAAATTGCCAGTTGGTTCCGCATCTGGCTGGAAACACCGGACGCCTTTTTTGACTGGCTGGACGTGCGCAAACAATCTCCAGAATTCCGCGAAAGGTTTCCCCACGCCGAGGATGTGGAATGAGCACGCCTGGAGTTCCTGCGATGGGGAGCGGCGCGCTCGAATTGCCGCACTACTCTCTGGACGTGCAGGCGCTGGACCTTGGCAATGAGATCAAGGCCGTGGGGCTGGAATTGGTGGAAACCGAAAATCGCGAACCCTTGCGCGGGAAAGAGAGTGCGGAGATCTGGGCGGAGATTCTCCCTGCGCTTGCAGCCAACGACGCCTATGTTGTCGATTTCTTCAGCCACCTCGACCGCGTGCGGGGGTTCTTTAAGGCGCGGGAAATCCATTGGCGTGAAGCCGCCGAGCGCTGCGTGGTGATTCCTTCGCCAAGCGTGGAAGAGCTTCGGTTACTTCTCGAGCGCTTCGAGGGCGAAACGTTTGGCATCCGCGCTGGAACCGCAGCACAAGCGGCCGATGCGGCACTCGAAGGCGACCTTTCCAAGCGCGGCTTGGACGCTTATCAGCGAGCCTATGCCCGCTATACGTTTTGTGGGGTTTGCGAGCTCGAGGACAGTTGGGTCACGATTCTGAGCCAAACCCTCTGGCCCAGCGAAATCATCCGGCGTTTGCGCCCGGCGGTCCAAAGATTTGACGTCCACATTGCGCGGCCGAATTGAAGCTGTCTCCATGCGCGCCCCGCTTCGATTGACGGGCATCCGACTGGTTGTTAGATTGCTTCATTTGTTTGTAGGAGTGCGGAACTTACTGATGCGATGTGTCGAGACATGCCTGCTTCTGGCGACACTGGCGGTTGTTTCCTGCGCCTGCCACGGCCCAGCCATCACGGGGCATAGGCAAATTCCCGCTGCGGAGCGGCCCGTGGTTAAAGATGCCACGCGCGAAGAGCTGCTTGACGCCTACAATGCCATCGCCCGAAACCTGAAAACGCTTAACGCCACCGTCGAGCTCAAGCCCACCGCCGGTTCCAAATACAGTGGCGTCATTGATGAATATCACGAAGTAAAAGCCTTTCTCCTGGCAGCGCGTCCCGCGGAAATCCGCATGATCGGGCAGGCGCCGGTCATCGGAAAAACAGTATTTGATATGGCCAGCGATGGAGAAACTTTTCGCGTCTCCATTCCCACGAAAAACAAATTTCTCGTCGGCTCGGTTGCTGCCGAGAGGGCCAGCGCCAAACCGATCGAGAATTTGCGGCCACAGCATTTGCTGGACGCCCTGCTTTGGCCCGAAATTCGCAAGGAAGAAGCAGTGACCATGCGCGAATTCAACAACGAACAGGGGCGCTATTACGTGCTGACCGTTCTGCGTGGTGGCTACCACTTGGAAGTCTCGCGGGAAATCTGGTTTGATCGCTCGAATCTTCAGGCCGCGCGCATCCAGACCTTTGGGCCGAAGGGAACGCTGCTTTCCGATGTTTCTTTCACCGACTGGGAGCCCTTGGATAACTCCCCAGTGGCACAGACCGGCACACCCGCAGCTGCAGCGCCAGCAACGCCCCCCGTAACTTCTTTCCCTCGGGCCATTGTAATCGAGCGCCCGCACGACGATTACAAGCTGGAATTGCAAGTGACCAAGATTGCCGTGAACGAAGACATTCCCGCGGACCGCTTCAAGCTCGAGCAGCCCGCCGGCTCGGAATTGGTGCGAGTCGGTGAGACGATGGAGAACAAGCCG
>DATDNK010000471.1:0-3053 GCA_036518275.1 Candidatus Acidiferrum sp.
TCGCTCACCTCGGACAATATTCCTCCCGCGGAAATTTATGATGCCGCCGACTCCATCCTTGCCCAGAAGCTGGCGCAGGTCGAAGGTGTCGGGCAGGTGTTCACCTGGGGTAGTGCGCGCCCTGCGGTTCGCGTTGAAGTCAATCCGAATCAGCTCAATAGCTACGGAATCAGCCTCGAGCAGATTCGCAAGTCCCTTCAGGCCGCCAACGCCAACCTCGCCAAAGGCGCGCTCTCCGATAATCATCAGACTTGGGCGGTTGGTGCCACGGATCAACTCTTCAAAGCTTACGAATATGAACCTCTGATTGTCGCTGGCCACCAGGGCGCTCCCGTGCGCTTGCGCGATATCTCCGAAGTCATCGACTCCGTCGAGGATACCCGCAACATGGGCCTCTCTGGCGGCAAGCGCGGCGTCCTGATGGCCATCTTCCGTCAGCCCGGCGCCAACATGATCGAGACCGTCGACCGCGTCAACGCCATCCTTCCCATGCTGCGCGCCTCGATTTCCCCGTCCCTTAATCTCAGCGTGGCCGTCGATCGCACCACCACCATCCGTACCTCGGTCCACGACGTCGAAATTGCCCTCGGCATTTCCATCTTGCTGGTGATCTTTGTCGTATTCGCATTTCTGCGAAATGTCTGGGCCACCATCATTCCCAGTGTGGCCGTGCCGCTTTCCCTCATCGGTACCTTCGGCGTGATGTACCTCTGTCACTACAGCTTGGACAATCTTTCTCTCATGGCCCTCACCATCTCCACCGGATTCGTCGTCGACGATGCCATCGTGGTGATCGAAAACATCACCCGCCACATTGAAAACGGCATGAAACCCTTCGCCGCCACCATGAAAGGCGCCAGCGAAATCGGCTTTACTGTTCTTTCCATGAGCACTTCGCTGGTCGCCGTTTTTATCCCCATTCTGATGTTGGGTGGAATTGTTGGCCGCCTTTTCCGGGAGTTTGCCGTGGTTCTGACGGTGGCCATCGGCGTCTCGCTTTTCGTTTCTCTCACCACCACGCCGATGATGTGCGCCCGGTTTCTGAAGCACGAAACTGGGCAGCACAACCGCCTCTATCGCTTTTCCGAAAACGCCTTTAATCGCCTTCTCCGGACCTACGACGTTTCCTTGCGCTGGGTGCTCCATCGTCAGTTCCTCATTTTCTGCGTAACTATTCTTACTGCCGCTGTCAGCATTTTGATGTACATGTACACTCCCCGGGGCTTTTTCCCCCAGCAGGATACCGGCCGTTTCACCGGACTCGTCCAGGGCGATCAGGATTTGTCTTTCACCGCCATGTCCAAGAAGATGACTGAGTTTACCGACATTGTGCTGAGCGACCCTGCGGTGGACACGGTAACTTCCTTTACCGGAGGCGGCAGCGGCGGCAGCACCGCGCGCATGTTTGGCCAGCTTAAGCCGCTCAGCGAACGCAAAATCAGCATCGACCAGGTCATCGCTCGCATCCGCAGCAAGACCGCCAAAATTCCCGGCGCAGCTTTATATTTGCAGGCGGTTCAGGACCTCAGCATGGGCGGACGCATGGGCGGCGCTCAATACCAGTACACTTTGCAGGCCGACAATCTCTCCGACCTCACCTATTGGGCTCCGGTCATGCAGCGTCGCCTCGCCCGGATTCCAGAACTGCGCGATGTCAATTCCGACCAGCAACTAAAAGGTCTTCAAAGCAGCTTGGTCATCGACCGCGACACCGCTTCTCGCCTGGGCGTCGCCGTCCAGGACATCGACAACACTTTGGGCGATGCGTTCGGCCAGCGCCAGGTTTCCAACATTTATAAAGGCTTGAATCAGTACCACGTCGTGCTCGAAGTTGCCCCCGAGTTTCAGCAATCCCCCGAGGCCCTGAAATCCATCTACGTCCCTTCCAAATCGGGCAAGCTCGTTCCTCTCAGCGCGTTTGCGCATTACGAGCCTTCCAGCACCGCCATTTCCGTCAATCATCAGGGCATTTTCCCGGCGATTACTCTCTCCTTCAATCTCGCTCCGGGAGCTTCCCTGGGCCCCGCCGTCGATCATATCGAAGCCGCGCGCCGCGAAATCGGGATGCCCAATACCGTCCACGCCACCTTCCAAGGCACCGCGCAAGCCTACCAGGACTCAGCTCGCAATCAGCTCTTCTGGATTTTCGCGGCCCTCGGCGCTGTATACATTGTTCTTGGCATTCTTTACGAAAGCTTCATCCATCCCATCACCATTCTTTCCACCATTCCTTCTGCGGGCATCGGCGCGCTTCTCGCGATTCAAGTCATCAAGTCGGACCTCAACATCATTGCGCTCATCGGCATCATCTTGCTGATCGGCATCGTCAAGAAAAACGCTATCCTCATGATTGATTTCGCGGTGCAGGTGGAAAGGGAAGAGAACATGTCGCCCGTCGAAGCGATTTACAAAGCGGGCATCTTGCGTTTCCGCCCAATCCTGATGACCACGATGGCGGCGTTGCTCGGCGCCTTGCCCTTGGCGCTCGGCATGGGCGTCGGCTCTGAACTCCGCCGCCCGCTGGGCATCACCATCGTTGGCGGCCTCATCCTCAGCCAGTTGCTCACGCTCTTTACCACGCCCGTCGTCTACATCTACATGGACCGCTTCCAGTCCTGGCTTCGCCGCCTCTTCGGAGTCGCCCCCGCGCCCGCGCACGCCCCCGCCCACTCCGACTAACCCGCTCTCCTCGCGGATCCTCTAAACCTGTCATCGAACGAAGCGATAGATCTGCTTTTCCTGATGTCGTGTTTCGATTCTCGAATTTCGTTCTTCGATTTTCCATTTTCCCTTTTCTATTTTCCAACTCACGAACTGCCAATCAGCCACCCCGTCAAGAACACCAGCACGCCTCCCACCACCACCTGAAACGTCGCCTGCAAGAACGGCGTGTCCATGTATTTGTGCCGCACGAAGCTGATGACGCAAAGTTCCACCGCCACTACAATCGCCGCCACCAGCGTCGCCGCATGAAAATTGGAAATCAAGAAGGGCAGCGTGTGCCCGATCCCGCCCGCGGTCGTCATTAACCCCGTGACTGTCCCGCGCAGCCA
>DATDNK010000472.1:0-4660 GCA_036518275.1 Candidatus Acidiferrum sp.
TACACTGGAATGTTTTCGCAAACCAGGAGGAACGCACATGGCGGTGGAGCGCGCGCTCGTCAGCGTGTTCGATAAGACCGGGGTGCTCGAATTTGCGAAGCGGCTGGCGGCGCTGCGCATTGAAATTCTTTCCACGGGCGGCACGGCCAAACTGCTGCGCGAAGGCGGCGTGGCGGTCAAGGACGTGGCCGAATTCACCGGCTGGCCGGAAATGCTCGGCGGGCGCGTGAAAACGCTGCATCCCAAAGTACACGGCGGCCTGCTTTTCCGGCGGAAGCATGCAGACGACCAGAAGCAAGCAAAGGAACACGGCATTGCGCCGATCGATCTTGTCGTCGTGAATCTGTATCCGTTCGAAGCAACGGCAGCGAAGGCCGGGCTCACCGCCGAGGAGCTCATTGAGAACATCGATATCGGTGGCCCAACAATGCTCCGCTCCGCCGCAAAAAATTTCGAGAGTGTGACCGTCGTGTGTGATCCCGCGGATTTCGAGCGCGTCGGAAGAGAAATCGAAAGCGCGGGCGGCACCACGCTCGCAACGAGGCTCGAGCTGGCGCGCAAAGTTTTTGCCACCACTTCGCGCTACGACGGCTTGATCACCACGGAAATGGAGCGCCTCGCCGCCAACGGCGACGTGGCATTGCAAACGAGACCCGCGCTGCCCGAGCGCGTGCACCTCTCGCTCCGACGCCAACAGGAATTACGTTACGGCGAAAATCCACACCAGCACGCGGCCCTTTACGTGCCGGCGGGCCGCGCGCCCGAAGGATTGGTGGCCGCGAAGCAGCTCCAGGGCAAAGAGCTTTCCTACAACAATTTCGTGGACCTCGAAGCGGCCCGAAGCCTTGCGGCGGAATTCAAGAATCCCACTGCGGTCATCATCAAGCACAACAATCCGTGTGGCACGGCCGAGCAGACAACATTGCGCGATGCGTACTTGAAGGCTCTCACGTGCGATCCGGTCTCCGCGTTTGGCGGCGTGCTGGCGTTCAACCGCGAAGTCGACGCCGCCACGGCGGAGGAAGTGGCCAAGCTGTTCGTCGAATGCATAGCGGCGCCCGCCTTTGCAGCCCGCGCGAAAGAAATTTTTGCCGCGAAGAAAAATTTGCGCTTGCTCGAGCTACCTCCCGGCGGACTCGAACCGGAACGCGAGCTGCAGCTCAAGCGCATTCTCGGCGGAATGCTGGTGCAGCAGCCGGACCTCGGCGAACTCAACGACAGCGAACTGCGGACGGTAACGAAGCGCGTGCCCACTGCCGAAGAGATGCATACCATGCGTTTCGCGTGGAAAGTAGCAAAGCATGTAAAGTCCAACGCCATCGTATTTGCGAAAGACGGTGCGACCGTGGGCGTCGGCGCGGGACAGATGAGCCGCGTGGACTCCGTGAAAATCGCAGTGATGAAGGCGCAAGTGCCGCTTGCGGGCAGCGTCGTCGCTTCGGACGCGTTCTTTCCCTTTCCCGACGGCGTCGAGGAAGCCGCGAAAGCCGGGGCTACTGCTGTGATTCAGCCAGGCGGCTCCGTGCGTGATTCAGACGTCATCGCCGCCGCGGACCGGCTGGGCCTCGCGATGGTCTTCACCGGCATGCGCCACTTCCTGCATTGAGAACCCTGCCAATATGGCCAGGAATTTCTCGGCACTTCCCTGTGACCTCCGTGTGCTCTGTGTTGAAATCTTCAGCCTAGGATTCAGCCATTATCGTTCTGATCGTGCTGAGTCCTTCAGATTGAGGATCGCCATGCAACACAACTTGCAAGACACTCTTTCGCTTCTCAGTCGTACTCCTGCGGCTCTCGATGCGCTCCTGCGCGGCCTGCCGGAAACGTGGACGCTCCGGAACGAAGGAGAAAAAACCTGGAGCGCGTTCGATGTCGTCGGCCATCTGATTCACGGCGAACGTACGGATTGGATGCCGCGCGTGCGAATGATTCTGCAGTTTGGCGAAGGTAAGGCATTTGAGCCGTTCGATCGCTGGGCGCAAGAACGCGAGAGCCATGGCAAGTCGGTGTCTCAGTTGCTGGATGAATTCGCGCGTTTGCGGTCAGAAAACCTGAGCGAGCTACGCGCGCTGAATCTAAAGCCCGTAGATCTCGCGCGGCGCGGGCGGCATCCAGCTCTGGGTGTAGTGACTCTGTCCCAATTGTTGGCCGCGTGGGCCGCTCACGACTTGACCCATCTGCACCAAGTCTCGAGGATCATGGCCCACCAGTACCGCGGCGCTGTGGGTCCGTGGAGTGCATATCTTGGCGTGCTGCAATGCGCCGGCCACAGTGCTCCTGCTTGACCGCATATTCGCAGTGCCGACACTCGTTGACCGTGCTCTTAGCTCTGTCGATGTTCTCGGCTATCTAGGTTGCACAGTTGGTGGGGGACTGCCTCTCACCGACACTTTCCCATTGCCCAACCAAGGTTGTTGACAGAACCCGCGTACCATTGGTGAAGCTCCTTACCGTGCCGTGCCCTCAGAGAAGTGCAGAGAGATGGTCGCATGGGCGATAGGGTCGGTAGCATTTGAAGGGAATTCCACGACAAGTTCGGCTTTGCTGCCAGGGGATTTGGAGAGTTTGGCGCCGGAGACGGAGGCGATTTGGGCGGGGTTCCACACAGAGAGGCGGTACTCGTGGCCGGCGTGGCCGGAGACGGCAAGTGTGAGGCGGTCGTGCGCAGCCGACCAAGTCTCGGACACAATGCGCAGTCCTTCGGACGTGGAGCCGAGGGCGGGCAACGTGGAAACGTACGCTAGGCCAAAATCGTCCTTGACGCGGATGTGGAGCGCATTCGTTCCGGGGGTGAGCGGAATGCTGACGAGCACATGTTGGTCAGCGGCATTTTGTTCCACGTGAAACTGCACAGGGTGGCCGTTGAGCGTGGCGCCGAGGACTTTGGCGCGGAGGCTGATGGAAGGTTGAAAGTCCAGGCTGAGAGGCGTATTGCCAGAAGAATCGACTAAGGGCTTCGCCTCCAGCGTGATTCCTTCGAGATCCTTGGCATAGTGCAAATCGATCTTCGCCGAACCGATTGCGACGTTGCGGATGGAGAACGAAGTCCAGTCGGCGGGAACATGCGGCGTGAAGGTGAGCGTGCCTGTGACTGCGTTGGGCGCGAGGCCAAACATGCCGCGCAGGATTGGGCTGACGACCATTGCGGCGGACCAGATCTGGTGCGGCGAGCTGGTGGAAAGCGATTGGTAGAAATCGCCGGAAAGCACTTCCGAAAAGTGCCCGAGCGAGCCGTCGAAACCAAGCAGCGCATTGGCGCGGAGATTTTCGTAGGCGGAGTGCGCGCGGTGATAGCGATACTCGCCCACGGCGGCCCATCCAGTGAAGAGAGGCCAGACCGAACCGTAGTGGTAGCCGCCGCCGCTGAATGTCGGCGAATGGTCGGAGATGATGCGCATGCCCCAGTCGGTTTGCTGATCGAGATCGGCTAGTTGCGTAATCATCGCGTCGGCCTTGGCATCATCGAGCAAGCCGAACCACATCGGCACGGTGGAGAGCACCGTGGGCTCGTCCACAGCGTGATTGTTTTTGTCGAGGGCGAAAGCGAAACGCTTTTTGTCGGCCAGCCAGAAGGTGTCGCTCATAAGAGCTTTCTGCTGCGCGAAAGTTTTGGCCAGCTCCTTGCCTACTTCTTCCTTGCCGGTGAGATGAGCAAGACTCGAGAGCGCGCGCAAAGCCTCGATACCGAGCCCAGTCTGATACAGCTCGGTTTTCACGGGCAGCAGCGGGCCGCCCTCGACCCAGCCGTGGCCGACGCCTTGATTCTTCGCGAAGCCGTGCTCGTCGTATGTCGAGCGCAGAAATTCGTACGCTTTCCAGAGGCTGTCCCACTTTTCTTTGGCGAAGGCGGTATCGCCGCTCGCGGTCACGTAATCACTCATAGCGATGAGGTAGAGCGGCGTGGCATCGGCAGAGGCGTAGGGATACGGATAGCCCTTGAACCAGTCCACAAAATTTGCGCCTTGCGAAATTTCGTGGGGGATTTTTCCGTCTTCGCGCTGGAATTTGCTGATGAAGGCGAGGGCGGCGCGCGCGGTGGAAAAGTCACCGGAGGCGTTGAGCGCGAGCGAGGTCCAGAAGGAGTCGCGGCCGAAGAACCAGGCGAAGCCGGGGCGCTGGCTTGTGCCCGAAGTGCGATAGCCGGCGACGAGACCGGTGCCGAGATAAGGATTGGTGACGAGGCCCTGGAACTGGCTTACGCGCGCCCAGTCGTAGGCTTGCTGAATTTGCGCGTCCGGAAGATCGAGCGTGACGGTGCGCGCGAGATAGTCCTGATAATACTTCGCGGCTTCCTGCTGGAGCGTAACGTAATCGGCGGTGAGATGCTGATACGCTTTTAGCGCGGCGTCGTGGTCTTCCATGGAAGCAGCGATGACAATGAGCTTGGTGTCTTTGCCCTTGGCAGTGGCGCCGAGGCGGAAGGAGCTGGATTGCGATTCGGCGTAGTTGGTTTGGAATTCAGCGTGAGGATCAGCGGCGGTAGGTGAACCGACAAACGCCGAGAATTTTCTTTGTTCCTCCCCGAAATAAAAAGCGTGCTGTTGCGAATTCCAATCGAGATAAGTCGCGCCCAATGCTGCGGGCCACATGAGTTGGTAATCGCGATGAAAGACGGCCTCGATTTCGAGAGGCTGCTCGGTTTCAACGTTGAGCAGGATGA
>DATDNK010000473.1:0-4099 GCA_036518275.1 Candidatus Acidiferrum sp.
TGCCGGCATCGGCCTGGTCGCCGCCCAGCATCTCGAGGGTGGGCCTGAAGCTCAGCTCTATGTGCATGTGGGCGCCACAGAGTTGGAAATGGTGGGCAGCTACGAGACTGCGTTCACTGAGAATGACGCGAATTCAGCGGCCTGGCCGGTTCCCAACATCCTGGGCGTTCGTCCTCGAACTACTTCCGCAACTCACTAATTCGCGGCGGCACGCGCTCTCATGCGGACCTGTTCACCTATTCGTAGCGCAGCGCTTCCATAGGATCAATTGACGAAGCGCGCCGCGCCGGCACAAGTGCCGCCAAACCGGCGGCCAGAATCAACAACAATGTAGCGGCCAGAAACAGAACCGGACTTTGGGCGCTGCCTTCGGCCCATCGCGCTAGGAGCTTGCTCAACGCAAGACTCAGCACCACGCCTCCTGCGAGCCCTCCAATCACACTTGTTGCCGTTGACGCAAAGACAAGCCGCAGCACTTGCGCTCCATTCGCCCCCAGCGCCATGCGAATTCCAAACTCGTTCGTGCGCTGCGCCACACTGTAAGAAACCACGCTGAATAGCCCTGTAGCCGCCAACGCCAGCGCCAGAATCGAAAACCCACCGAACATTCCCGAAACGAGTCGGCCGTAGGAATACTCCGGCATGCGCTCGATCCACTGTTGCAGATCGCGCGTGCGCCCGAAAACCTGTTGGTCCGAATCGACGGCCTTGACCGCGCCTCGGACCCGATTGAGCGCCGCCAAAGGCTCAGCGTGCGTGCGCACAAGAATCTGCGTCCAAACCCGCACCGCGAGCGAAAACGGCACAAAAACCGCGGGCTTGACTGGCTTGCGCAAGCCATCATCCCGCGCATCCGCCACCACACCGATAACTTGCAGCCAATTGTTGCTGTCTGGTACAGCCTGAAAGTACGGCGGCTCGCTTTTCAAATCTGGGAACCGCAACTGCTTGCCCACTGGATTCTCTTGCGGCCAATACCGCCGTGCGAGCGCCTGATTCACCAAACACATGCGCGCCCCGCGCATCAATTCGGGATGATCCCAAAGCCGCCCCGCCAGCAGCGGAATATGCAGGACGGAAAAATACTCCGAGTCCACGAAGTTCAGCCGTGCACTCTGCTGCTGATCCGAAGGACGTCCGAAGATTTCAAAGGTCGTTTCGTTTCCATTCCAGGGAGGAGTCGCATTCGTCGAAATGCCCGCCGAAACGACTTCCGGCAGCACCGCAATATGCTCGCGGAGCTGCTCGAAATAATTTGTGCGGTCTTCCCACGGAACGTGCGCGTTCTGATGCACCGGAATGCCCACGGACATCACGTTCTGCGGATCGTAGCCGAGATTCGCGCGGACAATGCGGACGAAACCATTGATCGCCGCGGCCGCAGACGTCAGCAATAGCAGAGTGAGTGCGATCTGGCCCATCACCAGCATGCCGTGCGCGCGCCTGCCGTGCACGCCGCTTGTGGTGCGTCGCGATCCCGATTGCATAAGTTGTGAAACATTGGGCTTCGAGAATTGAAATGCCGGCGAGATCCCCGCCAATGCGCCGGTGAGAATAGCGGCCAGCACGCTGAACGCCAGCACCGGCAAATTGATCCGAATCACGATTTCATGCGGAAAAGAGTATTCAGGCAGCCAGCGCACCAGCACGCCGAGCAGACCGTAAGCGAGCGCAATGCCTCCAAGCGCCCCGGCCAGCGAAAGCGTCAGCGCTTCCGTCAGCAGTTGCCGCTGAATCCTCCAGCGGCTCGCGCCAATCGCCGAACGCACCGCCAGTTCCTGCTGCCGCGCCGTGCCCCGGGCCAGCAGCAGGATGGAGACGTTCGCGCATCCGATCACCAGCAGCAGGCCCACCGCCCCAAACAGCAAGAATAAAGAATGACCGAGATGCTCCATGAATTGGTCATTGAGACCCTTCACGTGCACCCGAAACTTCTTGGGAAAGCGGCTCGGCGTTTCCTTGGCGAACTGTTCGAGCAGCGGCTGCAATTCCGCGTTGGCCGCCTCATGCGTAACTCCAGGCCTCAGCCGGATCGTCGGGTCGTAAACGTCGTTCGGGCCGCCTGGCAGCTTCAGTGGAAGGTACACATCGGCATCTTGCCAGGTGAAGCGCGAGGGCATCACACCCACAATCGTGTAGGTCTTGTGAACCAGCTGAATCTTCCGGCCCACTACCACAGGATCGCCATTGAAATGGCGTTGCCAAAACGAATAACTCAGGACCGCCACCGGCTCCGGGTCCTGCCCTTCTGGCGCATCCGACGGAAGAAGCGTCCGGCCCAGCAGCGCCGGCACGCCAAAATGAATCCCTCCATTGGCGGTCATGTTGACCGAGGGGACATCTTCGGGAAGCTCTTCATCTGTGGTCGTGAGATTCCACGTCCCAAACGTCGCTGCCGCGCTCTCCACGCATTTGGCCTGGCTCACCAGTTTGAGCTGAGGGCCCGTGAGTCCCACCCACCAGTCCTCACCCTTTTCGTTTAGGACCACCAGATGGATCATGCGGTCGGCGGCGTAATAGGGGTACGGATTGACCAGCAAAGCGTAGATGACGCTGAAAACCGCCGTTGTCGCCCCAATCCCCACCGCGAGTGATAAAATCGCCGTCAGCGCAAGCCCCGGCCTCTTGCTCCACTCGCGATACGAAAACCGCAAATCCTGGAAGAGAGTCCGCATCGAACGCTCCTTCGGTGATGAAGTTAGACCGGGAACTTGCTCCAAAGACCATTAGACGAAGCAAGGTGGGCAACAGTCAGGCGCGCTACATGGCTTGAACCTAAGTGCCTTCTTACCTTTAACCTGCGTCTTGTCGTGGAATCTGCGTCCGGCCGTGGTGCTCCCCGCAGCAAATCCCCGTGTCAGGGAGGAATACTGTCAAGGAGCGTCAGAGTTCCCTTGGCGGGCGGTTTTCAGGGCTGTTCGCTGACCGCTTTGTCTAGCGAGGCGCTAATCCGATAGACCGGACCATTCCAAAACACCGGCTCCGGACCATCGCCCCAGCGCACGTGCGGCGCGTACAGGATCGCCTCATCCCAATGGAAACCCTTTTTCATGCAGCAATCCGGCTCCAGCTTTCCCGGCTTTTGTTGCTCCATGCGAGCCAATTGCTCCGCGACCAGGTGGTTCGGGTCCCAAAACTGCCGCGCTCTGCGATCCGAAATCCATCCCAACACTCTCGCGCCCGGCGCCCGCCAGTCAGTTGCCAGGATCGGTTCCCAAACCACCAGCACCCGCATCTTACGATCCGCATACTTGGTGAGGAGCTGCTCTGCTGCGGAAGACCCCCGCAGGCAACCCGGTCACGTCGGCGACAACAACAGAACCAGCCGCGGGCTTCCGCTCCACATCCGCCAGCTTTTCTTCCAATCGGCACTTCACAGGCGCGCAAGGCTGCAAGCGATTCCCCCGCAGACGCAAGAGCCCCCGAATCTCGCTCAGCTTGAAGCCAAGTCCCTGCGCTCGGCGGACAAAGGCCAGCGTCTCCAGGTCGTTCTCCCCATATTGACGGAAGCCTCCCTCCGTCCTGGGCGCCTGCCGGAGCAAACCGGTGCGTTCGTAGAAACGAATCGCGTCAACGCTCAGCCCGATTTCCTTCGCAACACGGCCAACCTGCATCGCCCTGTCTCCTTCAACAAGCTACACCCTGGAGTATAGTCCAGAGTCAAGCCCCATTCTGACGTCAGGGAAGTCGAAGATACGAAAGCATTTGCCGGCGCACGGAAAGTTGACTTGTCCACACTCAAGTTTCGTCCCGCTATCCCTCTGATTCCACTCGACTTGCTCTTCCTTGACATTGACTTTACTTTGTAGTACAATGGTTTCAGCCTTTGGGCAGGATTTTGTCTAGCCAGGTCACTTTCTATGTGCGGACACCGCGAGGCATCCCTAAACCTTCGCGGTACGCCCCTATGCAGGCCTAACAACTCTCGTAACTCCTTCCGAATCACATCCTTAGCAGGCCTCCATCCCTTAACCTCAATGGAATCACATCATTACAAAAAAGCAGGGGGAGGGGGTGCGCTCTCTGCTTGTCCTCCATTCTTCCGTATATTCTTCCAAGTTCCGTATCCTCCAAGCTCTTTCTTTTCACACTCTTCCAA
>DATDNK010000474.1:0-2345 GCA_036518275.1 Candidatus Acidiferrum sp.
GACGGAATTCCTAAAGCTCCGCGCAGAGCGCCTGAAGTGGGCGCGCAAAGGCGGCGAGGAATACAGCAAGCCGATGGTTTCCGTACCCGGCGCGAGTTCGGCCTCCGGAAACGATTAGCCTCCCCAAAATGCCAAGCGAGAGAAGGCTGCGAATCAAGACGCTGGTCATGGTCTTTGCCATGGTCGTGTGCGCGAACGTCGGCGACCTGCTGCTCAAGCACGGAATGGCCGAGATTGGCGCGGTTGAGCTGACGGCGCACGGAATCGCGCATGCCTTCTACCTGACGGTGACGAGCGCGACGATTTGGTTGGCTATTTTCTTCCTCATCGGATTTATGGTCAGCTACATGACCGTGCTGAGCTGGGCGGATTACAGCTACGTCATGCCGGCAGGAGCATTTGGATATGCAATCCTCACTTTTCTGGCGGTAATCGTTCTGCGCGAGTCAGTCTCGCCGCGGCGTTGGGTCGGTGTGGTCCTGATTTGTGTGGGAGTTCTTCTTGTGGGGCAAACGAAACCGCGAACAACGGAATTGCCCACCGAGGCGGTGGCCCGATGCGGGTAATCATAGGGCTTGCGATTTTGATCCTGGGCAGTACGGGCGGCGAAATTGCTATGACCTACGGAATGAAGTCGGTCGGAGAACCGGCCCGACTGCGGCCACGCGCGGTGCTGCAGTTTTTGGGGCGCGCGGTGCGCAACGGCTGGTTCTGGACCGGCGTTCCCCTGATGGCGCTTTCGTTCTATGCGCTGCTGGTTTTGTTGTCGTGGGAGCCGATCAGCCTGGTGATTCCAGCGTCCGCGCTCAGCTATGTCGTTGGGACGTTTGGCGCAAAGTTTATTCTGGGCGAGGAGGTAAGCACCGCACGATGGGCGGGAGTCATCCTCGTTTGCATTGGCGTGGCCCTCGTGGCTGCGGGCTGAAGCGACAATCCTCAAAGCTTTTCAGATGGCGGCGAGTTGGCTCCCATGATCTCGCACTACGGTTTGTGGCGTGAAGTCTTGCTGCTCGTGGCGGCGGCCCCGTTCGTTTACTACGTCCTCGCAACTCTTACTGCTTTTCGGTTTTTTGGGCGAGATCAAGCGCAAGCACACGCGGACTACACTCCTCCCGCGAGCCTCCTCAAACCCGTGCGAGGCGTGGATTTCGGTTCTTACGAAAACTTTGCGAGTTTCTGCAAACTGGATTATCCCGAGTACGAACTCCTGTTCGCGGTGAACGACGAGAATGATCCCGCAGTGCCGCTCATCCGCCAAATCATGGCGGAGTTTCCGCAAACGCGAATTCGTTTGTTCACTAACGCGGAAAACCTGGGCGCGAATCGCAAAGTGAACAAACTGGCGATGCTCACTCAAGAAGCGCAATACGACGTCCTGGTCCTGACCGACGGAGATGTACGCGTTGACCCCGATTATCTTCGCGACGTGATTGCGCCTTTGCGCGATAAGGAAGTCGGCGCGGTAACGTCCTTTTATCGCGCAATCGCTCAAGACAACTTTGGCGCAAAGTTGGAAGCAATTGGCGCTGCTAGTGATTTCTTCGCTGGAGTGTTAATGGCGCGATGGAAGGAAGGCATCCGGTTTACTCTGGGAGCCTCGATTGCCACGACGAAAGCATGGGTCCGCAAGATGGGGGGATTCGAGGCCATCGCGAATACGCTTGCGGACGACTATGAACTGGGCTTGCGAATCGCCAATTCCGGCGGAGAAATTGTTCTTTCCCAAAGGCCCGTCTGGACCATGTATCCCGCCCAAACCTTTCGCGGATTCTGGGAGCATCAATTGAGGTGGGCCCGCACGGTTCGTTCGTGCAGGCCGCTGGAATATTGGGGGTTGCTCTTCACCCAAGGACTGCCTTGGACTGTGCTCGCGGCTCTGCTTGCTCCGTCAGGATGGATCGCTGGAGCATTTCTGGCCGCCTACTTCGTCCTCCGACTCGCCATGGCTTGGACCGTGGGTATTTGGGGCGTGGGGGATGATGTGCTGCGTCGGAACCTCTGGCTTGTTCCGGTTCGCGATGCCACTTATTTTGTGGTTTGGCTGGCGAGTTTCGCTTCCAGCCGCATTCGGTGGGGCTCCGTGGAATACACCATCCGGAAAGGCCGCATGGTTCCGGTCATCAGGAACGGGAAAACAGCAGCCTGAACGGGGCTCTTGGGTGGACGCACATGCGTGCGCGGCCGGCTGGCAGCGTCTCGGCGACTAGTGTTGTAGCAACGTGAATTTGTCACCCTAACGGCAACATAAAAATGTCACCCTGGGGGCACGGCAGTATGATCCAGGCGGGTGTCGCCGTAGTACAGCGACACCCGGCCGTCCAGAGCTTGGTAAATTTGCACTTTTG
>DATDNK010000475.1:0-4338 GCA_036518275.1 Candidatus Acidiferrum sp.
GTGCAACGGCTGAACCGCAACGGCATCTACATTTTTGTGAATCGCCGGCTGGTGCGCGACCGGCTGATCCTGCACGCCATTCACGAGGCCTATCGCAACATTTTGCCGCCAACGGTTTTCCCCGCGACCCTGCTGTTTCTAGAGATGCCATACGAAGAAGTGGACGTCAACGTACATCCTGCGAAAATCGAAGTGCGTTTTCGGCGGTCACAATTCGTGCATGACTTCACGCGCGACACAATTCGGCAGGCGCTTATGGGCGCGCGGCCGATTGCGAGCTTTGCGGCGGCCGCGACGACCGGCCCTGCGCCGCAGGCACTTGGCTTCGGGAATGGCTCGCTTTCTGGCGGAATCACTCCCGCGCCGGTAGGGTCCGCAGTTCCACGCGCCGTGATTCCACCGATGGAGGATTTTGGGCTGGGTTCAGGCGTTGGGTCGGATGGCGGCTTTGACCTTTCGAATGCGCCGCTGCAGCCCGTCGAGCAACGTATTCCTTTCAGCTCGGGCACCGCATTTGGCGCGGCTGCGGCCGCTGCGGCGGCGAAGATTGCCGCTGGATCGACTTGGGCGGGAAATCTTGCGGCGCCGGGGGCCGATGCTCCCGCAACGCTGCCTCGTCCGGAGCAAATTGCGGACTTGAAGCCGCTGGGTCAGGTCAACTCCAGCTTCATCGTGGCTGTGAACGGCGAGGGATTGTGGATTGTGGACCAGCACGTGGCCCACGAACGCGTGCTGTTCGAACAGCACCTGGAAGCGCGCCGCGCGGGAAAAATCGAAGCTCAGCGAATGCTCATGCCGTTGGTCATCGAACTTTCGCCGCGGCAAATCGTTACGTTCGAGAAAATCGCTGAGGAATTGAGCGCGAACGGCTTTGAAGTGGAATTGATGGGGCTGAAAAGCGTGGCGATTCAGGCAGTGCCCGCGGGTGTGGCGGCGCCGGACGCAGAGAAACTGCTGCGCGAGATTCTCGATGGGATTGAGCGCGAAAACGCCGCGATTTCGATCGAAACTCTGCAAGCGAAAATTGCGGCTTCCACCGCTTGTCACGCGGCCATCAAAGTGAACATGCCGCTGGAAACATCGAAAATGGAGTGGCTGTTGGACGCACTAGCAAAAACGGATTGTCCGATGAGCTGCCCGCACGGACGCCCGGTGGTGCTGCGGTATTCCGTTAAAGAAATTGAGAAGGCGTTTCATCGGATTTAGAAGAAGTGACGAGTGGCGAGTAAGAAAAACATGACACACTAAAGCCTCGTGTCGGCACGTATTCTCACCGTTAAAATCAACCATTGGGAACGAAGAGCTGAAACTTAAGACTGAGGACTCGAGAATGAGCGAAACGCAAAAAACGGCGGTGATCTTCGGTCTGGCCAACAAGCGCAGCATCGCCTGGGCCATCGCTAAGAAACTTCACGAAGGCGGCTGGCGCTTGGCGATCACCTATCAGAACGAGCGCCTTGAACAGGAAGCCAAAGACTTGATCGCGGATCTGCCCGGCGCGGCGGGATTCATGTGCGACGTCTCCTCCGACGAGCAGATTGCCAAGCTGTTCGAGAATTTGAAGGCACGCTACGGAGAACTGCATGGGCTGGTGCACAGCGTGGCATTCGCGCAGGCCGCGGACTTAAGCGGTGAATTTGTGAACACGTCGCGGGAAGGCTTTCGCATCGCGCACGACATCAGCGTGTACTCGCTGATTGCTGTAGCGCGCGGCGCTGCGCCGCTCATGCCGGGTGGCGGCGGAATCGTCACGCTCACGTATTACGGGGCAGAAAAAGTCGTTCCCCGCTACAACGTTATGGGTGTGGCCAAGGCTGCTCTCGAAGCGACGGTGCGCTACCTGGCAAACGATCTTGGACCCAAGGCGATTCGCGTCAATGCCATTTCTGCGGGCCCGATCAAGACGCTCGCCGCACGAGGAATTTCTGGACTCGGGGACATGCTGAAGTCGCACGCTGAGCACGCGCCGCTGAAGCGCAACGTCGATCCGGGCGAAGTGGGCAGCACTGCCGTGTTTCTGCTTTCCGATGCCGGCTCGGGCATCACGGGCGAAACGATTTACGTCGATTGCGGCTACAACATCATGGGATTCTAAGGGATGGCAGTCGACGGTTTACCGCTAACAGCACAGAGCATAACTGCACCATCTGAGCGGGAACGTCGCAGCGGTCTGGTTTGTCGCAGCCAAAACAAGGTTAAAGCTATGAACTGACAATTGATGGGCAACGACTAAAAACCTGTTTCCATGCCCAAACAACTCACAATTGCCATTGACGGTCCAGCAGGCTCCGGAAAAAGCAGCGTTGCACGGCGCGTTGCGGCGCTGCTGGGATATTCCTACCTCGACAGCGGCGCGATGTACCGCGCGCTCGCGCTTAAGGCTCTGAAACGAAAAGAGGCTCTGGACGACGAGGCACGCCTCGAAGTGCTCGCGAAAAAAACGCACATCGAATTGAAGCCGCCCACGCCGGAGCTTGAGGCCGCCGGCGCAAAGAACCGGGTATTCCTCGATGGAAAAGAAGTGACGCGCGAGATTCGCACCGCCGAAGTGGCGCGAGCTGCTTCGCAGCTCGCAACCATCGCAGCGGTGCGCCGCGTGCTGGTGGCCGAGCAACAGCGCGCCGGAACTGGTGGCGGCATAGTCATGGAAGGCCGCGACATCGGCACCGTGGTTTTCCCCCACGCAGAATTAAAGATTTTTCTCGACGCTTCGCCGGAAGTACGCGCCGAGCGCCGCTGGAAGGAGCATCAGGAAAAAGGCGAAACGTTCACACTAGCCGAAGTTGTCCAAGAGGTGCGCGAACGCGACCGCCGCGACCGCGAACGTAAAGTCTCGCCGCTCGTGCGCGCAAAAGATGCGGTTCTTGTGGATAACACGGCAATGGGCATCGAGGAAACCGCGCGCCTCATCGTTATGCTGGCAAACGAACGCCAAAAAGAGGCCATCGCATCCGCAGGAAAGAGACTTTGAAGCACACCAGCTTTTGCCGCTTGAAGAGACCCCGACGTTCCTGAAAGCGCTCCCATAACACTTAGGTACTGTGGAATTAACAAGTTACGCGAAAATTAGGCCAAAAATGCAGTTTTGTCAAAAAATTTCTTGACAGATTCTCAGGCTTCAGTTACTTTGCAGATACCTCAGTCATTTTCTCGGCTCGCCGGGATCCTCACTGAGTCTGAGAGCAGATATGAGACACGAAGACAAAAGCCAAGACGGAACGATGCCACGGCGATCGGGTCTCGCGGTCTGCTTGTTCGCCCGACTCTAGATTCACCGCCCTAATCGTTTCGATCAATTGAGCTGAACCCGATCTGTGTCTTCAGCGGCGGCTTCAGGTTTGGTTCCCGGATTTCGTTGTGGGAGAAGTGTTCCCGAAAGGAGGTGTGACTATTCGACACAAGGTTCCTCTGCCACGCGAATCCGAAGGATGCGCCAGCAGGAGTTTGTTTGAAGGATTCTCGCTGAGACCACGCTCGGGCCTCTCCCAGTTTTGAGGCTGTCTTGCCCGTAGGGAACGGCAGGCGCGGGAGTCTCAAGCAGCTCCTGCCGCATCGCCGGGCAAACAAAGGATTCATCGCACTGATATTCGAGGATTATCACACTTCTAATGGAGGAGCTTGAATTCCATGAAGATGTGTTGCGTAGTTTACGCCGGAGACGACATGGAGCTGAGGAATTCCATGTTCGACTTGGTCTTGGTCAGGCGGCTCAGCAAAAGCTCCATCGCTTCGACCGTAGAAAGCGGGCTCAACACCTTGCGCAGCACCCAAACGCGGCTAAGCTCATCCGGAGGCAGCAGCAATTCGTCCTTACGCGTGCCGGAGCGGCCAATGTCGATCGCCGGGAACACGCGCTTATCGGCCAAGCGCCGGTCGAGATAGATTTCCATGTTACCGGTGCCCTTGAACTCTTCGAAAATCACGTCGTCCATGCGGCTGCCGGTGTCGATCAAAGCGGTTGCCACGATGGTGAGCGAACCGCCTTCTTCGACGTTGCGCGCGGCGGCGAAGAATCGCCTCGGCCGCTGCAGCGCGTTCGCATCAATACCGCCGGAAAGCACTTTGCCGGAGGGCGGCGTGACCGCGTTGTACGCGCGCGCCAGGCGCGTAATGGAATCAAGCAGCACCACCACGTCGCGCTTGTGCTCGACCAGGCGCTTGGCTTTTTCCAGAACCATTTCCGCCACCTGGATGTGCCGCTGCGGCGGCTCGTCAAACGTCGAGCTGATGACTTCGCCTTTCACCGTGCGCTGCATGTCGGTGACTTCTTCGGGGCGCTCGTCAATAAGCAGCACAATCAGCGCAACTTCGGGATGATTGGTAGCGACAGCGTTGGCG
>DATDNK010000476.1:0-47491 GCA_036518275.1 Candidatus Acidiferrum sp.
GGAAACGGTTTTCGTGGCGGTATCGGCTTTGAATTCGGCGCCTACGACGTGATCCACGGGAAGGAGCAGCGCGAATTTCTTTTGCTGGGCTTCGTTGCGAAGCCGCTTTGCGAGTTCCAGTTTGTCGTCCTCGACAAGCGATTTGCCAATGGGGTGGCCGTCGGCTTTGAGGAACGTGTAAGCCATGCCGCCCCCGATGAGCATGGCGTCAGCAATCTTCATCAGGTTTTCGACGACTTCAATTTTGTCACTGACCTTGGCGCCACCCAGAATCGCAACAAACGGGCGCGCTGGATTCGTGACCGCTTTGCCGAGATAGGCCAACTCCTTTTCCATAAGTAGACCGGCGGCGGCTTGCTGGACAAAACGCGTGATGCCAACGACGGAAGCGTGGGCGCGATGCGCGGAGCCGAAGGCGTCACAAACGAAAACGCCGTCGCAGAGCGCGGACAACTGTTTGGAAAACGTTTCGTCGTTTTTCTCCTCTTCGGGATGAAACCGGACGTTCTCGAGAACGAGCACCTCGCCGTCGCGCAGCGCCTTGCTCTGCGACTCAGCACCAGGGCCAATGCAGTCGAGCGCAAAAGCCACAGGCTTGCCAAGGAGCTCTTCCAATTTCTTGGCTGCAGGCTTAAGCGAGTATTTTGCGTCCGGACCGCCTTTTGGACGGCCCAGGTGGGAGGCCAGAACGAGCCGCCCGCCCTTCTCGATAGCGAGGCGAAGCGTGGGAAGCGTTTCGCGAATGCGCGTATCGTCGGTGACGACGGCGTCCTTGAGAGGAACGTTGAAGTCCACGCGGATAAAGACGCGCTTACCTTTGAGGTCGAGGTCGTTGATGGTGAGCTTGGACATGGCGTCGTGACTCGCGACTGGTGACTCGTACGAGAAGAACGGGCGGGCCAAGGCCCGCCCCTACAATTAGAACTTGGATGCTAAGAGCTTGATGAGGTCGCGGCAACGGCAGGAGTAGCCCCACTCGTTGTCGTACCAGGCCAAAACTTTGACGCAGCGGTCGCCCACGACTTTAGTATATTCCGCGTCGACGATAGAAGAGTTGGAGTTGCCCTTAAAGTCGGCGGACACCAGCTCCTCTTCAGTGTAGCCAAGAATACCCTTCATCGGCCCATTCGCGGCTGCTTTCAGAGCCGCATTGACGGAATCCTTGGTGGCGGGCTTGTCGACGAAAACCGTGAGGTCCACCACGCTCACGTTGGGAGTGGGAACGCGCATGGCGTAGCCGTCGAGCTTGCCTTTTAGCTCAGGGATAACGAGGTGCAAAGCTTTGGCAGCGCCGGTGGAGCTGGGGATCATGTTAATCGCAGCGGCGCGAGCGCGGCGCAAATCCTTGTGCGGCAAATCGAGCAGCCGCTGATCGTTGGTATAGGAATGGATCGTGGTCATGGTGCCGCTGTTGATGCCGAAAGTGTCTTGAATGACTTTGGCGACCGGAGCAAGGCAGTTTGTGGTGCAGGAAGCATTGGAAATGACGTGATGCTTTGCCGGGTCGTAGCACTTGTCGTTGACGCCAAGAACGAAGGTGGCGTCGGGACCGTCGGCCGGTGCAGAGATGATGACTTTCTTTACCGGAGGGCGGAGATGCTTCTTCGCGTCAGGGCCTTTGGTGAAGAGACCGGTGGATTCCACGACGATTTCCGCGCCAACCGAAGCCCAATCCAGTTCAGCGGGATCTTTGACCTTGAAAACCTTGAAGCTTTTGCCGTCCACCGAGATGCTGTCGTCGGTGTGGGTGACCTTGTGCGGCAGATTGCCCAGCACGGAATCGTATTTAAGCAGATGCGCGAGCGTTTTGGCGTCGGTGACGTCGTTCACGGCGACGAACTGGATGTCCTTGTCGTCGATCGCCGTGCGCATGATGTTGCGACCGATGCGGCCGAAGCCGTTGATGCCAACCTTGATGGGCATGCTTTCCTCCAAACATGAATCGTTGACCGCAAGGCGGTAACGGAAACTCCTGTGAGACGAGGGACCCTCCCCCCTATTTCTTGTAAGTGCGCATTCTAAAGGAGTTAGTGTTTCTATAAGTAGCTTTAGAATCAACACTTGCGAGACTTCGTGTAAGTGTTGATTCTACAGGGGTTACAGTCGCACACGATGTCTCAAAAATCAGATTGGCTAAATCCCACCGCCCGTTACGCAAAGATGGCGCAACAGAAGGAAAAGAACCCTCAGAGAAGGGACGGCTAATCAGCCGACTCAAAACTCTTTCGCCCTACTCACTAAGCATATTTTAGTACGCCAGCCAGTTTCGTCAAGGACGATTTCCGAGACGCCTGGCAAACTTGGAGGAAGGAATACGCAGCGTTCGCCGGCTGCGCGTCGAGTGAATCCATCGAATTACAGACCAAGGCTATAATTGGCGGGCGATGAGGGACTGGTCACCGGCGTCGGCGGTGCGCTGGCTGTTTGCTTCTGAACCCGGAGCGAGGAACGGGTTGCTGCCGCGGTGGATTTTCCTGCGTGCGCTAGGGCTGATTTATTACTCCGCATTTTTCTCGCTCGTTTTTCAAATCAAAGGGTTGATTGGACCGCAAGGCATTCTTCCTGCGAACGAGTATTTGCGCGCGGTGGCGGAGCAGTTTGGCCGGGTGGGCTACTGGTATGCACCGACGCTGCTGTGGTTTTCGAGCGGGCCGCACATGCTGAATGGAATCTGCTGGGTGGGAATGATCGCGTCGGTGTTGCTGGTTTTGAATTTGTGGCCGCGAGGAACGTTGGCAATTTGCTTTGTGTGTTTCCTTTCGTTTATTGGCGCGGCACAGGATTTTTCCGCGTATCAATCCGATGGAATGCTGCTGGAGGCGGGATTCATTTCCCTGTTTTTTGCGCCGCGGGGATGGCGGCCGGGATGGGGAGAAGCAAGCCCTCCTTCGCGAGCGAGCTGGTTTTTGCTGCTGTGGGAATGCTTCCGCATCTATTTCGAATCGGGCGTGGCGAAAATCATGGGAGGCGACCCGCAGTGGCGGAACTTCACGGCGCTCGACGAGTATTACCAGAACGGGCCGCTGCCGACATGGATCGGCTGGTACATGCAGCATTGGCCGCACTGGTTTCACGCAGCGATGGCGTTTGGAACGCTGGCGCTGGAATTGGGGCTGGCATGGATGATGTTTTTGCCGCGGCGGATTCGCATCGTGTGTTTTTGCATCGTGACGCCGTGGCAGATTGGAATCATTCTTTCGGCGAACTACACGTTTTTGAATTACTTAGTGCTGGTGCTGGGGTTTTTGCTGCTGGATGACAAGCGGCTGAAACGATTCGTGCCTGCACGCTGGAAAAGCCGCGACGCGATCACAGCCTCCGGTGAAAAAGCCAGCGAGCCAGAAGAGGAATCAGCGGAGCCGCGCCCTGCGTCACAGCACACGCCACGACCGGCTTTAAGCAAGAACCTTTCCGCGGCGCAAGCAAGGCTAGCGGTTGAAGCGAGTTCTGAGAAGAGTTGGCGGGACAAGCTAGGCAAGCAATGGGCGGCGTTGAAGTTAGCGGTTACCGCAGTGATGCTCGTGTGGATTTTCTACGCCACGACTGTGGAGATGGTCTGGATGGTGAAGCCGGTGGGGCTGCCGACGACACCAGTTTCGGCATTGGAGCCGTTTCGCATCGCCAATCGCTACGGATTGTTCGCCATCATGACGCGGGGGCGGTATGAGATTGAGTTCCAGGGCTCAGACGATGGGCAGAAATGGTTTGTCTATCCGTTTCGGTTCAAGCCACAAGACCCGGCAAAGCCCCCGGGAATTTACGCGCCGTATCAGCCAAGGTTCGATTGGAATTTGTGGTTTGCGTCGCTAAGCATATGGCGACAGGAACCAATTGTGCCGCGAACGGAACAGGCCTTGTTGCGAGGCTCGCAGGATGTGCTTTTATTGTTCGCAGGCAATCCGTTTCCAAAAGCTCCGCCGAAACAAGTGCGAGCGGTGCTGTGGCAATACTGGTTTACCACGCCGGAAGAAAAGCACGCGACAGGCATGTGGTGGCGGCGGGAACAGTTGGGATTGTACGCGCCAACATTGGAGCGGGAGGATGACGGAAGAATTGTGGTGTTGCAGTGGCCGTCGATGGTGGAACCGCGGGAATAGAGATGCGGTTGCCCGCCCACTTATCGCGGGAATTGCTCGATTTTGGTGACGTGGTCGCCGGTGAAGCGAACGAAGACGGTTTTGGACGGCGGCTGGCCGTAGATCCAATCCTCGATGTCATTGCCGTTGGAGTCGCGTTCGCGGACTTTGTGATCGGGCTTGCCCATGGCGGCGACCACTTCTTCGCGGTCCATCCCCACGATGGGGCGGCGCTCCTGAATGGCTTTCTTCATTTCCGGCGGCAAGGTGTCAATCCATTGCACGGAGGCAGAGCGCTCGTTTTGAAAATTGAGGAAGGGGGAGAGAACCTTCTTCAATTCGTCCGGAGTCATGTCCGGAACAAACTTATTCCATTCCAGAAAAATGGTGCTGCCCATGCCCGGCTGGAGACCGGGAGGACCGGTTTCCTGGGTCGAAGTGCTTGACATGGTGGGATAGCCGCCGCCGATGCCAATCTGAAGGTGGTCCCGCCAGTGATGCTTGCCGCGGCCGCCGCCGTTCACATCCACGATAACCTGGTGACCGCGAAATTGGAGGCCGGTGATCTGCACATTGTCACCGGAATTGACGGCAGCGCCATGCGAGGCAACGGCACGGTCCAAAAGTTCGGAGTTGAGAGGCTTGCCAACAGAAAAATTGAAACCTTCTTTGCCGGCCGGCAAAGACTTGACGGCTCTGGCAAATTCGCCGGAAACGAAGCGAATCAAGGTTAACTTCGAGCTCTCCTGCAGCGGCTGGTTCGGCGTGCTGGCGGGCTTTGTCTGTGACTGAGCGGAATCGGAGGATTCCGCCGAGCCGGGGAAAATCGGGATTTCGTCATCCGAGGGAAAATTGAGGGCGGGCTTTTCGGGCGGACGAAGGCTATTGACGCGGGGCACATCCGCATCCGCTAAAAGCAAGAAAGCCAGAGGAATGGCGTACAAGTTCGGCATACCTTAGCGGGCTCCTGCATGGGGGAGACCCTCATGCCCTATTCTATGATGCGGGAAGGCCCCTGAACAGGTGCCAGGAGCGGGCAAGACGCAAGTCCCTTAACTGTACCGAGACGGAGCCAGACTGTACCGAAGGACGGGAATTCGCGACGCCTTATGTTGAGTGGGTAGAGGCATTGCTCTAAAGGCTCCGGGCACGAGTGCTTAGCGAGAGACCACACTCACCCCTTGGCGGTCAATGCTTGTGTGAAGGACCTCGCCGCCGGCTTCGACGACCGCCTTCTCGACGCGGTCCCGGGCATCCGGCTCAATCAGAAGAACCACGCAGCCACCGCCGCCCGCGCCGCACACTTTGCCGGCGAGAGCCCCATTGCGGCGCGCATTTTCGATGACGCGATCGATCGTCTTGGTGGAAATCGTAGGAAGGTTGCGTTTCCGAAAAGACCACTCCTCCCGCATCAATCGTCCGGCTTCCCTCCAATCCGGTTTCTCGAAGGCCACACGCATGCGCTGGGCAACCTCGGAGATTCGCTCGAGGCTCTGCTGCACCGCGCGCTTGCCGCCGATCTGCGCTTTGAAGACTTCCCAGTTATTGATGCCGTGCTGGCGCGGTTTGCCCGTGTAGCAGACCAGGACGCGGCGTTCGAGTTCATCAAGGTTAACGCGCAATTCGACGCGATGCTCGCCTCCGGGAGGCAATTCAATGGCAGCAGCGCCACCAAAGGCGGGTGGATAGTGGTCCTGCGTACCGGTGGGAACGTTGATGACGATGGCCTCGGCGTCGCGGCTGATGTGGATCCAATCGACTTTACTCTTCCCTGCTCCGGTGAACCGGTCCAGTGCAGCGCAAATGGCTACAGCCATGGCACTGGAACCGCCGATGCCAGCCCCGGCAGGAGCTTCGGAATCGGTCAAAAGAGTGAAGCCTCCTTGCGGGCGGAAGAACTTGGTGATTTCCGCGAGGAGGGGAAGACGATAGCGCTTGGTCTTCATAAGCGCAGCGAAGGAGGGGAAGGTTTCCTCGCGCTGAATGTCGCGGGACATAAGCCGAATGGAGTCGTCGCCCGGAGCATGAGTCTCAATGCGGCAGGAAGCGTAGAGGGAGATGGCGGCATTGACGGTGACGGCGCCGGGATGGAACAGATAGAGCGGCCAGATGTCAAGCGTTCCCCCGGCAAAGTCCACACGGGTTGGCGCCTTGGATTCGATGATCATGGTTGCGATTGAGCCTGGAATTTGGATTTTTCGGACGAGCCAGTGTGACGGAATAAGCCGGCAAGCTCAAGGAGGGAAAGACATGGTGTCAGCAGAGAGATAATGCCCGGCACAGGGAACAAGACTAAGAAGATTGAAGGTGCTAACTGCCCGCAGAGGCGGCGCGGTTGCGATTGATGAGTTGCGGCCCGTCTTTCTTTTCGACGGCGAGCGCGGGATTGGGCTCGAAGCAGCGGCGGCAGCGGGCTTCATAAGCGCCCATGGCGCCGACGACGATCAATTCTTCGCTTTCCACCAAGCGCTGAGTGTGAACCGCGGGATTGCCACACCGGACGCAGATTGCCAGAAGCTTGGTAATTTCTTCAGCGATGGCCAGAAGGCGCGGCATGGGTTCGAACGGGCGGCCGCGATAGTCGGTGTCAAGTCCGGCGACGATGACGCGCTTGCCAAGATTAGCGAGTTTGGTGCAAATGTCGACGACTTCGTCGCCAAGAAATTGCGCTTCGTCGATGCCGATGACTTCGGTGCGCGGAGACAGTTTTTCCATGATTTCCGCGGCCTTGGTGATGTTGTCCGAGGAAATGCCCAGGCCAGAGTGCGAGACGATTTCGTTGACAGCGTAGCGTTCGTCGATGGCGGGCTTGAAGATCTGCACGCGCTGGCGGGCAATCTCCGCGCGGCGGAGGCGGCGGATCAGCTCTTCGCTCTTGCCGGAAAACATGGGACCGACGATAACTTCGATCCAGCCCATATTGCCTTTGACGATGTCCACGGTGGCTCCTTAAAGTCCTCAGTTGCCCGTTTTGCGGAGCGCTATCACGAGCCCGAGCCTGAGGCGCCCACGGCTGCAGCGCGGTACATCTTGCCATTATAGAACGGAGCGAAGGCGGCAATCACAGCGACGCGAAACGCCTCCTGCCGGCTGATGAGATCGCCAGAAAGAACACCCCAGGCGCCTTGAGCGTCGCGGATGCCAACCATCCCGGCAAACCGGTCGATGGCCACGGCAAGCTCGGTGCCATTTTCAAGAACTTCGCGAGCGAGTGCTTCCGGAATCTCGATACCACCCGAGCGACCGTAGTGGCCGCGCGTTCCATCGGATACGTATGCCCAACTTTCGAGGAAGACACGACGGCGCGCACTGCGCGGGGAATCGGAGTGGCGGCGCCTTGGCGTGGGCGAGGAGGTTTCGTGAACAACGTCGAGACCACCCTCCAAACCGACAAAGAAATTCCATTGCAGATTATTCTTTTTTGCGATTTGCAGGAGCGTTTCTGCACGTTGGCGGGCCCCACGCATGAGTTCTTCCTGAGATGAAGGGGTATGGCTGACTCCGCTGTCCACTTCAAGGCCGACAAGGTCAAATTCGGTTCCGGCGGGAAAGGAGGGAGAGAAAACATCCAAGGCTTGCTTGACGGCGTTGATCTTGGGGCCGCGCCTGCTGCCGATGGCGATGAGGATTTTAGGCATTCTAGATCGCGTGCGTGGCCCGATTGTAACGGCAGTGCAAGGAAATTTTCACGGAGAATTTTTGTAGGCTGAGGAAAACTCGGAAAGAGGTATGAAAGGCCCTCCCCGAGGCTACCATTGCTCGCCACGCTTGCTGAGGGCTGAAGCCTTGCGCGGGTGGTTTCTATTTCGTGTACGCGAGCGGCACCTTCTCTCTAAGCAGAAAATCAAGCAACGCACGGAGCGAGTTCTCGTCCTCGAGCTTTGGGTCCCCGGGTCTGGCGCCGCTTTGGGCGCGTATAACCCCGGCACGATCTATGATGACCACCTGCGGGATGTTCAGGACCTCATACTTTCCGCGATCGAGGAACCTGTCTACGTTCTCTTTGTCCGTATAACCTACCGGATACGCAAGGCTCAACGACTGGATAAAATCGCCCACCGCGGCTGCATTCGCTTCAGACTGCGGAGCGGAAAACGCCACACCAATTGATTGGAACCCGCGCAAGCTCAAGTCGTTATTCAGCTTGTTGAGAGTCTGAGCCACGCGTGCGCAATGCATGGACCTGACGAAAAGAAACTCCAAAGCTACCACTCTGCCTTTGAAGTTCGAAAGCGAGATCGCCTTTCCGGAACGGTCGTAAAACGACAACTCGGGAGCCTTCCGGGGCACTGGACCCGCCGGAACTGCAACTGAGCAAGCAGCGAGTGTGACGATAATGACCGTCGACATGGATTTGGATATTTGCATGGGACCCTCTGATATCCGGCCGCTCTTAAGTTCTTTTGCCCTGTGGTTTCCAGTAACAGCCGTTGGTGACATAAGTCGGGGTGGCCCGAGCGTCCGCCGTGCGCCGTTCCAATCAAATCTTTGAAAGATGGTCAAGTCACTTGTCTCCATTTGTCAACAATCCGCTGCATTTCCGCCGCGCCGGAAGCGGCAGCGTCTTCTGCGCTCTGGTCGCCCTTCAAGAATCTCGCCACCATTCTGGGAACCACAGAAGTATTGAAAATCTCCATGTACTCCGGGTTCGCCATTCCGGGGACGCCAAGATTGGGTGTCCAATGCAGAGCGTCCTGGAGCTGCAGGTACTTATTTTGAGGAACGGCGACAGGATCTTTCTCGATCCGGAGGATGAAATTAGGGAGCGTTTTCGGATATATGGGAAGGTTGCAACCTTTGGATTGCTCATAACCAGCTTGAGAACTGTCCACCAGATCGCCCACAAACTTTTTGGCTCCTTCCAGGTTCTCGGCGAAACTCCAAATCGCGGAACAATTGGTGACATGGGGCAGAGCGGTGACGCCCATTCCGTTCTTACCCAGCAGCGGTGGTTGCAGCCTTATGTTTTTGGCCGTTTCCGGACTTTCCTTTTCCGCCGTGCGCAAGAGACTTATGCCATTCATGCTGCAGGAAGTCTTGCGGGCCAGCATGGCACGAACATTGCCGCCAGGGCCCCAAGCAAGCTGCTCAAGGCTTCCTGAAGATTGATATAAAGCCTGAATGTACTTCAGGGCTTGGACTGCAAAAACGTTCTTGTTGAAGAGCACTTCGTTTCCATCGAATATCCAGGCGCGGAGGGCGTACAGCATGGTGTGCAAAGTGACGTTCCCTTCCAGCGTTGGTGAGAATGCCAGGCCAGAGCATATGCGGAATTTATCCTTTATGTTTTTCCCGCCGACGATCAGGCTTCCGAAGGTGCTCGGGCCCAAAGGAAGACCGACCTCGCCCCAGTAGTCTTGGAAAAAATGCACGGGGGAAGGAATCCAGAAATCAGCAAAGGCGAAATATGTTTTGGTTTTGAAATGCAGTGTTGAACGATGGGCAAGCTGCTGTATGGCTCCGACCCTGCCGGCAACGGCCTGG
The DNA here is from genome assembly GCA_036518275.1 of Candidatus Acidiferrum sp. Lineage (GTDB taxonomy): Bacteria > Acidobacteriota > Terriglobia > Acidiferrales > UBA7541 > Acidiferrum. Next base: position 9,561 of record DATDNK010000476.1, read on the forward strand.
TAGATTTCGTCGTGATCAATCACGTGTTGGCAGAACTCCGCAGGGGGCCAAGGGAACATAAACAGGTCATGCCCTTTGCTAGCTTTCACCTCCGCGAAGGCGCGTTCGCGAATCTGCTCTACTGGAATGACATCAACTATGACCTTGGTGCCATTCCGCCTGCCCCACTCTGCCGACATCACGTTCACAAACCACTGATCAAACTCGGGAAGAAAATGAGCCCATTTGGCAATCTTCAGAGTTTTTGGAATGGCGCGACCGGAAGAGAAAAAGAAAGGACCAAAGGCTGCCACCGTGGCGACGCGCTGGAGGAAGTCTCGCCGGGAGGTCGCAGTTGGGCGGCTTGAATTCCTACTCATCGATCACCTGTTGACTTCTGGGGGCCAGGGAGTCCGCCTGACCTAGTGACGCACCCCTGGCCGGGCTTGCCAGCCAGGGGTGGAATCAACGAAACAGTGTTGTGATCCCTATGATAACTACTCTACGGAAGTCTCGAAGCAGAACTTCCCCGTCGACTGCAAACAACTGAAGTTGTTCGAGATGAAGGGATCCAGCAAGCCGCTATGTGTCACCACATCCAGGAACGCGTCCGAGGCGATGGCTCCGTTGCGCGGATCGGGAATCGCGGGACAGACGAGCCAAACCGCGCCTCCGTCACTCCCATCAAATGCCTCCTGTCCTTCGGCTCCGCAGCCGTTGGCCTCAAGCTCGTCGTTAAGCTCGTGGGCGGTCAGGATCACAGGAGTTCCGTCCAAGTTGAAGCCGTTCTTTGCGCCGATGGCCGCGAATATATCCTTACAAGGCTCAACGGCGGTATCGGGCGGCTGTGAGAACCAGAAGTAAGTAATGATCCACATGCCTAGGAGGTCGTCGCAGAAGTAACCGAATGGGCTGTCGCTGAAGGTGCCCTTATGTTTGCACAGCTGATCATTCTGGGTGATGCAGTTGTTGTCGCTGCCGTCCACGGCATTTCGATTAGTTGCGAATCGCCAGTTCTGCCGAAGCTTCGGAGTGGCAACGTCGGAAATCGTGTTGTTATTCGCGTCTGTGGTGTCGGCCACTTTAAAACAGGGCGTGGGGACGGGATTGGGAGCATTCATTTGCGCCGAGCAAGGCCCAGGAGCAAATTTGCCGCCGTTGGCCTTTCCGATGGGATTACCGTTTGCGTCTACAAATTGACCGACCGACGCGTAGGCTTCAAAATTGCCGACGATATACTCCATGCTGATGCCGCGGGGATTAAGGCCGGTCACGTTCCCTGCCGCGTCCTTGCCTGGAGTGATCGAGATGGGGTTGTCGCCTTCGCTCGTGGTGAAGCTGGTCTCGAAACTAGTGTCCTGTTTGTGCAGGAAGGCGAGAATAGAGATGAACTCGAGGGTTTCGGGTATTGTGGGCTGGCTGGAACAGGCAGGGACGGCAAAATTGGGATCGGCACAGGTAAAGGGGCTGTTGCCGTCGTCCGCGTTGCCCCCTGTAGTCGCCAGAATGCGGAAATCCCGGCGCGTGGGGTCAGTTGCGCTGCAGTTGGGAGTGTCCGCCACCCAGTTTACCTGGGTGCCGGTTGCCGGCGGTCCGGTCTGCCGGAAGGTGCCGAAGCGACCGTCGGGTTCGGCAGCCAATTCGGCGGTTTGGGTCGCCGTGTTCGAGGTGAGAATGCCATTGACCTTGTAGAATTGGTCACTGAAATCACAAGGCGGCGGATTGATTTTGGTAAAGCTCTGGGCAGAGGCAAGTCCTGCCGCCATCAGCAGAACAGCGCCTACGAAAATGCCTTTCATCAATATGCGGTTTAACACTTTCTCCTCCTTGGGGCCGCGGAGGACAGCGACCCCAGATCGAAATCTTTTATTTAGCCAATAGCATGCTTTCAGCGCTCCCGATCCTCAGGGCGCTTTGCCCCCCGGTCTTATCGGGGATGAATGATCCACTGCAACGTTTCCGCCACAAATTCGGCATGGGCCATACCCGGACAAGCCGACCAATACATCAGGGGCTCGTTGCCGTAGCGGACGTTGCCGATGTGCTGGGTGGTGTCCTTGTCGATGGCCGGGTCCGGATAAGTGAACCCGATCGCCACACGGAGCTTCTCCATGTCTTTGGGCGCGGCGGTCAAGAAGGTCCAGCCGGCGCCGAACTTCTTGCGGTAGTTCCGGATCACATCTACAGAGTCTTCTTCCGGTTTCAGGGTAAAAGAATACATATGGATATCCCGACCTACCTGAGCACCCAACAGCTTCTGCACCTTTACGAGATTCGCCGTTACCAACGGGCAAACTTCATCGCAATGGGTGTAGAAGAAGTTGAGGGTAACGACTTTGTTTTTGACCAAGTCGTCGTAGAAGAGGACTCGCTTGCCCTCATGGGTGAACATGGAAAGGTTCGGCAGATGCTGCTCCTGGATGCGCTTGCGCGCAACCTGCTGCGTCATCGGCGCAAATGATCTGACGGTCTTAGGAGCTGCCGCGGTCGTGCCGGTGATCGGCGCCAACGATTTGCCGGTCTCGGCGAGCGCGTTCGTGCCAAGAACGCTGGCCGCCAGCGGCGCGGTTGCCGTGAGCCTCAGGAACTTTCGTCTTGAAAAATCTGACATGATCGAATCTCCCTTCCGCGTCCCACATGCTATGGTCTGGGACCGTGTGAGACGCAGTCTATTTGTCTCTCTACGGTACTTGGATGTTGTCGCCTGTCGCCTCTATGTGCCACAGGGCCATCATGGCGTGATCTTCATGCACCACGTTGTGGCAGTGGATCGGGTATTTATGCAACCAATCGCGGAAGCGGAAGAACAACTCCACACGTTCGTTGGGATGCAACTGGGTTACGTCTTTACGCCCGAGATCCGTTGGTACGGTTGGAGGCTTGCGATTGCGGCTCAGGATCCGGTGCTCTTCCAGATGAATATGGACGGGGTGCGTCCAGTCCCCAGTGAGGTTGGTCAGGAGCCAGTGCTCCGAGCTGTTCTCCTGGACCGTGAAGCGGAAAGTTTCGGAGAAGCCGCTGGGACCAATGCCGCAGTCCATGAACTGGCCGTTGATGGACCATTGGCCATTCAAGCGGTCGAACTTGAAGGTCCGCACGAGCCTGGGCGTGTCCGTCGTGCTCGGCAGACTGTAGAACGTCTGCGTCCTTGGATCCGCGCTCCCGTCCTTGACCGCTTTACTGCTGACCTGGAACTGCAGGATCAGGTCGCCTGAGCCGGCCATCTTGATTGCCGGGGTGGTTTTGGCAAGAACATTCGTGCACTCGGTGTTGACGGCCTCATCTTGGGTGAAGAGCTGGCTGTCCACTGCTACCGGTCCTTGGCCGTTGAGTTGGTTCAGGCGGTTCTCGAGATATAACGTCTGGCCGGCGAAGCTGCTGAAGTCAATGATGACGTCCACCCGCTCGGCTGGCCCGATGCGCACGCTGGTCACCTGCACCGGGGCAGGAATCAGGTTCCCATCCGTGCCGATGAGCCAGAACGGGTTGGTCGTCGGGTTGGAATTGATGTTCCCGGTCAAAAAGAACTGGTAGAAGCGTGACGGACCCACGTCCAGCAAACGGAAGCGATAACGACGCGGCTGTACGTGGAGGAAGGGCTGGATCACACCGTTAACCAGGAACTTGTCACCCAGGATGCCGTCCAGATTGAACAGGTCGAACACCAGGTCGCCGGTGTTCGGATCGAAGACTTTGTCGCTGAAATGCAGCGGAATATCGAACTGCGGGAAACTGGGTAGATGAAAGCCGGTGCTTTCGTCGCCCGTATCCAGATTGTTAAACAAACAATAGAAGCCAGTCAGGCCCTTGTAGGTGTTCTGCGATGTGAAGTCCACGCGGTGATCGTGATACCAGAGTGTGGCCAGCGCTTCATTGATGTCACCCATCGTGCCGGAAAACTGCGGTGTACTGAATCCTGCCAACACGTTGGGATAGTACTGGTCGCAGAACTGGCCGTTGGCATAGAAGTCGCAGGGGTTGCCGTCGCTCTCAGAGGGGTTGTGCGCGTTGTGCAGGTGCGTCGTAACGGAAGGGAACCCGAAGCCGGTGTTGTTCACCTGGTTGATGTTGGGCAGCGAGTTGATGTTGCGCGTCATCTGTGGCACGCCATAGAAAGCCTGATACGTCGGCCCGGGGCTTATGGGTCCATGCGTGCCGTCATCAAACCCCCAGATGGTCTGAGGGGGAAGTTGCGGCGACATCTGATTGGTGGTGAACTGCCTCTGGTGTATCTTGTAGTAGTTGTTCCCCAACATAGTGGCGGCCGGGAAAAGGCCAGGAAAACGCTCCGGTCCCTGGTGGCCGAAGGCGCGATGCTCGGTTCCGTCGGCTCCACTGGAGGTGTTCGGGTCATTGGTCGGTTGAGGATCAAATGTATTGAGTGCAGTCTTGGCCGCTATGGGCATGATCGGGAGCGGCGTCACAAATGGCTTGGTGGTCGGGCTCTGCGTCTGATTGCCGGGCACGCAGTTCTGGTTGGTACCCGGGCTGGTATTGGAACCGGAACTGGGAGGGTTGTTGGTTCTTGTGGCCGGGGCACCGGCGCCAGTCTGGCTTTGAGTTTGTGCCCTGGCGCTCAAGCCGCTCTTGGCCACCAACATGCCCCCCGCGGTCAGCAGCCCCATCTTCATGAGGTCGCGGCGACTCGTGAGTCCGGCAGCAATCAATTCCCGCCGGTTCTTCGCGGCGTCGCACATCTCCTTGTAGCGTCGCTTGGAAACCTTCTCGCCAAAGACGTTGTAGTACATGCGTTCACCTCCGTCCCGAAGGGGACCCTTGTTTGAGAGGTTGTCTGATAACCGGCGGGTGGGTTACCAGCTTGACGGCGCCTATGGAGACGATGCCCCGGAAAAGCCGGTGGAAGCGGCTACTTGACCGATCGAATGAAAAGAGCTAACGAGAATGCCGCCTTGTGATTGCCACACGCCAGCTTCCCAGGTCTCCCAACCGCGTTCCATCGACGCCATCGGGTTTAATTATTTTTTTACTGGGCCATTGGGCACGGCAAAGGTATGCACAAGGACTACGATTGAAAACGTCCTGGACAAAAATATGTAGTACAGGAATCCTGGCCCCCCGCGGTTGTAGCAGGGACAGCAAAGAAATGGCAAAAGCGTTGTATGTATTGACATGTTGTTATGGCATTCATAATATGAAGCGCATCTAAAGGACAGAATTGAAGAATTAGGGTGTTTACCTGATTGCTTCATTAGGGGAAAAACGGTAAAGCGTGCGAGGTCCGGGGAGGTCCAGAGCTGAAGAGAAGTTGCAAGCAGAAGGGCCAAAAGACGAACCGGCCTTCCATAACCACACGGCCCGCTCTTCACTAAGGTTCTCGTTAAAATTCTCCAATTTTCGGCCCTCAAGAGTAGGAAGGTGCGCGTGTGGCTCTCCCAATCCAAGTTATCAGTTCGCATCCACTCCTGACCCGAGCTGTGCAAGAGACACTCTCTGGCCTGCCCGAAATTTCTTCTCGTGTCTTGCCCCCTGCCTTGAGCGAAGCAGATGCAACAAAGGGGATTTGTATTTCGCGGCTTTTTCTCCTGGACGGCTGCTCCTTGTCGACAGACTTGGGGCGCTTGGCGGCGCGATGTCGTGGCCACTCGCCAGGCAGCAAATTTCTGGTACTGCTATCACCGGAGAGCAGTAATGCCGCGGAAAAAGTCCGGCTCTTTTATTGGGGCATAGATGGTTTTCTCGACCTTCATGAGAAGTGGCAGATAGAATTACCCGTGGCTGTCCGCAGCATTTCTGAAGGCCAGTTCTGGGTTCCACGAGAGGTCCTAGCGGTTTACATCAAACAAGTACGAGGGTTCCTGGACGACCGGCGCCCATCAAGTCATTCACTGACAGCGCGTGAGATTCAGGTGCTGCGATTGCTGATACGAAGTCTCACGAACAAAGAGATTGCTGTGGCACTTTGCATCGGGGAACGCACCGTCAAGTTTCATGTCTCGAATATCCTCTCGAAACTTAATGTGGAAGATCGGCGAGGTCTGTTGCCGAACCTAAGACTCTCTGTGTCTTCGTGCGAAAGTTAACTGGATTGTCGCTGGAAAGGAGGAAAGAAGCGGCAAAACTGGAAACAATCGAAATGATTTTATGGAGGGCCTATCGGGATCGCTTGGTATCTGAACCTCGGCAAGTCCGAGGGAAACTACGGCTATGCGATTTCAGCTGACAATCGCTAAGTGGCCGGAAGTAGCTTTGCCAAAACATGCGCTGGGCAATGCGGCAATCAGTCTTTGGGTGTACGGGTGTTGCGGCGAATCGAAGATGGCATCCGGGGTACCACACTCAACAATTTCCCCTTCGCGCAGGATGGCCATCCGATGACAAAGTGCGGCCACGGACAACAAATCGTGCGAAATATAGAGAATGGCCATGCGCAATTCGCGGTTGAGCCGGGAAAACAAAGCAAGAATCTCGGACTGAGTAATCGTGTCCAGGGCACTGGTTGGCTCGTCGGCAATCATCAAGGCAGGCCGGTGAAGAATCGCCATGGCGATGATGACCCTTTGTCCTTGGCCGACGCTAAGCTGCGCGGGACGCCTCTTCAGGAATTCGTCGTCGTCCGGCAAACTCACGCTTCTTAACGCCGCCCGCAGGGCTGCGAAGCATTCCTGTTTCGTTCCCCTAGCATGTGCATGCCAAGCCTCTCTGAGCTGCGTTCCGATGCGAAGCGCAGGATTCAAGGAAGTTAGGGGACTTTGCAACACAACGCTCATTTGCCGGCCGCGCATCTCGCGAAGCTGACTCTCTGTTTTCTCGAGAAGGTTCTCACCCTGAAAAAGGACCTCGCCTTGAACCTTTGCTCCCTTCAGTTGCAGCAGTTGCAGAAGCGCCAGCGCCAGCGTGCTTTTCCCGGAGCCGCTTTCACCGACGAGGCCCACGATTTCCCCGCGGTGAATTTCCATAAAAATATTTTTCAGGACACCGGGTTTGTTCCGGTAGTCCACGGAAAGCCGCGCGTAGAGCAATAGGGGCTCAGAGGTCATTTCTGTACGCCGAGCTCCGGCGCGGGTCCCAAACGTAAGGTCTCCGCGTTCCAAAACCCCGGAGGATTCAGGACCACCGGCGCGGCTCCAACGATGTTGGTAGAGACGGCTAGAAGCACATCCTTGTTGATCAAGTAGATGAAGGGTTGCTGTTCGGCAACAATTTGCTGGACGCGGTCAAACTTCGCCTTTCGCTCCTTATCGGTGGGAGCGCTGGCTTGCTCGTGCATTAACTTGTCGATCTCGGCTTCCCAGGGCGTAGCTGGAGTTTTCTGGCTTGGATTCCATGCGTGGTCTTCGCCGGAACTCAGCCAAACATTCATCTGGCCGTTTGGATCCAGGTCGGTGTTAACAAGCCCAAGGATGCAGGCCTCATAATCAAACGTGCGCGTCATCCTCTCGATCAATGATGGAAAATCCAAGGTGACGACATTGACCTTGATGCCCACTTGCGAAAGGTCTTGCTGAATCATTGTGGCTATTTTTTCGCGCGCGGAGTTGCCGGAATTGGTGACAAGGGTAAACTCGACGCGATTCCCTGCACGGTCTTTCAACGTTTCATTTTCCAAGCGGAAGCCCGCTGGCGTCAGGAGGCGCAAGGCGCCTTGAGGATCGTATTTAGGATCCGCGAGCGAGGAATTGAACCAAAAATGATTGGAGGGAGAGACGGGACCGTAAGCAGGTTTTGCATAGCCGGCGTAAACAATGCGGCAGAGATCCGCCCGGTTAATGGCCATGGAGACGGCTTGGCGAAATTCTTTGGCGCTGAACCAGGCTTTCTTGTATTCGGGTAGCGGAGCGGCGGGCGACTGATTGAACCAAAACTCTTCAGCATCGAGGCCGGTGCCCGCGTTACGCGTTACAGCTGGATTCTCATGCTGCAGGCGGTCAAACTGTTCGGCGTCCAAGCGGTTGATAAGCTGCAATTCGCCGCGGCGGAACCTCAGTAGTTCAATGTCACGGTTGCGCTGGATATCCAACCGGACGCTGTCGATGTAGGGCAAAGCGCGTCCCTGCGCGTCGTGTTTCCAATAGTTCGGATTCTTATGCAGCAATACGTAAGAGCCTGCTTTGTAATCGGCGACATAGAAGGGGCCAAGGACGGCCATTTCCTTCTTGGGGGAATGGGCCGAGAGGATGGCGACTTGATCAAAAAGCCGCTCCAGCCCGGCGATCGGAGCGGGAAACGTGATGACCGCAACATCCGGCGCAGGAGTCTGCACCTGCACTGTTCCTTCCCCTGACCGGAAAGCGTCACCCGTCGAGGAATGGGTTTCCGGATCCATGAGGAGGCGCATGGTATACGCGACGTCCTCAGAGCTGAACGGCGTCCCGTCAGAGAAATGGACTCCCTTGCGCAAATGGAACGCGATGGTGCGCCGATCGCGGGAGATGGTCCAAGACACAGCGAGGGCCGGCTCCAGCGCCTGCGTCTGGCGATTCAATCGAATCAAAACACCACCGGTCAGATAGCGGATATTTTCCGAGGCTTCATCGTCCACGAGAATCGGATTGAAGGTTTTGGGTTCGCCGTGGAGGCAAAAGTGAAGCTCGCCGCCGGTTTGTGCCTGGACGGGAACCGCAAAGCCCAGCAAGACTGTGAGAACGAGATTTTTTAGAGGACGGGGCATCACGCAGTTTCCTCCTGTGCGGGCAAAACAAGCTGAAAACAGATCACTACCAAAACCAGCAGGACGAGGGGCGAGAGTCTCCAGGGATTCGCGCTGACGGCCGAAATGTCTTCGAGGCCACGCAACAGATTGCCCCAGGATGGCAGCGGCTCCATCACGCCGAGCCCCAGCATGCTCAGAGTGGCTTCGGTCAAGACGAACAGGGGAATCGAAATCCAGAATTGAGCGAAAAGGACTGGCCGCAAGTTGGGGAGCACGTGGCGCACGATCGTTCTCCACCGCCCGCACCCGGTTGCGCGAGCAAGCAGAAGAAAATCGGAATTTCGCAGATTCTTTGTGGTGGCCCAGACCACACGCAGCGAAGACGGCCAACCCAATAGGCCCAGCAGCACAAATGTGGCGATGACGGAGAGCAGGGGGGAAATATCCAGAGGAAGTACCGCACGCAAGGCCAGCAAGACGAACAGCAGGGGAAGGGCCATCGACAGATCGGCGGCCGCAAGGATCAATCGTTCGCACCATGCACCCAGGAGCCCCGCGAGTGCACCGAAGATGCCCGCGATGAGCGTAGACAGCAGCGTGGCAGCTGGGGCCAGCAAAAGGGACACGCGCGTTCCGTACACTAAGCGCGCGAAGAGATCTCTTCCGAGACCGTCGGTGCCGAGCCAGTGGGACGCAGACGGTGCCGAGTTCGGCCGCTCGCGGAATTGTTTGGCATACGAATAGGGACTGAGAGCACCGGCAAACAGGCCAACGGCAAAGATAAAGCACAAAATGACGACGCAGATTCCACGAAGCTTTCCGCGGATACTCACCGGGAGACTCTTTCGTTCGCAACGTTGGCAAGCGAGTTTGCCATCACGGTAATCAAAGTGATGAGCAACGTCAGATTCATAATCAGCGGCAGATCACGATTGAGCGCGGCCTGCCATGCAAGCTGCCCTACTCCCGGAGAGTCACAGAGCGCTTCGATCGGGATGGCGGCACCGAACGCCATGCTCAAAGAAACGCCAAGGAGCGCAAAAAGCGCAGGGGAGGCCAGTGGGAGAACGTGCCGAAACAGGATCCTCGCCCTTCCGATTCCTCGCGCCTGTGCGGCCAGGACGTAAGGCTGCGCGTAGGCGTGAACGAAAAGATTTCGCAAGTATCGAAACAATTTGGGAAATGTCACGACCGCGATGGCCAAAGACACGGGCGCATGAAGATAAACCGAGAAAATGGCAACCACAGCAGTCGGCAGCGCGATTAAGAGGCCACTCAACAGCGTTCCCGAAACATCAAAGAACAGCCCGCGAAAGAATACGCTTGCAAGAGAAATTCCGAGAGCCAATGCCCAAGCCAGACAAACTCCTAACACCACGGACTTAGCGGTCACCGGAAAACGTTCTTTAATAAGCGATGAAATGGGACGCTGTAACCAATCGGAGAAACCAAAATCGCCGCGTACGGCTCCCGCGAGATAGCGGCCGTAATAGGAGAAAAGATTGGAATTGAGGCGATGAGAGTTACGAATGGCTTCAACGCTTGCTTGGCTCAGGCGAGGATCGAGTTCACGCTCATCCACTCCATAGCCGGGAGCAAACCGGACTAGCGACGCGCTCAACAAGCCCCCGAGAAGGCAAATAGCGGCAACGGTAAGCAGCTGCCACCCGATTCTTTGGACTCCGTCTCTCATCTCGCTTCGCACTTATGGCATCGCTCCAGAGAATGAAAGATCGCTGAAGCCAATCAACCGACCTGAAGCCGAGGAATTTCACGGCGCAGTCTGTAGTAGGTTTCCTTGGTCTCGTACATCCGGCGATCCGCCTCAGACAGGAGCTCTTCGGCTGTGGAGCCATCCTTAGGATAAAACGCGCAGCCGATACTTGCCGTGACCACCTTGGCGCCGCAAATGGACTGGCCAGCTTCTTCGACGGCGAGTTCGAGTCGCGGCATTAGTTCTTCGGCGCCCTCTTTGGTGAGCTCCGGAAGGATGAACACAAACTCATCGCCGCCAAGGCGGCCGACCTGGTCATACTCGCGGCAGGCGTTCTTCAAGTTCTTCGCGATCTCCTGCAACAGCTTGTTCCCAACCAGGTGACCAAAGTTGTCATTCACGCTCTTAAATCCATTGAGGTCGCTCAACAGTACTGCCAGCGGAATGCCGTTCCGGCGGGAGCGCGCAATCTCTTGTTCGAGGTGGACGCAGATCGAGCGGGCGTTCGGCAGCTCCGTTAGGAAATCGGTGCTCGCAGTATCCTGTGCTTTTTCGAATTGCAGCGCGTTCTCTACCGACAACCCTAGCTTCGAACTTGCAGCCAGCAAGAGGCGCAAGTGATCTTTTGTAAAGCCTTGCCGTGCTCGAAGGTAGAGCGAAAGTACTCCTGCGGCGCCGTCGCGGCCCCGCAGCGGTACGGAGAGCACGGATTGAAGTACGGGGACTTGAGCGCGGTCTCCGAGGTATTTTGTCTCCGCCGCTGGATCTCCATTGATGATCGGTTTTTCGGTTTGCGCTACCCAGCCACTGACACCTTGCCCGAGCGGAATCTCGAGCGAAGTAAACAGATCGTAGTCCACTCCGTGCACATATCGAGGGACCAACTTCCCTTCCTCGTAGATGTAAAAGACGACCGAATCGTACGGAATCATCTCTTTCAAGCGCACAGCGACCACCGAAAGCGTTTCGCGCAAACTCAAGGAGTTACCCAAAGTCTGTGCCAGCTCAAAGAGAAGCTGTGCCTCCTGCCGTGCAGACACGATGGATGCCAGAAATGAGGCGGCGCGAACTTCTGCTTCGTCGGGCATCTCCGCAAACCCCGCAGAGGGGGCCACAAGCCTGTCCACTTTCGACAGAAGTTCTAAGGGGCTCCCCTCACCCACGGAGCGGCTTACCTCTTCTTCCAATTCCTTGTAGCGCCTCTCGATGCATTCCACGACGCGCGGATCATAGCTTTGGCCGCACTCCGTCCGGAGGACCGCCATAGCCTCGTCCGCCGAAACCGCGCGCCGGTAGGGTCGCTCCGAAGTCAATGCATCAAAACAGTCAACGGCGGACAAAATCCGCGCACCGATCGGGATGGCTTCGCCAGACAAACCATCGGGGTAGCCCGTTCCATTCCACCTCTCGTGGTGTGAACGGACAATGGGCACCACCGGGTACGGGAATTGAACACGATCCAGGATCTCCGCTCCCACCACCGGGTGGATCTTCAGCTTCTCGAATTCTTCCGGCGTAAGGCGACCCGGTTTTGAGAGTATGTGCTCCGGTACCGCCAGTTTGCCAATGTCATGCAGCATCGCCGCAGCTCGAATGGCATTCAGTTCCGATTCCGTGACGTTCAGATCCTTGCCAATTTGCATGGCATAGGTTTGCACTCGCCTCAAGTGATCGTGCGTGTTGTGATCCTTGGCCTCAATCGCGAGTGACAAGGCTTCGATCGTTCGCAGGTGCAGATCCGCGATCGCCTCAGTGTGCTTCTTTTCGGCTTCCAGCCGGTCAAGATAAGTGCGATAGGACCGGTAAATCCAATAAACGACTGGCAGAACCAAGATGGCGACTTGCCATCCCAACGACCGATTGATGATGCTCACGCCCCCCGCAATCAGGGCACCCAACAAGTAATAGGGGAATGACCAGAGGTAACACTCTTTCCATACCGATATGGGATTCCGGCGCTCGGTCATCGCGATGATGCCCGAAACAGACATGGTGTTCATCGCGAAATACGTGGTCGAAGCTGCCGCCAAGAGCAGCGGCCAGCGCAATCCAACGTTGAAGGCGAGGTGACTATGAAAGACCAGATTCGCTAGAGAGATCGAGATCGCTAGATTGGCAAAATTGAACAGGACTTGAATCAACCGCGGCCGGGGCTTTGACTGCCACAGCGTCTGCACCAAACCCCCGAGGCACCCCATAAGCAGAGTCTCTGGGTAGGAAAGATCGAGGATTCCAACCAGGATAAACAGGAAATTGGCGGACATCGTCGCTTGAATGCCGGGCAGCCGTACTTTGAAAAGGGACGCCCCCAACGCAACTGCCAAGAAGCTCGCAAAGCGAAGGGCGTTTTCGCTATGCCAATGCAGCAAAGCAAAAGGCAGTAGAGGGATTCCGGCACATACTTGCGTCACGATAAAAATGGCGGCTGGCCAGCCCATGAAGCGCCCGTGCTGTGCCGGTAAGCTCCAAAACCGTTTCCACCAGTCCCAGATACTCTTTGCTGATTCTTCTCCGAAACGTCGCTTTCCGACCCCTGTTGAGTCAACACTCCTCCGGCTTCGCGGTTCGAGCGCGCCTTCAGAGACGTTCCTGCGACCGAGAAAATCTTCTAACACTTAACCAGCCTCTAAACAGGGAACGACGAATGGCCTCTTGTAATGTAAGTCTGGCTCTTGCGGTGGGATTCTGCCTATAGTACTGAAAGTCGGATGTGTCTCAATATAAACGCGCCTTTGGAGCACACTCCGAGGTACCTCATTTCGCAGTGCCCGGTGGCGCCGGGCCAGCTAGACCAGACACCCTCCTTCGACTGTCGGGAAAAACTGGCTGTACCTTCGTACTGGTAGCCTCCACCGCCTGTACCATCGACGCGCTCGCATGCCCGCCCTAGAGTTGTTCCATTCTGAATCACGATCATTTCGCAGGATTCCCCTCGACCTCCGTTTCTTAGGAGATTTGAAGATGCAACGCACCAGCTACAGTAAGAACGGCGATGGTGTATTAAAGACCACTACTTGGGGCACGCTAATTGCTTTTTCGCTCTTGGCCGCAGCCTGGGGCTTTTCCGGCCACTTCGCGACCGTGCATGACAGCTCGACGGGAACTCAAGCCTTGGCGCAACTCGAATCGTCCCAAGCGCCGGTGGCGACGGAAGCCGCCCAGGGATTTTCTGTAAACGAAACGCGGAAGCAGTCTGCAAGGTCGAGCGTTTTCTCCTTTGACAGGCGCGACCGTAAAGGCGTGGAAACCAGCGCGCTTCTCGCCAAAACCGATATTCACTCGGTTCCTGCGAATGCAACTCGAACCCCAGGACCAGAGACGAACAGTCAGCCTCAAGAGGCCAAGTCGTCCGGAGCCGACCAGGATTCCCAGGTTTTAATTGCGGCTAAGATTGCACCGGACCTCAAAGGAATCGATCCTGAGAAACCGGTGGATGTCATCGTACAGTTCCGCCATTCACCGGCGGCGACTGAACTTGAGGCAGATGGAGCTGTCACTCAAGCGGAACTGCCGCTCGTCAATGCCCGTCTTGTGAGTGTGAGGGGCGCCGACGTGGCGAACTTGGCGGCTCATTCCAACGTTGCCTATCTCTCGCCAAATCGCAAAGTCCGAGGTGCGCTCGACCACGTTGTAACGGCCGTGAACGCGGATATCGCCTATGCGAATGGGTGGAATGGAACTGGTATCGGTGTTGCCGTGCTGGACAGCGGAGTCAGCAGTATCTACGACCTGAACTCCGATGGGAACACCAATCCGTCACGCATTGTTTACAGTCAGAGCTTTGTTCCGGCCGACACGAGCACGGGCGATGCTTACGGCCACGGGACGCACGTATCGGGCATCATTGCAGGAAATGCCTACGACTCGCAGCATGCTTACCACTACCCGGGCACGTACCGTGGTATTGCGCCCGAAGCAAAGATCATCAACCTTCGCGTCCTGGACGGCACTGGCGCGGGGACGGACAGCGCGGTCATATCCGCAATTCAGCAGGCCATCACTCTCCAGAGTACGTACAACATCCGTGTCATGAACCTTTCCTTGGCGCGCGGGGTGTATGAGAGCTATACGCTTGATCCCCTATGTCAGGCTGTAGAGTCTGCTTGGCAAGCCGGCATTGTTGTGGTCGTCGCCGCTGGCAACATGGGAGAGTACAACGGAGCCAACACGAACGGCTATGCCACGATCGGAGCTCCAGGAAACGATCCTTATGTAATCACCGTGGGGGCGACCAATACGCACGGTGGCGGCTCGCAAGCTGCTCAGACGATGACCAGCTACAGCTCCAAGGGCCCCACTTCCTTTGATCACATCGTTAAGCCGGACTTAGTTGCTCCCGGCAATAGGGTGGTCTCGCGCATTCCGTCTACCACGGTCACTTTGACGACTACGTATCCTGCCCTTGCCGTGTATCCTTGCAACACTTCGGGGAGCTCTTGCGGCTCGCAATTCGGCCCTGCCAGGTATATGCGCCTTAGTGGCACGAGCATGGCAACGCCAGTGGTGAGCGGCGTCGTAGCCCTGCTGCTTCAAAAGACTCCATCTTTGACCCCCGATCAGGTCAAGGCTCGCCTGATGAAGTCTGCATGGAAGGGCTTCTCTTCTTACACAGCAGCAACCGATCAAGGTACAGGCACCGTCTATCGGATCGAGCAAGACCTTTTCGCCGTGGGTGCCGGGTCCGTGGATGCCGCGGCAGCTTTGGCCAGCACAGACACCGCCCCAGCAAACTTTGGTGCAGCGAAGTCTCCCACAGCCGCGTATAACTCGGTTACGAACACAGTTTCGATCGTTGGAGATCCTTCGACGGTCTGGAACAACTCAGTTGTTTGGGGTAATTCCGTCGTGTGGGGCAACTCCGTCGTCTGGGGTAACTCTGTAGTTTGGGGAAACTCCGTCGTTTGGGGTAACTCCGTGGTTTGGGGTAACTCCGTTGTTTGGGGTAACTCCGTGGTTTGGGGTAACTCGGTTGTCTGGGGCAACAGCGACGGCAGCCTCGGGGATAGCAACTAAGTGCAGGCACAGGTTATGGATGATAGGAGCGAGAGGCCGACAATGCCCAGAAACGCCAAAGCCTACATCGCCCTGGTGATCACCTCTGGAATCCTACTCCTGCTGCTTGCGGGCGCATCATGGTCCTCCGCCAACCTTCGTCAGTTCGCCATCTTCTTGGCGCTTGTTGCTCTTGCTTCTGCGCTTAAAGTCCGCATTCCTGGAATGGAAAGCACAATGTCTCCCAATTTCGCTTTCCTCCTCTTGGGGATGGTCGCGCTGCCTTTCTCGCAAGTTGTGGCCGTCGGCCTAGTGGCGGCGTTGGTTCAATCTCTCTGGGGGAGCACCAAGCGTCCGCGTTTCATACAAGTAGCCTTCAGCACCGCAGCCCTGGTATTGAGTGCCAGTCTGGCCTACAGGTTCTCCCATCTCGTGCTGGCCGGAAACGGATCGGAATTCCCGGTGGCTTGTGTGATTCTCGCGGGAAGCATTTATCTCCCGGTCAATTCCGCGCTGGTCTCGGTTGTCATCGGCTTGGTCGAAGGTCAACCCCTCGAGCAAGTGTGCGCACGTTGTTACGCGTGGGTGTTCCCGTACTTTATGGTTGGGATTGCTTTCGCGGGTCTAGTCAGCGGCGTCTATGCGCCGTCCGCTGTGTGGAAGGGCGCGTTAGTTCTGCTCCCTACAATGGTTCTTACCTACGTTTATTTTATGAATCACTCGGCCCGCGCCTTGCCGACAATGAGGCTGCCCTCTTCCTCCGAAGAGGAATACCCCGTAGAAGTTAACTCTTAGAAACGAACCCCGCAGATATTGACTCGTCGCGGCTGTACGAGTGTGCCTTCAGGCAAATCGCGCAGCAAACATGCGTTTCCCGGACGCCGAGAATTTAAAACGAGTACGCCAATTCAGACAAAACCACCGCGTCGCTGTGCCTCGAATCAGAAGGATTGGATTGAATGTAGCGGCTTATCGGAATCGAACCGACACCTGAACCTTGGCAAGGTTGTTAGAAGACTTCAAAAACGCTGGAAATCGCGGCTCTTTAGCGATTTTGCACTACCTCAGATGGGAAATAATGAAAACGGCAGAGTGCCAGAATAACCTAGAACGTAGATTACCCTACTACGAAGAGTCCCTACCTGGGTCGGTACCGGCTGCGTCCGGAAGCGAAGAATTGAGTGGCGCGAACTTTGTTGGGAGTGTTGGTAGAGAGTTGTCTCACGGCGCTTATCAGAACACACATTTGAGACATGACCGCGCCCCAAGGAACCATGGAGAACGCGAGTTCACCGCCCCTGGTCCGCGTTTGCGCCATCGTCTGCCGCTCATGGCCGAGGCGAACCGTTGGAATGCCGAGAGCCATAACGTCGCCGCAGATTATCTCAGGGCCTTCGGAAAACCGGCCCCCCACTAGAAAGGGCTGAGGCTGCAGATCAATTCGCAGCAAACTGGCTCGGCTGAGGAAAGTTACTTCGCGGACCTGGTTTTCCGTAATATAGCGCAGTTATGATTCTGATCACCGGCGGAACCGGCTTCATCGGAAGCCATCTAGCGGAGGCCGTCTGCGCCCGTGGCGAGCCACTGCGCTGCCTGATCCGCCGCGACAGTTTCAAGCGACATACTTTTGCGTTGCCTGCCGAAGCTGAGCTTGTGTTCGGTGACCTCGTTTCCGGCGAGGGTCTGAGGGATGCCCTCGAAGGCGCCGGCACCGTGATCCACCTTGCCGGTGTGACGAAGGCGCTTTCGACGAGCGAGTTCTACTCGGGCAACGTGCGAGCAGCGGAGAATCTCGCGCGGGCGGTCGCCGGGCGCGGGGTTCGGCTTGTGCATGTCAGCTCTCTCGCTGCCATCGGTCCCAGCACCGATGGCACGCCGATCTTCGATGACGCCGAACCGCATCCCATCACGCACTACGGAACATCCAAGCTGGAAGGGGAGCGGATTGCGCGTGCGCTGGTTCCTGACGCAGTGATCGTGCGGCCGGCCGTGGTCTACGGCCCACGCGACACGGACATGCTGGAAATGTTCAGGTCGATCAGTAGGGGCTTTGTGCTGGAGATCTCGGGCGGCGAACGCTGGTTTCAGGCGATCTATGTAAAAGATCTGGTCGACGGGTTGCTGGCAGCGGCATGTACCCCTCAAGCCGGCGGCCGCGCGTACTTTCTTGCCCACGCGAAGGCGGTTTCCTGGAGCGAGCTGAGTTCCGCGGCGGCGCGCGTCATGCGGAAACGAACGCGAGTCCTACGGATTCCTTCGCCGCTTGCGTACGCCGTAGGCGGCTTCGCGGAAGTTTGCTCGCGACTTACAGGGAAACCGGTGATCATCTCGCGCGAGAAAGTGAAGGAAGCGCAGTGCCGCCACTGGACCTGCGACACGCGCCGCGCGGCGCAAGAGCTTGGCTTCGAAGCGCAGACACCTCTGGAGCTTGGACTCGCCAAAACGCTTGCCTGGTACAAGGAGGCTGGTTGGCTGAAGTATTGAACTCGGGTCGGCGCTTTTGGGCCGCTGACAAACTGCTCTTGGCTTACCTTGCCGGCACAAGTGCGTTGGTAGCGGTGTACTGGAATCGGCTTCCAGAAGCCCCGGAATTGCTGACCTTGCACTTTGGGGCTGGCATTGCCATCCTGTTGGCCTCCACTCGTGGCGGGCGCGCGATCTGGTACTTCCGCCACTGGTATCCGCTTCCGCTGTTGGTTTCCTGCTATAAGGAGATGGCGATCCTGATTTCAGCAGTCCGAGGCACGACCACCGACCAATGGCTCGCGGATCTCGACTTTTCCATTTGGCATGCCAATCCGACCGTCTGGCTGGAGCGCGTGCAAACGCCGGCGCTCACAGACTTTCTGCAACTTGCCTACACTCTGTATGTTCCCGCGGTCGTGTTGGTCCCATGGCTGTTGTGGCGCAAACGGCGCTTCGCGGACTTTCGGTATTGCGCTTTCCTGATCACACTGGGGCTTCTGACGTCTTACATCGGGTACATCCTTGTGCCTGCGCGCGGGCCACGTTTCTTGCTCGATCACTTACAGCATTTGCCTGTGCAAGGCGGATGGGTGGTGGACGTGATGCGGACAACCCTTGATCGCCTCGAGTCAGTCCATTACGATTGCTTTCCGAGCGGGCACGTCGAGCTCACGATCATTGCCTTGTGGAGCAGCCGACAAATTTCGAAGTGGCTCTTTCGGGTGTATTTGGCCTACACGCCATGCATTATTTTTGCTACTGTCTACCTTCGATACCACTACACGGTTGACTTGGTGGCGGGCGCGCTGCTAGCCGCGACCTTGATTGCGGCGGGGCCTATGATGTACCGGAAGCTGTCCGGAAGCGAGGATTCGATTGCCGCTTGAAGTCGTAACGGCAGATAGCAAGCAGGAGCTGAAAGAGTTTATTGAGTTTCCCTATTCGCTGTACCGCGGCGACCCTTTTTGGGTGCCTCCATTGCGGATCGCGGTCAAGGAACTGCTGAACCGGGCCAAGCATCCGTTCTACGCCAACGCGGATGCCGAGTTTTTCCTAGCGCGGCGCGATGGCTGCGTCGTGGGCAGGATCGCCGCTATCCTAGACCGCAATTACAACAAGTTTCATGAGGAGAACGCCGGGTTCTTCGGATTCTTCGAATCGACGAACGCCCCGGAAGTGGCGGCGGCTCTGCTCGGCGCTGCACGAAAGTGGGTATTCGGCCGCGGCGCAGTGCTGCTTCGGGGACCGGTGAACCCCTCCACCAACTACGAATGCGGCATGTTGGTCGACGGCTTCGATTCCAATCCGATGGTCATGATGGCCTACAACCCATGCTATTACCCCGCGTTGATGGAAAACGTAGGGCTCCGCAAAGCAAAGGATCTTAACGCTTACGTCCATACCGCGGAAGCTGTCGAGTTGGAGAAGATCGGGCGGGTGGCGGACCGCAAGCTCGCCAAGAGCGGGGTCACGGTCCGGCCCATCAACATGAAGGATTTCGACGGCGAGGTGGGGCGAATCTGGGATGTGTACAACTCGGCGTGGAAGCGCAACTGGGGATTTGTACCCATGACTCGCGAAGAGTTCTTCCTGATGGGCAAAGAGATGAAACAGATTCTCAAGCCTGAGCTGGTGCTGGTGGGGGAAGCGGGCGAGAAGCCGATTGGGTTCGCACTGGCCTTGCCCGATGTCAATTTCGCGCTCAAGCAGGCGGGCGGCAGGCTCTTCCCGACGGGCCTGCTCAAAATTCTGTATTATCAACGATTGATTAAAAGTCTGCGTGTTCTTGCTCTTGGGGTGGTTGAGGAGCATAGAACCTCCGGCGTAGCGGCTGCCTTCTATGCCACGCTCGTGCGGACTGCCAGGAAGTTGGGATACAGCGGCGATTGTGAAATGTCGTGGATCCTGGAGGATAACGTTCTGATGACACGCTCTCTGGAGGTGATGGGCGCAAGACACTACAAAACCTATCGAATATACGAATGGCACTAAACACGAACCTGACAGCCACCACGAAGAAGAAGAGCGCTGGAACGAACGACATTTTCGAAAAATGCCGCGCGTTCACCCGCCCGGGCGAGCTCCAGAAAGCTGGTCTGTACATGTACTTCGAGACCTTCGGAGACCGGGACGGCTGCCAGCCGGGAGAGGTGCGGCTGGGCTCGTCGAAGGTGCTGATGTTCGGGTCCAACGATTATCTGGACCTGATCACGCACCCGCAGGTCAAAGAAGCCGCCGTGCAAGCGATCCGGAAGTACGGCAGCGGATGCAGCGGCTCGCGCTTGCTGAATGGAACCCTGGATCTGCACGTGAAGCTGGAGGCGCAGCTGGCCGCCTTCGTGCGCAAGGAAGCCGCGATGATCTTCGGCACCGGGTTTCAGGCCAACTACGCGACGCTTTCGGCGCTAACTGAAAAGGGCGACGTGATGATCTGCGATCACGACCTGCACGCTAGCTTGGTGGAAGGAGCGTTGCGTTCGGTAGCGCGGGTAATGCGCTTCCGTCACAACGATCTGGAGCATTTCGAGCGGTGCCTAAACAACTGTGCTTCCGAAGAGAAGATACTGGTGGTTTCCGAAGGCGTATTTAGCATGGAAGGGGATCTGGCCGATTTGCGCGGGCTGGTGAACCTTTCAAAATCCAACGCGGCGCGCATCTATGTGGACGAAGCACACGGGCTGGGAGTGTTGGGGCGGACCGGAGCGGGCGCGGCGGAACACCTGGGGGTACTGGACGAAGTGGACATCGTGATGGGCACCTTCAGCAAGGCTCTGGCTTCGGTGGGCGGGTTTATCGCGGGCCCGCACGAGGTGGTGGATTATCTGAAGCACACGGCGCGGCCGTTCGTCTTTTCGGCGAGCCTGCCGGCAGCATCGGTGGCGGCGGCCGGGGCGGCGCTGGAGATCATCCGCAAGGAACCGGAGCGGCGCCTGCGGCTGCTGCAAATGGCCCGCGCGCTACGCGCGGAACTGCGCGCGCGCGGCTTTTCGGTGCTGGATGGGGAGACGGCGATCGTGCCGGTGGTGATCCGGGAGGAAGGGGATTTGTGCCGGCTGTGCAAGGCGCTTCTGGCCGAAAACATCTACATCAACCCGGTACTGAAGCCGGCCGCGGCGCAGAATTTGCTCCGCATCTCCTGCACTTCCGCACACACCGAAGCGCACATCGAGAGGCTAGTCACGACGCTTACGAAGGTTGCGGGGTGCCTCGGCATCGAGCGCTAGACTGGGTTGCTCACTGCGCTCGCTGACCAAGCTGCAGCCGCGCGAAGGCTTAGAACCCGGGAGAACTACCAAATCAATCTTACGTGGGCGGGCCTCGCCCACTCCCATCTTTCTTTGGGATCAGCTCTGGCAGTTGAAGGAGTGTACACCCCGGTCTGCATTTGGCCCTATCGGCAAGGTTCATGGCCTCGCTTGTCCGCAATTCAGCTAGGGTTTACCATGTAATTTCATGGAGCGGCCTATCGGAATCGAACCGACACCTGAACCTTGGCAAGGTTCCGTACTACCACTATACTAAGGCCGCTTAAGTACCTTCTTTTTATAACACGTCTGGTGGAACAGCTACAAGCCTGCGCCGTGCCAGGGTGTGCATGGCTACTGCCAAAACGAAGAAATGATCAGGAGACTTGCGTAACCCGGGCGGTTTTTACCACCGGGGAGCGGCGCTGCCGCTCGGCGAAGCGCGTGGCTTTGTCCTTGTCGGTGTACACGCGGCCGAACTTTTCACCGTCAGCGTAATAAACGCTGACCAGCCAATGATGGTGTTTACGCCGGCGGTCCCGGCTGAAGACATCCTTTTCTCTGTCCGAGGCGTCTTTTGTCACTTTGCGCGTCCCTCTCTTTGAAGCATCTGCACGGCACTATCTCAAGGAGACCAGTTGCCGCGCAAGTACCGATGGAGATACTAACACGCTACCTATTACACCAAAAAACAGCTAGAGGGGAAACGAGAAATATGAATGACTCACAAATAATTTAGGAGCCCGCGCATCAGTTATTGGAAGCTCTTATGCCCCCCTGGGGATATGCAAAATCACGCGCGCCTGGCCGCGGAAGGCCAGCGGGAGCAGTTCTTGGGCTGGAAATGGGCATTTTCGCGGTCTCGGCCAATAGCCCAGCCCAATTTGTCTATGTGCCGTACACGTGCCTGGCGAACAATTTGTTGTGACTCATGAAACATTTTCCGGTTTCTTTCGTCTTTATAGGTGAGGAGAAGATAAGCTGGCATGTGGCGGAGCAATATAATGACGATCCCAGTGACAAAACAACCGCCCCTATTGGAAGACCTGCGAAACCATTCGCAGGAGCAGGTTGCGGAACTGCGCGAACTTCTGACTGCAGGGAGCCCGTCGCGCCCTGATCCACGCCGTCCCGGCTTCTATGAAGTGGAAGGCCGCGCTTACACATACTACGTTTTCAAGTATCCGTCCGGCACAAAAGTGCTCCTGATCGCCGTCTGGGAACGCGACCCGGTCGCAGAAATGGTGGCGTGCTCCTGCCCGGCGGCTTGATTTCCTTTGTTTCCCTTAAGCGAGAAAAATAGAAAAGAGAAAGCGCCTCGGTTTCGGCCGGGGTGCCTTTTTAGTCTTCATCCAGATCCAAAGCGGCGGAGTTAATGCAATAGCGCAAACCGGTCGGCTGGGGGCCATCGTCAAAAACATGTCCAAGGTGGGCGTCGCAGCGGCTGCATTTTACTTCCGTGCGCTGCATTCCGTGGCTGGTGTCTGATTCCTGCTCAACAGCTTCTTCGCTGGCAGGACCATAAAAACTGGGCCAGCCCGAGCCAGAGTGAAATTTCGTTTCAGAACGGAATAGAGGTTGACCGCAGCAGACGCATTTGTAGATCCCAGGCGTTTCCGTATCCTCGTATTTTCCTGTGAAGGGTGGTTCGGTTCCCTTCTGCCGGGTCACGTAATACTGGTTGGGCGTGAGCTGCTTCTTCCAAGTCTGCTCGTCCTTCTTAACCTTTTCCGCCATTTAACCTTCCTTGTTCGTCCGCTTGCTCGAAGCTGAGCGAGATCTCATAAGTGCATCGTACAACAAGTGCGAGAAATCTTGACTGCCACAAAGGCGATTGACATGTGCCCGGATTTGCCTTAGCTTTGAACTTCGCAATGGAATTCATGCACACAACTCGGGCGCATCGGCACCATCATCACGGCCACATGCCGCGCCCGCTGAGGTGTGCATAGCAAACCGCTAAACAAAGCACTCTTCGGCCCGCCGGCTAATCAAAGTCTGGCGGGTTTTTTGTTTTTAGAGCCGAGAAATTTGGAGGAAAAGCGGATGGAGATCGACTTTCAGAAAAGTGGCGGGCTGGTTCCGGCCATCATTCAGGACGGGCGAACCGGCGACGTCCTGATGCTCGGCTTCATGAATGCCGATTCGTTCAGCGAGACGCAACGTTCCGGCGAGGTGGTGTTCTTCAGCCGCTCCCGCAACAAACTTTGGAAAAAGGGTGAATCCAGCGGCCACGTGCTGCGCGTCCGCGAGATTCGCGTGGATTGCGACGCGGACACACTACTTGTTCGCGTGGAAGACGTAGAACCCGGCGTTTGTCATGAAGGTTACAAAAGCTGCTTCTTTCGTTCTCTCGAACCAAATGGCCGAGCAAAAGTTATCGCGGAACGAACTTTTTCGCCCGAAGCAGTCTACGGAACGGAGAAGAGCCAATGAGCCTGTTGAAACTAGGCATCCCGAAAGGCAGCCTGCAAGAAGCGACGCTGGACCTCTTTGCGCGAGCGGGCTGGAAAATCACACTGAGTGCACGCAGTTATGTGCCAACCACTGACGATCCCGAGATCGAATGCCTGATGGTGCGGGCGCAGGAAATGGCGCGATACGTGGAGTCAGGCACGCTCGACGCTGGAATCACCGGGCACGATTGGGTCGTGGAAACTGAAGCGGATGTCGAGGAACTGTCCGAACTGGTTTATGCCAAGCAACGGCTCGCACGCGTGCGCTGGGTGCTGGCCGCTCCGGAAGATTCGACAATTCGAGGACCGCGGGACTTGGAAGGCAGAGTGATTGCGACGGAAGTCGTGCAAATCACACAAAAATACCTCGCGAGACACGGCGTAAAGGCGCGCGTGGAGTTTTCCTGGGGCGCAACGGAAGTAAAAGTACCGCAACTCGCCGATGCCATCGTGGAAGTCACTGAAACCGGTTCGTCCCTGCGCGCGAATCGGCTGCGCATTGTGGATACGGTTCTCGAATCGGCCACGGTTTTCATCATGAACCGCGCTGCTGCGGGTGATTGCTGGAAGCGCCAAAAAGCGGAGAATTTGATTTTAATGTTGCAAGGCGCCATCGCCGCGGCAAGCAAGGTGGGTCTTCTTCTTAATGTGCACCGAAACGATCTGCCTGGAGTTCTGGGCGTGCTGCCGGCGCTCAAGAAGCCGACGGTTTCTGCTCTAAGCGATCCAGAATGGGTTGCGGTGAATACGATCATTGAAGAAGCCGTGGTGCGGCAGATTCTTCCAAAGCTGAAAGCGGCGAAGGCCGAGGGGATTGTCGAGTATCCCTTGAACAAAATCGTGCTGTGATGCGAATCCTGAAGCTTTCGCCGCAAACCGAAAAGTGGCTGCTCGCTCGCCGAGCGCAACAAGATGCTGAAGCTTACAGGATTGCCGCGGAAATCGTGGAAGATGTCCGCAGGCGGGGCGATGCGGCCCTCTTTGCCTACACAAAGAAATTCGACGGCACCGATTTGGCCAGAACCGGACTTTGGATTGAAGAGAAGGAAGTTCGTGCGGCTCGAAAAGCAACAAGCGCGAAGTTTCGCAAAGCCATTGAGAAAGCCGCGGGGAATGTTCGCCGCGTGGCGGAAAAGCAACTTCCGCGGTCGTGGTCGGTCGAGACCACGCCTGGTGTGAAGATTCATCAGGTGGTCAGGCCAATTGAAGCGATCGGCTGTTATATTCCCGGGGGCCAGTTCTCGCTCGTCTCAACTCTAGTCATGACGACCGTGCCTGCCAAGGTTGCCGGCGTGCCGAATATTGTGGCCGTCTGCCCAAAACCAAATCCAGAACTACTGGCCGCGGCGGGGATCTTGGGGATCGAACGAATCGCGCGAATCGGCGGAGCGCAGGGGGTTGCAGCGCTCGCTTACGGCACCAAGAGCGTGCCACGAGTGGATAAAATCTTCGGACCGGGAAACAAGTACGTCACTGCCGCCAAACAAATCGTCAGCCATAATTGCGCGATCGACTTGCCCGCCGGCCCCACCGAGGCCATCGTTTTCGCCGAGCGCGGCAATGCTCCATGGATTGCGGCCGATCTTCTAGCTCAGGCTGAACACGCCAAAGACGCGACAAGCTTTTTTATGACGACTTCGCGCACGTTGGCTTCTGAAGTTCAACGTGAAGTCCAAACTCAACTCGAAAAGATGCCTAACAGCATGGCGCATTGCTCAACACAGGTTTCAGGAGCAATCCTCGTCGCGGAATCGATTCATCAGGCTTGCGAATTCATCAACCGTTTTGCTCCCGAGCATCTCAGCCTTCCGGACGGCGGGAAACTCCTTCCGAAAATTCGCGCGTCAGGAACCATCTTTCTTGGCCCATGGGGAGCGCAGCCGCTCGGCGACTACGCCACGGGAAGCAATCACGTCCTGCCGACGGGAGGCTGGGCCCGGATGCGCGGCGGACTTTCCGCAGCCGACTTTGTAAAATGCATCAGCGTGCAAACCATCTCCAACAGAGGATTCCTCCAACTCGCCGAAGCGGTAGAAACTCTTGCGAAATCGGAGGGCTTGATGGCCCATCGCAACGCTGTGAGAGTCCGCCGATGAAAGTGCGATTGCCAGTGCGTCAAGCCATCTTGGACCGCCGCACCTACGAAGCGCCGGCCGAAGGACGTTCGGGCAAACTGCGGCTGGACTTCAACGAAAACACTTCCGGCTGCTCGCCCGCCGTGCGCCGCGCATTGGCGAAACTCACGGTCAAGCAACTGGCGATGTATCCGGAATATCAAAAGCCGACCCAACGGCTTGCACGTTACTTCGGTGTCAGCCCGGAAGAGTTATTGCTCACGAATGGCGGTGACGATGCATTGCGCGTCTTTTTCGATACCTTTGTCGAGCCGAGCACCAGCATTTTGATTTGCGAGCCCACTTTTCCGATGTACCGCTATTGGGCGGAGATTGCGGGGGCGCAGATATGTGCGCTTCGTTACGGCGCGAACATGGAATTCCCGATTAACAAAGTCCTTGCGGAGCTTCATAAGAATCCGCGCGTTCTATTTATCGCCAATCCAAACAATCCAACAGGCACGCTGATCGGAGAAAAAGAGCTGCGATACATCCTGGAGGCGGCCAAGCAAACGGTCGTGGTGATGGACGAGGCTTATGCGGAGTTCTCTGATTTCACGGCGCTGCCGTGGATTCGAGAATATCCGCAACTGTTTGTCGCGCGCACGTTTTCGAAAGTGGCCGGGCTCGCGTCTTTGCGGCTCGGCGCAGTGCTAGGGTGCGCAGACTCGCTTGCTCTGATGCGCCGCGCAATGCCTCCTTTCCCCGTAAATCTTGCTGCATTGGTTGCCGCTGCGGCCGCCACCGGCGACCCTGCCAGAATGCGTGCTTATGTAGCCGGGGTGAAGCGCCTGCGCGTGTGGGTAGCCAAAGAGCTGGCCGAATTGGGCGTCACGACTTATCCGAGTGGAGGAAATTTTCTGTTGGCAGATTTTGGACCTTCGGGACCGCCGCTTTTTCGCAAGTTGGAGGGAAAAGGCATCTTGCTCCGCGATCGCAGCAAGGACATGGGAAGCGGCTTCGTGCGCATCACCATGGGCACTTCCGCGGAAATGCGGCAATTGCTCAAGCTAATTCGAAAAGAGTGGAAGCTGGGGGCGCGAACGCGGCTGCCCCAAACGAATTGAACATGGCTCGCGCAGCGACAATCCATCGGAAGACGAACGAAACAGATATCCGGCTGAAGCTCAACCTGGATGGGCGTGGAAAGGCTTGCATTGCCACAGGAATCCGCTTCTTTGATCACATGCTCGATTTAGTAGCCCGCCACGGAGCTTTTGATCTGGAAGTGAATGCCCGCGGCGATTTGGACGTGGATCAACATCACACGGTGGAAGACGTAGGTATCACCCTTGGCGAAGCCGTGCAAAAGGCTCTTGGCTCGAAGCGCGGCATCCTTCGCGCGGGCTATTTCCTCATGCCGATGGATGAAACGCTCGCCGCCGCAGCCGTTGACCTCAGCGGGAGGCCTCGATGCGTGGTGAAAGCGAAAATCGCGACGGAACGTGTTGGCGACTTTCAAGTGGAGCTGATGGAGGATTTTTTTCAAAGCTTCGCACAGGCTGCGAAAGCCAACGTTCACCTGCGCGTTCTTTGCGGGCGTTCTTCGCATCACCAGGTAGAAGCGGTATTCAAGGCGTTCGCGCGAGCGTTGCGGTTTGCTGTGGCGAAAGACAAGCGCTTGCGAAAAGTCTTGCCCAGCACCAAGGAGCTGCTATGAAAGTGACCATCATCGACTACGGAGCGGGGAACGTGCCTTCTGTCGAGCGTGCTCTCCAGCGGCTAGGGGCAGAGTCGGAACGCACTAATTCACCCGACAGAATTGCAAAGGCAGAAGCGTTGCTCTTGCCGGGAGTGGGACACTATGCGGCGCTCGTCCGCGCCCTCGACGAACAAAAGATATGCGAACCCTTGGTCGGCGCTATCGAGCGAGGTGCTCCCTTCTTAGGAATTTGTCTCGGTCTTCAGGTGCTCTTTGAATCGAGCGCAGAGTCACCGCAACTGCGTGGCTTGAACTTGCTGCCTGGAAAAGTCTGTTCCTTGCCATCCACCGTAAAACTTCCGCACATGGGTTGGAACCAGATTGCGGCAAATCGCGAATCGCGATTGCTGGCTGGAATCGACTCCAGTGCTTACTTTTATTTTGCGCATTCTTATGCTGCGCCCGATTCGAATGAATCGATCACGGCCACTTGTACTCACGGCGCTTCCTTTGCAGCGATTGTGGAGCGCCAAAACATTTACGGTGTCCAGTTTCATCCGGAGAAGAGCGGCGACTCCGGGTCGCGCTTGCTGCAGAATTTCCTGAGGATTGCGGCATGAGTCTCGCGCATCGCATTATTCCCTGCCTCGATACCGATGGCGCGCGCGTTGTAAAGGGCGTGAATTTCGTCGGCTTACGCGATGCGGGCGATCCCGTGGCTCTTGCCGCGCGTTATAACGAGGAAGGAGCCGACGAACTGGTTGTACTCGATATAGCCGCTTCGCGCGACCGGCGGCCCACTTTTCTGGAAACCATTCGGCGCGTCGCGGCTGAGCTTTCCATTCCGCTCACGGCAGGCGGCGGCATTCGAACACTGGAGGACAGCCGCTCCGTCGTCCGCGCCGGTGCGGACAAAGTCACGGTAAACACCGCTGCAGTCGAGCGCCCACAATTAATCTCAGAACTTTCGCGCGAATTCGGCGCGCAAGCTGTAGTCTTGGCAATCGATGCCAAACGCAACGGGAATCATTGGGACGTCATGGTTCGCGGCGGGCGCGAGTTCGCTTCTCGAGACGCCATCGAATGGGCTAAGAGCGGTGTGCGAATGGGCGCAGGAGAAATTCTCCTTACGTCGGTGGATCGAGACGGAACACAAATCGGATTCGAAACGGAATTAACCGCCGCAATCTCCAAAGCAGTATCTGTTCCCGTGATCGCTTCGGGCGGCGCAAGACTCCCGGAACATTTTGTAGAGATTTTCAAGGAAGGTGCAGCCGATGCGGCCCTGGCGGCCTCGATCTTTCACGATGGCGTGCAATCCATTCCCACATTAAAAGAGTTTCTTGCCGCTAAAGGCGTTGAGGTTCGTCTTCCGTGCTGATTCCTTGTATCGACCTGCAGGACGGGCAGGCCGTCCAATTAGTGCACGGCCGCAAGCGCGAACTCGCCGTTGCCGACGTCTTTGGCCTTCTCCAAAAATTTGGAAAATATCCATGGCTCCATGTCATCGATCTTGACGCCGCTATGGGCAAAGGATCGAACGACGAGCTCGTTCGCGCTCTCTGCGCCCAAGCACGAACGAAATTCGGCATGAGAGTGCGGGTTGGCGGCGGCATCCGCACGGTTCCATGCGCCAAGAGAATCGCCGCATGGGGAGCAAGCCAGATTGTCATCGGAAGCGCCGTTTTCCGCAATGGAAAGCTGAATCTACGTTTTCTGCGGCAGCTCAATCGTGAAGTGAACCGTAAGCGCATTATCATCGCGTTGGACACGCTCCGAGGACGAATTACCATCCACTGCTGGCGCCGGCGCGTCGCCCTTCACGCAGAAAAAGTTATGGCACAGCTCGAGCCCTTTTGCGCGGGCTTTTTATGTACAGACGTGGACCGCGAAGGCACTATGGCCGGAGCAAACCTGAAATGGTTCCAAAGACTGCGCGACGCAAGCAGTCATCCCATCATTGCGGCTGGCGGCATTCGAACGCGGCGCGAGATTGTAGCACTCGAAAAGATGGGCATGGATGCCGCCGTCGGCATGGCCCTATACAAAAACCTTCTTCGGTGATTTTCGTTGCGGCTTAGCTCGAAACGCACTGCGTGAATCTCAGCGCAGATACGCGTCCGTAATGTACTGCTGCAGCATACGCTGGGTGTTAAAAAACGAGCCGTTGATGGCAATGGCATGCTGCATCACTTCGAGGAACTTGTGGCGCTCCCCGTAATACAACGGAAGGATGACGCTCTCAAGTTTTGCATAAAGTGAATCAGCCTCTGTTTGATTGTCGGTTGGCGCAGCGCTGCCGGGGCCTCGGCGTGCATCTCCGATCGACCAGCCGGTCACCCCTTCGATGTGGCCTTCGACCCACCAGCCATCCAAAATGCTCAAGCTGGGCACGCCGTTGAGCGCCGCCTTCATTCCGCTGGTGCCAGAAGCTTCCAGAGGAAATTGCGGAGTGTTGAGCCAAAGATCCACTCCCGAAGTCATTTTTCCGCCCAGTTCGAGGTTGTAATCATCCAGAAATACAATTGCAACATTTTTTCGCAGCGCTTTCTTCGCCTTGTAAATGCGCCGAATGATGTCTTTGCCGCCCGCGTCATTGGGGTGAGCCTTGCCGGCAAAAATAATCTGGAAATGGCCTGCGTCCTTCGCAATCTGGCGCAGCCGATCAAGATCGGACAATATCAGGTCGGCGCGCTTGTATCCGGTGGCGCGGCGTGCAAAGCCAATCGTAAATACCTCAGAATCCAGGTGCAGGCCCGTTTTCGTACGCACCACTTCGAGCAACTCGTGCTTGGCAATGAGATGCGCCGCCCACACATCCTCGGCGGGTAAGCCTAGAGCGCTTCGTAAACTGAAATTGTCTTCACGCCAGGAAGGGATGTAGCGGTCAAAAAGTTGCTGAAACGCCGGACAAGTCCAGGTGCCCGCGTGGACTCCGTTCGTGATGGCTTCGATCGGCACCTCGGGAAACATCTGGCGCGAAGTTTCGCCGTGCTGTTTGGCCACTCCGTTGACGTACGTGCTCAGACTCAACGCAAGCTGCGTCATATTTACGGTAGCGCCCAGCCGCGCGGCTTCCTGCAAACCGGAGACATTCTGCTCCGAGCGCAGAATGCGCTTCACCAGGTCCGCAGCGGAGGCGTCACTCAAGTCAAAAAAGTTGAGCTGTTGCGGGAACACTCGAGTGAGGTATTCCATCGGAAAGCGGTCATGTCCGGCAGGAACCGGCGTGTGCGTGGTGAAAACACACTTGCTGCGCACTTTTTCAATATCCTCGCCACGGATGGAGCTTCGTCCCGCTTTTTGCGCTTCCTCGCTTAGCAATTGCAAAGCGAGCAGCGCTGCGTGGCCTTCATTCATGTGAAACCGTGTGAGATCGTTGTAGCCCAGCGCGCGCAGCATGCGCACGCCGCCGATACCGAGCACAACTTCCTGGCAAAGACGGTAGTAGGAATCTCCTCCGTACAAGGCGCCTGTGAGGTTGCGATCAAACTCTGTATTCGAGGGCAGGTCGGCGTCCAGGAAATACACTGGAACTTCGAATCCGTGAACACCCTTGACGGCATACTTCCAGCAGCGGAGTTCGAGGCGGCGGTTTTCGATTGGGACGCTGGCGCGCGCTGATTCTTCCGTCAGGAAGTCGGCGACGTTCCACTCGACCGGTTCTTCGGTTTGCGAGCCATCTTCCGAAAGGCGTTGTGTGAAGTAGCCTCTACGATAGAGGAGGGACACGGCCACCATGGGCACGCGCAAATCCGCCGCGGCGCGAATCGTGTCGCCGGCAAGCACGCCAAGCCCGCCACTGTAGCTGGGCAAGGCGTTTTCCAGCGCAATTTCCATCGAAAAGTAAGCAATGAATCGTTTTATTGAGTTGGGCTGAATCGCCATCTCACTCGCTCTTGGTCAGGGGTGGACGCGCCCCACCGTGAAGAAACACCTTCTCGTAAAACTTCTATTGTCGGGGATTCATTCCTCTCTAGCAAGAGATGCCGCTTCACCGTGTGTCGAGAAGTCGCCAGGATCTCCCTGCGGTGGCCGGCAGGGTAGCGGCTACTTCCGTGAGCGGCCCAATAACCCGGGAGCTAAGAAGAGAGGCACTGCACATCGTGTCCCTATCAAAGGCTGGGCAACGGCAGGCCTGCTCACCCAATCAAGAAGGGTAGAGCCCGCCTGTTCCTTCTTGCTTTAGTTAAAACTCGAACCGCAGTGACAACTGCGCTTGGCGCGGATCGCCCACACCCACCCGCAGAAACCCGTCAAAATTGAACAGCGCAGGCGTTACCAGCGGGTTCACGTTGTTTCGGTTGTTAAAAGTATTGAACATCTCCACCGCTGGGATCAATCTATAGCGGTCGCCAAACCTAAATGGTCGCATGGCACGCCAATCGAAGGAGATATACTCATTGTTCTTCCAGGTCGAGTTGCGCTTGCAACCAGGCGTAGTCGCACAATTCGCTGGCGTGATGGGCTGCGGTGAGTGAGCCTGTAGGCGATCGTCGAAGTTGAACCCCCCCGGCAGTTCAAAGTAGCTGAAGAGATTGAACTTGTGACGCTCATCCCGGTCGGAAAAACTATAATCGCGCGCCGGATTCGTTGGATCAAGTCGCCTATCCGTGAACGGATCGCGTTCGTTCGAGTCCGTATCCAGATCCTCGGAGAGAACGTAATTCCACTCCAATTGGAATCGCTGGTTAAATCGCTTTCTCATGCCCAGCGTGAGGCCGCGATAAAGCGACTTTGCAGTGCTGCCGGTTACGAACACGTCACCGAGTTGGGGACCAAAGGCACCCGGGGCAATAAAATTACCGTTGTCAGCAAAAAATCCATTAGCGTTGACGTTCTGGAAGGTTGTCAGGTGAACTCCCTTCGACAGGGTGAAGTCCGCATAAGCCGTCAGGTTTGGATAGATTTCCTGTTCGTAAGCGGCGTTAGTAGTGTAGATACGAGGATTCGCGTAATGCTTGCTGAACACTCTTACACCGTCAAAGCACGGAAACGGGTTCACGGGCGTCCCCAGTGTACAGGAAGAAACTCCAGTCGCCGCCGGGAAGGGATTCGGCCAGCCGGTCGAGGGGCCGCCTCCGAATGCGGACGTCGTAAAAATCGTGCTCTGCTGGACGCCATTGGTGGTGATGGATCCGACTTGCGTCAGCATGTTTTGATGAGCGTTGTAGATGCCGTAGCTTGCCCTGAAGAGCGACTTATGGTTGTTTCGAACGTCCCACGCAATCCCAACACGCGGCTGGAACTCCTTCTTCTGGCTGTGCAGCGTCCCGTCCGAGGGGAATATAGGATTGCTCAGGAAAATACCGTAGGCCGTTTTGTTAGGAGGAGTGAGCACACCCGGAAAAATCTGTGCTTCCCACCGCAGCCCATAGCTGAGACTTAGGTTGGAAAGAATCTGCCATTTGTCCTGAGCAAAAAGTGCATAGTCTTCATTCTTGATGTCGGAGGCACCCGGCCTGATGTTGATCAGTCCTGTTGGCACGCCATCCTGAAGATAGAAGATCAGTGGCCCGCCAACACTGCTCCCGGCCGCGCACGTCTGATTGAATGGGGCGCCCTGTGTGATCCACCCCGTGAAAGTCCCGCTCGCGGTAAAGCATTCTCCCGCGGTTGGCCCAAAGCCGTTCGCGGCGGCTGGCGAGGCATAATGCAGGAAGCCGACTACGCTATCGAAGATATAACGTCCGGTAAAGAATCCGCGGAACACCTGACTGTTGTCGGTATGCAGCCAGTCCCCGCCCACTTTAAAATTGTGCTTTCCATGAATAACCGTGAAGTTATCGCGAAGCTGAGTGCGCCAAATTGTTTCATCAACGGTTGGCTCTAGGAAAAAGGGGCTACCGATTCGGAAGGTCGTGCCAAAGTCCATCGCGGTGTCAGCTGGTATCTTTGACGCCGTCGCTGCTCGGGGCCGAAGTTCGCGCTGATAGCTGAAATGCGCTTCGTTTAACCTCGTCGAGGAAATCGTCGAGTACTGATTTGCATTGATGACATTGATTTTTGAAGGGCCTTCGATTCCGTTCGCAGAGTTGCCGTAAGTGGGCACATCAAAAGTCTGGTTCGTGTTTTTTGAATAGTCGAAATTGTAGGAAACAGCGAGCTGGTTCGTTGCGTTGAGGTTCCAGTCGAACCGCCCGAACGCCGCCGAATTGCGGATGGGGTGTTTGACCGGCTGCCCATCATCCTGGCCTACGCTACTCTTTAGGAAGTTCAAAAGCGCCACTCGCTTGCAATCAGGACTCGATCCGATCAGCGCGTCCGTGGCAGCGGTCCCATTGAAGACAACGTTCTGCCCGCAAGGAGTCCCAATCGGAACCGACAAATTATCGCGAGTCAATTCCGCCAGAATCTGTTCAAAGGCCCCGAAAATGAATATCTTGTCCTTAACAATGGGCCCTCCCACCGTTCCGCCAAACTGGTTGCGCCGGAAATCTTTAAGAGGTTTTCCATCCGATGTGTTCGCCGTCAAGCCTTCCGTGCGAAAGTATTCGAAAAGACTCCCATGCAAATCATTCGTCCCAGACTTCGTAATGACGTTGACAACGCCTCCCGCGGTCCGCCCGAACTCTGCGTTGGCGCCCGATGCCACCACTTGAAATTCCTTGACAGCATCCAACGTGATGTCAATAGCTGCTCGCTGTCCCCCTAATTGCTCGCCGAAAAACCCGTTGTTGTAGTCGCCGCCGTCCAGACTGACATTATTGAATTCACCGCGCTGCCCGCTGAAATTGATCTCGTCGCCATCTGGTCCCTGCGTGATGGCCACTCCAGGGGTAAGCGTCAGCAAGTCTTCGAACTTTCTCCCAAGCACGGGCGTCTCCGAAACAGATAGCTCATTTAAAGTCGATGAGGATTCGGTCTTCGTCAATTCAATCACGGGCACGTCCGTGACAACAATTTGTTGTGCAACCGAGGACACTTTCATCGTGACCGGAATGGTGAGAACCTGCCCAACGGTCAGGTTTACATTCTGCTGAAGGACTGTCGCGAAGCCGGACTTGCTGATGGTAAGCGTGTACCGGCCCGGCGCGAGGCTCAAAAACGCAAAATGTCCGTCGGTGTTCGTCGTTCCCGTCTGGATAAGATTCGTGTCGAGATTCTTTGCTTCTACAGTTGCGCCCGCGACACTTCCGCCCTTTTCATCAAGAACATCCCCCTGCACGGTTCCCGAAGCAATCTGCGCTTGCCCCCATGCGGTGGAAGCAAGGCACATCCCAAGTGCCAACACGAAGCAGGCACACAACAATTTTTTCATGTTTCTCTCCCTCAGACTTCACACCCCGTTTTCGCAGGCCAAGGAGACTCTCTCAGGTAAGAGGCGGCTTACGAAAACATTTGCAGGCAAGGAGTTTAGGCCCACTCGCTTTGAAAACACAAGGGGAGCGCCTGTGGAAACTTTACCTTTTCTCGCGGCATATTTTTGATGAGGCGAACTTGATTCTCCTTAATGCGCCAATCTGATCGGACCGAAGAAGCACACTGCAGATTCTCTGCACCCTTGACTACGCCGAGAATGAAGTTCGGACGATGGTTGCTAAATCTGTGACTTGAGTGTTAGTCCTTTGGAACTAATAGAGGGACGGCCGCCCCGAACCGCCGAGCAATGACGTATTTACATTGGCTATCGTATGTGTTCCCTCATTGCCTCCCCATGCAAACAGCAAGAACACCTGCGGAAAACCTCCCGCGCGCAACGTGAGGCCGGTGGCAAAACTGTGAACCCAGGGATTGGAGCCCAGATCGCCGCGAGTCAGGCCGACCTTTCCTTCCTCCGCCATAATCGAAACCCCGAGCGGTCCCCAAATCGAATGCTCCAGGTCTTGCCGAAAGAACATGACGTTTGGCGCTCGAAACCGAAAATCCTGGTAGCTGCTAAGCGACGGATTACCGTTGATGTCCGTTCCGCCAATCGTCGGCTGAAAGTAAAATGGGACTACATCCCCTCCCGGAGTCATGGACGTGGCGAGAAAAAACCGCAGGCCTACTGTACCTTCCTGGTCGCGTGTGATGGCTTCGCAGGGATGGTCCCTTTCCTCTGTGGGTGGAGGGCATTCATCGGGCCCATTGGGGTTATTGTCGCGGGGAAGGAGATAGCGCGTCGTTTTTTTGTGAATCACGAACTGGTTGTACAAATCCGCGGTCAATCGCTGGAAAGAAAACGTCGAATTTCCCGGCGCGAAGAATTGTTGGTATGCCAGCCGGTAATTCAGCCGGACAGAATCATGAAAGGTTGTCGGGCGGATTTGAACACCTTCGCCGAGTTGAAGGGTTCCGGGCTGAGTGGTTAGGCCGGGTGCCGTTGCTTCTGTGTAAAGCGCGCCAATCGTAGGACTGGGTTGGTTCGTGCTCGGACGAATCTCCACGAACCGGCCATTGATTTCGCCGAAAAGGCTGGCATTCAATCGCTGATAGAATGGCTTTACCGCACTCCCGCCGCCGATGATTTCCCGCATGCCATAGAACGAGCGGCCGGCGAGAGTCGTTGCTGGCCCCAGCCCAAAGTAAGTGAGCTTATTCAGCGAAATAGCTTGAGCATACAGATTGATGACCGCGTGTTCCGGAAGCTCGGACAGCACGCGAGTCTTCTTTTCCTGAGCTCCGACCGTTCCGAAGTGGCCTCCGACCGCCTTCTCGTGCGTGTCCACGAACTTGATATACAGTCCCGCGCGCCACGAGCCGTTGATAGAGCCGACTGCGTCTGAATCCCAGTTGATTCTCCAATTGTCCGTTGTTTTGTGACCCAGGTAAGCGATCCCGGCGCCGAACCCATTTTGGGGAGCAATGCTGCCCACTGCGATGTGCACAGGCTTGCCGGTGAAGAGTTCCTCTGCGCAGCCCATCACCTTGAATGAGCCACAACTTTCTTTGAGCTTGTCCATTTCGCCCGCAGGATCAATTTTTGGCGGAGACGAGGATGGCTGAGGAGGGTTTTCTTGGGCGAGGGTTGAGAGACTCGACAAGACCACAGCTACCAGCAAGAGGCTTCTCGTTAGGAGCATCATCACCTTCTCCTTCGCTTGGCTTGCTTGCTCTTCGGCTTAATCCTCGCGACCCTCCGGACGCTCTTGCGGCGAACCGTCTTTCGGCGTTTCTCAGCACCTTGGGGATGCAGCAACGCGGTCATTTTTTTGAGGTATTTGCTGGCCTGAAGCTCGGTCTTGATCTTCGAAACATCCGTAAGCTTCTCACCAGCCTTCAGCAGTGATTTCTCCACTTCGTTGAAATGCTTGAGTTGATGTTCAATCAAACTCGAGATGAAACGGCCGTGGTTGTAAGCCCTCTTCGGTGTCTTCGGAACTTTTTGAACCAGCTTATATTTCTTATCCATCTTTCTCCTCACACGTCAAAAACCCAGCAATCATCATCCGGCCGCAAAGTGTCGGTTAGCGGCGTGAGAAAACTCTTGGAATTCTTCTCGCGAATTGTGCGCTGGTCATAGTTTCCCAGGAAGAAGTTCGTCACTGTCCCGGGGATGCAGGCGTGCTCGAAAACCACTCCATTTGTTGGGTCTTCTGGCCCCGGCACAACCGTTCCTCGGGGAATGTAAGGAGAAACCAGAATCGCAGGCACGCGAATCCCTAGACGGTCGAAGTTGAACGCTTCCCCCGTTTCGGTTTTCTCAGCCGGCGCGGTGTAGCCGTCGGACTGGCAAGCGGGTGGCGCCACGTGGTCATAGATTCCGCCGTGCTCGTCATAGACGACCAACAGGGCAGTCGTTTCCCAAAGCTGCGGGTTGGTACGAAGGGCGTTGTACGTGTTGGCGATGAATCGTTCGCCTTCTTGCACGTTGTGGTCGGGGTGCTGGTCGGAAGCGAGTATCTGACCGCCCCCGGGGCCCGGATGGTCGTTGTAGCAAGGCTCGATAAAACTGTATTCAGGCAGTGTGTTGCCGCTGCAATCCGCGACAAATTGGCTGTAGTTGGCAAAAATCTGCGGCTGATTCTTCAGAAGGTTCACAATCTCCATCGTCGAGCTTTGCTGGTCGTAATAATAAATCTTGGCGGTATGGCCGGCTTTCACCATGCGCTCGTAGATACTCAGGATAGGGTCTTGAATGTAAAAAAGATTCATGTCCACGTTGCCAAACGAAGTTCCGTAGTGCGCGAAGGCCCGGTTGCAAATGGTTGGCCCGGGAATGGACGAAAACCAGCCGTTGAAAACGGCGTATTCCGTCGCAAGCCGCGTGAGAACGGGCAGCTTATCCGGAGGAAAATAAGACATGATGGCGCGGGAGGCACTAACACTCGTGCCTTGTGTGGCATAACTTTTGACAAAGCCCTGCATGTTCGCAACGCGGCCCGGCCCGGGTGGCGCGCCGCCGAAAATCTGAAGGTCTACACCAGGAAAGTGATGATCCGGGTCGTGATCGAGCTGCCCCTGGAATTTTGCGTTCGGCTGGACCCGGGCCGGTTCACCGGTCGTGTCAGGATTGGACTCGCTTCCGGTGAGGCCATTGATCTTGGGGTATTTCTTTTGCCCGTTCTGCATTACCAAACTTAAGCCACCCAGCATGTGGTCAAACGAGCGGTTTTCCATCATCAGCACGACGATGTGTTTGAGGTTATCCAATCCGGCTGGCATCATTCCCCCTTACGTCTGACTAGAGGTGTGCTTGATTCTTTGAGAGTAGTGACACCCGACCTGCTTAACGTTTCAATTTGCTTAGGAAAGATTAGGCTGGATATTGCAGCGCTCTTTATAACTCA